>JALYTT010000194.1:752-11757 GCA_030854145.1 Chloroflexota bacterium | reverse complement strand
CGTCATGCAAAGTGGCCAGCGCTCCTCCGAGACCATCGCAGCGCTGCCTGAAATCGGAATTGCGATGATTCTTGCGTTCTTTGCCATCGATTTCATGAGTATTTTCATCCAGATCAGCAACGAGCTGTGTGGCGCGATTGGGCAGGTGGCCACGATTGCTGGCTTCACAAATATTTTCAAGAATCTCTTCACCCTTCAGATCGTCACCGCCGGAGTCGTGACGTTTGGCCTGGCCGCACTCATCTCAGCAACGGAAATCCTGCTGGGAGTGGAAATGCTTATGCGTATTATCCTGCTGGATGCGCTCATTGCGGGCAGTCCCATCGGCATCTTGTGCTTTACCCTGCCCCAACTACGTCCCATTGGCATTCTCTATCTCAAGGGGTTCTTTGTCGTCCTCTTTGTGCAACCCATCCAGATCCTCATTTTAGGGATGGCTGGCGCGCTCATGAGCAGCGTCGGCTCCATTACCACCCCGCTCCCCCAGGCAATCATGGAATTTCTCTTAGGCATTGCAGCCTGCTATCTCGCCATTCGCGCCCCATTTGCATTGGGCGGATGGGCGCTGCGTCCCGCCCTGGATGCCACACAGGCGACCATGCACGCGGTCGGGGAAACGGCCCAGAAGGTTGCGACGACCGCCGCCAGGATCATCACGCTCCCCTAACGAGCAGAGAAAGGAGACACCGCACATGAAGCTCATTGTTCTGGGACTCGTGCTCCTGACGCTGGGGGCTGGCCTGTTGGGAACGACGCTGGCAGGGGTAGCCGTCTTTGAGCAGAGCATGCACAGTGGCACGACCGGCAGGGGTGGCGGCCTGCAAGGGGACAATCAGGTCACCCTGATGGCGCGCGCGATGGCCGCCCATCTCCACGGCCCTCCCACCTGTCCCTCGTGTGGCCCCGATGCCTGGTACGATTCCGGCTTCCCCCCGGCGGTCCTGGATTGGGCGCGCGCACACTGTCCAGGATGTTCGGCCTGGCAGAATGGCACCTTTCAATGCGTGGCCCTTGTGCTGGGGTCCTACGCGCTCTTTCACCCACTGCCCTATGACGGCAATGGCAACGTCTTCTGGAGCCGCTACGGCACGCCCGCCGCGCGCTCCCTGGGCTTCGAGGAAGTGTCCACCGCTCCTGGTCACCTCCCTGTCAGTCCGGGGGACATCATGGCCTGGCAAGGGGGGCCATTTGGGCATGTCTCCATTGTGCTGAGCTGGCAGGCACCCAGCGGGAGGAGTGCTGGCTCCATCACCTACGCCCAGGCCAACGCGGAGGGAGGCCCCATCGCGACGCTGCCGATCGCGCTCGATGGGAGCATTGGCAACCACCACGGCTACTTTGTACAGGGCTATATCCATCCCTCCTGGCTGCCCGCCCCGACCGGTGGGTCTGGAGGTGCATCAGGGCGAGTGGTGCGCATCGCGCAACTGGACCCGGCGCAGTATGGTTCATCCCAGGAGTACCACACCTGGGCCTACGCGGCGTGTTCGGCGGCCGCCATGACGGAGATCCTCAACGCCTACGGGGGCCACTACCGCATTCACGATATTCTCACCATCGAGGCCGCGCGCGGGGATATCACCCCGTCCCTGGGGCTGGTCCGTCCCGGTGGCATTGAGGACACCCTGACCCAATTTGGCATGAAGACGCAATGGGCGCAGAACTTTTCGCTGGACCAGCTCTCCAGCATCATTGCAACGGCCAACGGGGGCAGACCCGTGATTGTGGACTGGCCACCTGACAAGTTCGCTGGCGGTCATATCCTGGTGGTCACCGGGGGGGATGCGACCAGCGTCTTTCTGGCCGATTCGTCAGGCTATACCTTTCACGCGATGAGTATCAGCCAATTTATGGGCTGGTGGGGCGGCTTCTACGCCGTCGCCCCGTAGTCTTCCCGCCGTTCAGGAAAGGACGATTCTATGTTTCTCTTGCATCTTCTGGTCATTGCCGACATTGGCACGTCTCTGAGCAACCTGGCTGGCATTCTGCAAGCATTTATCGGCGGGGCCACCGTGCTGGCCGTGACGGTCGCCGGGTATCTCTGGATGACGTCCGAACACAATCCCGCGCGCAGAAGCCGTGCCGAATCGGCTCTCTGGGCAGCCGCCATTGGCGCCCTTCTTGTCGTGCTGGCTCCCTCGATACAACTCCTCCTCTCCAGTGCCATTGGCTAAAAGGAACACATGATGACTGAAGGCAGACACGACACACACACACCATACACCATCCCGACCCACTTGAATGTCCCGGACAGGATCATCGGTCCCTTTACGCCCCGTGGACTCATGCTGTTTTTGCTGGGGAGTGCGCTAGGCTACAACCTCTGGATTCGGGTGGGCACCTGGCACCTGGGGAACGCGGCCTGGGTGCTGGTGCTCCACATCTGCGTCAGCGCACTTCCGGTGCTCGTCGGGCTGGCCCTGGCACTGGGAAGCGTGGCCGGACGCTCTCTGGACGTGTGGGCGCTGATCCTCCTGGTCTGGCTGCGGCAGCCCCGGCGCTACGTCTGGCACAGTGTCTGCCAGCACGATCTCTTTGCCATCCCTGTTCCCACTCACCAGGATGACCCAGAGAGCACACCCCTTCCCAGACGCCACCATCTCCAGGAGGCAGCGATATGAGCCGGAAACCACGACAAGACCATGCGGCCAGAAGCCTGCAAGAGCGTTTTGTGTTGCCCCGCGAGATCCTCGCCGGCGATATCGTCGCCCTGGCCTCCCAGCAGACTCCCTACAAACGTCTCTTTCGGGCGGTGATCCGCGTCGAGGGCCTCAACTACGCGCTCAAAAGCACCCAGGAGCAGGCCGAGATCATCGCGAAGTTCCGTACCCTTCTGCACACGCTCATCCCAGGCTATGACCTGCAACTCTGCACACGTGCGGTCCCCCTTGCGCGCAAAATCGCCGCCTACAAACAGCAGTTTGAAGCGGCATCGGCCGCCGAGAGGGGCGAGCAGGTGGGCCAGGGAGAGGCCCTGCGCCTGGCACATCTGGCGGCTATCGATGAGCAAGGCCGCGAGGCGGCCTGGGTCGATCACGAGTTTTACCTGATTGTCCCCGCTGATCCTGACCCCGGTAGCGCAGGAGGAGCGGCCTTTCGCCGCTGGCGTCTGCCGTCCAGAAAGCGCGCGCGGCAGCGACGACAGCACGTCTATCACGCGGCCTTCCGGCAGGCACAAAAGCAACTGACGATGCGCGTGCGTGAACTCATCGGGCGCTGTTCCGCCATTGGGCTGACCGCGCAGCGCGTGGAGGGCGAAGACCTCTTCGACTTCCTCTCCAGCGCCATCATGGCGCAGCGGCCCTCGCCTCCCGCCAGCCTGGTGCAGGCCCTGGTCCAGTCTGAGAACGTCCCGTGTCCTGACGAGACGGCCCCTCCTGCCGCTCCTGTTTCTCCAAAGACGCCCAAGAACAGGCGGCGCAGGCACGCAAAGAGGGCAGCAGACGATGAGGGGCCGTCAGTGCAGCTTCCCTCGCCGGCCTGCACCCAGCTCGCCGATCTGCTGGCCCCCGCCGGTCTCGCCGTCTCCGAGACGAGCATCACCCTGGTCGATCAGCAACGCGAATACCTGCGCGTGCTGGTGGTCCCAGAACTCTCACGGGAGATCCAGGCAGGGTGGATGCGCGTGCTCTTCGACCTCGACGACCCTGGCGTCGAAACCTCTCTGCACATCCACATGCGCACAGCGGCCCACTCCCTGCGCTTCCTGCGCAATAAGCAGACGACGCACCAGGCCTCGCGTATGGTCGCCGCCCGTCGCGGGACGCTGGATGATGCCCATGTGCTGGTCGGACAGCGCGATGTGGGCGACATGTTGCTCAAGGTGGCCAGTGGCGAGGAGTCGCTGGCCGATGTGTCCCTCTACCTGCTGGTGCGCGCCGCCTCCGTCGAGGAATTGGAGGAACGCACCACGCGTGTGCTTTCGGTGCTCACGGCCCTGGTGGTGGCGCGTCCTGCCTATCTGGTACAGCCGGAGGGCTGGCTCTCCTGCCTGCCTTACGCCGATGACGTGGCGGCGCGTTGGGGCACTGGCATGTTGCTGCCAACCTGGAGCATCGCCACGCTGTTCCCGTTCATCTCCAGCAGCCTCTTCATGCGCGGGGGTATCCTGTTAGGCCGCACCCCAACGAACACGCCGATCCGCCTTGACCGCTGGGACCCCTCCTTGCAGAACGCCAACCTGCTCATCGATGGGCCGAGCGGCTACGGCAAATCGTTCCTGGTCAAGCTGATGCTCCTGCGTCTGTATCTGATCAGCCTGATGCATTTCTTGCTCCACGGCACCTATGACCGGCAGATTATCGTGACCGACCCCGATCGCGAGTACAAGCGTATCTGCCGGGCAGTCAACGGCCAGTGGATTCGCCTCTCCGCTGGCTCCGGCCACCGCATCAATTTCCTGGATCTGGGTGCGCTCACCGTGTCCAGGAGCACGGCCGACGAGGATGATGACGAGGATGATGAGTCCCTGGGCGAGGGAGATCGGTTGGCCGAAAAAGTGGCGGCCGCCCGCGAGATCATCCAAATGATGGTGGCTCACCGGGGCAACGACGGCATGGTCGAACTCCCTCCGGAGGAGATGGGCTTTTTAGAGCAAGTGATCTACGAGGCCTACCGCCAGATGGGCATTACCTCCCGCAGCACGACTCACGGCCGCTCAGCTCCGCTCTTGCGCGATCTGTACAGCATCATCGAGAAGCAGACACTGGGACCGGATCGCTTCGGGTTCCTCCAGCGGCTCTACCCCTATGTCTCCGGCAGTTACAAGGCCTTCTTTGATGGGCCAACCAATGTGGAACTGAAGAGCCATTTCCTGGTCTTCGACACACGCGATCTCGACAGCAAACTGGCGCCCATTATCCTGGCGATTCTCTCGGAGTTCGTGTGGACGCAGAGCTTTGCGAGCGACATCCCCCGCGAGTTCGTTATCGACGAGGCCGGGGTGCTTTCCGAGTACGAGGCGTGGGCACGCTTCATGGCGACCATTGTAGCGCGGGCGCGCAAGCACTGGCTGGCGGTCACCCTCATCCTGCAGAATATTGAGAGCCTCTCACAGAACCGCTACGCTCGCATCATCCTGGACAATTGCGATACCAAGATCCTGCTGGGCCGTACCCGCCCCGAAAAACTGCGCGAGACGTATGGCCTCTCTGAGCACGAGGAGGATCTGCTTCGGGGCTTCGGGCGCGGCGAAGGTCTGATCATCACCCCGACCCGGCGCGTGGTAGCCCGCTTCGAGGCCAATCCCCTGGAGTACGAGTTAGCGACGACCAAACCAGCCGATCTGGCAGCGCAGCGCAAAAAGCAGGCTCAGCAAGATCCGGCATCGGCGGCTCTCGCCACCGGGACGGCTGCCGTCGATGGCACAGACGCAACGAGGATGGTCACCGGTGCCGCCGGGAACAATGGCACGCTCGATGGGCATGGTGCCGCCGGCGTCACCGGTGCGTCTGCGAGAAAGCCAGCACAGACAGATCCGCGCATTCCTGTGCCTGATATCCCAGGCACAGCGCACGAGGAGGAACACATCACATGAGGAGAAAGCAAACCGGAGTGGCCCTCGCCGCTCCTGGTCCCTATACCCTCCAGATCATTCCAGGGCAGGGCATGCGCGACGTGCCCGCCCTGGAGACGGTCATGAGCGGACTGGTCCTCGATACTCGCCAACCGGTCGCCCTCGAACTTGCCGCACGCGACACACAGGCAGGGACTGAGCGCTTCTTCGTGACACGCACGACCACCCAGGCCTCCCTGGATCATGTCTGCGATCAACTCTACGCACGCTACCCCCAGGCGGTGCTACGCGCCCTCGCCGCCGATCCGCTTGCGCCCCTGGCCCCTCACGAGGCGGTGACCTGTGTCACGTTGCGACCCGGCGCGCCTTCCTACCTGCCGTTTCGGATGTGGAAGCCCCGTGAATGGCAGGAAGAGGGCGCTGATCCCCTGCTGGGGGTACTGGCCGCCCTGGATCATCTGCCGAAACACCATCGCGCGGTGGCGCACCTGGTCCTGGTGCCTGCCTCTGCTACCTGGTCAGCCGGCAGCCAACGCATGGCCCAGGAGCATCCCTTAGAGCAAGAACGTGCCGCGCGGCAGAGTCAGCAACGCCAGTCCTCCGGAGGCAGTCCCATTGACGTGCTCCTGCTGGGTCTGCTGGTCCTGATGCTGGTGCTGGTTCGGTCTTTCTGGGTGCCTCTGCACCGGATTCTCCCGGCCTGGGTCTTTCAGGCTGCTGACACACTCCTGCATGGCAAGCCGCTGCACCTGACCACCGCGCAGACCTGGCAGGTGGGGCTGGCTGGCTTCGCGGTGCTGGTCGGGTGCCTGCTGGTCTTCATCCTACTCGACCAGATCCGCCAGCGCCTCTTTGGCTCCAGAACACGTATCTACGATCAGCAACTCGTTCGTCGCAAGACCGAGCGCATTGCCTACCGGGCGGTGCTGCGCATCTCTGTCATTGGGCCAGCTCTCACTCCCGAAGGACAACAGGCCGGTGTCGCGCCGCTGCCGCCGTGGAGGCTCATCCGCTGGCACGATCTCACCGGCTGGGGCCGAGAGCAGGCACGACGCTGGCGACTCGTCACACGTGCCCGTCAGCAGCAGAAGGCGGTACGCCGGAATGTAGCCGATCGCGTGATCGCCGCCTACCGGGCCTATCACCTCGCCAGCGGCAACTACTTTGTCCCTCATCAGGGTCCCGGCTGGCTGGCCCGTCTGCGCCTGGTGGAAACAGCCGCGCGGTGGAAGTCCCTATTCCCCTGGTACCAGGGGGTCCAGCGCTCGCCGCTGCTCTTGACCGCCGAAGAAGTCGCGGCCCTCTTCCATCTGCTGCAAGGGGCCGACCTGGGGCAGACGGCCCTGATGGAACGCTCCCCCATTCGCACGCTGCCAGTCTCCCAGATACTAACGACGGGTCCGGGCTGGCAACTCGGCACCAATCGACATGCCGGGCATGTGGCCCCAGTCATACTTCCTGCCGAAAGTATGGGCTACAACACCCTCGCTGTGGCGGGAACGGGCAAGGGGAAAAGTACCTTATTCCAGCACCTGGCTCGCGTTGTCCTCTCTGCGCCCGCTTCCGGCCCACGGCGCGGCCTGATCGTTCTTGATCCACACGGAGACCTGGCTCCCCTGGTCCTGGGATGCATTCCGCCTGAGCGTGTGGATGACACCATCTATGTGGATCTCTCCAATCGCGCCGCGCCACCAGGGATCAACCTGCTGGATATGGCGGGCGGTCAGGACCGCGATAAGGTCGTCGATACCCAGGTGACGATTAGCAAAAAATATTGGGAAGGAGCCTGGGGGCCGCGCACCGAGTCTACCCTACGCTATGCGCTTCTGAGCTTGTGTGAGGCCAATCGCATTCTCCTGGACAGAGAGGGAAAACAGCAGGGGGCAGCCATGCAATTCACCATCCTGGGGGTGGTTCCTCTGCTCCAGCGAGCCTGGTTTCGCGGGGCGGTGTTGCGCCTGGTGCAGGATCAGGACATTCACGACTGGTGGGAGGCATACTATGAGCGCCTGGAGGAGGACGAGCAACTCCGGGTCGCCGGCTCCATTGTCAGCAAGTTCTCCAAATTTGGCGCCACCCGCGTGGTGCGCCGAATCGTGGGCCAACCTGTCTCGACGATCAGCCTGCCAGAGATCCTCCAGGCGGGCAAAACGCTCATCATCAACACGGCCTCCGGCATCATTGGCGAAGATACCTCTGCGCTCGTCGGGGCCAGTCTGTTGGGACTGCTGCACACCACGATCGCCGAACAGGCGCAGTATGCCGTCGGAGAGCGCCCAGGGGTCTGCGTGCTCATCGACGAGATGCAGAAGTTTGTGGGTGTCGATTTCAACTCGCTGCTAGGTGAATTGCGGAAATTCGGGGGCACGTTCGCCCTGGCCACCCAATCGTTCGGCTACCTGGACGTGCTGGACCCCACGCTGCGCCACTCCCTGCTGGCCAACACTGATCACCTCTTCGCCTTTGATATGAGCGCCCACGACGCGCTGCACATGAGCCGAGAACTGGGCGATGGCATTGAGGTGGACGATATCGTCAATTTGAACAATTACCTGTGCTACGCCAAACTGTCCTGGGCGGGCAGACGCCTCCCGACGTTCTCTCTCGCGCTCGACCTGCCGCCCGCTCCCAACCAGCAGACCGTGAGCGTGATCTGCACCAACAGCAGCCAACGCTACGCGTGTCCGGTCGAGCGCGTCGATGAGATCATCGCACAGCAAGCCAAAGCCTACGAGTTTCCCAAGAAAAAGAAACAGGGAAAGAATGCTCCCTCTGCGGCCCAGGAGCAGCCTTCGGATCAGGAGCACGACGACGAGGATCACCAGAATCAGAACGAGCAGGGGGCAGGCCAGGCCCAGGGCCAGACTCTCGTTCACGACGCGGCCAAGATGTCGCGATCCTCCCGCTCCTCCCGCAAACGCGCGACGGAGAGCTATCCGATGTCGGAACACGAGCGCGAGGAAGGACGAGAATCATGAACACCAGCAGACAGCAGACCAGGCCGCGCCATTCCACCGTGACCGCTCTGCTGCGAGAACAGTTGGTGCGCCTGCCCCTGCAACGGGAAGAGGACCTCCACATCACCTGTCCCGCCATGGATGCCAGGACCGTCTATCGGCATCTCGCGCGCCTGGTCGCTGACGGCACGGTGGAATGGGTACGGTTCCCTCTGCGAGGACAGACCTCCCCACGCCTGTACCATCTCAGCCGGCGCGGGTTGGTGCTGGCGGCCAGGGACCTGGGGCGCGATCCGGTCGTGCTGGCCAGCACCGTGCAGGCTGATGAACGAGGCCTGCTGGGGCTGCTCCCCCGTCTCCCCTGGCTGGTGCGCCTGCACGATATGGTGAATGCCCTGCTCACCCATGCCCCCACGGCGCTTGCCCTCCAGGGGCGCCCGCCGACAGTCACCTGGCACTGGCAGCGGGAGTATGTGGAGGTGCTTTCCGCTAGGGAAGAGGACCAGCGCCTACGCGTGAGTGCCGATGCAGCGCTGCTGCTGCACATCACGCATCACGCTCCCCTCTTTCAAGAGCAGTGGGCTGGCTGCCTGATCCTGCTAGATACGGGCCTGCTTCCCGGTCGGATCATGCGTGCGCGCCTGCACGCACTCTACCGGGCACGCGCCCGCTGGGAACAGCAGGGGATCGCCTGCCCCCTGGTGCTGATCCTGGTGAACGGGCGGCATCGCGTGTCCCACTGGCAGCGGATCGCTGTAGAACTGGCGCGCCTGGCGGGAGTCGCCCCGCTTCACGGCTGCGTGACGGCCCTGCCGCATGGGGGTCAGCCGACGACGACCTGGAACCTGCCCTGGGTCTCTCTGGCCACAGCGGCGTCCGTCTCCTTGCGAGACGCCCTGATCCCAACTCCCATCAGCACCCTGCCCGTCGGCATGCACTGGCGGTCCCTGCGCGAGATGGAGCCAGGGGAAGATCCTCGCCCTGCACGTACACAGCGCCGCCTGATCCAGGGGCGCTACCTGGCACGCAGCAGACAGGTCTCGACCTGGATGAAGCGAGACCGGCGCACCAGCCTGGGCCTGCTGAGTCTCTGCCTGCGTGCGACGCACCGCGCCCTGCTGGATCTGCTGTTTGTGTATCCGTTTCTCTCAGCCGGTGAGGTGGCCGCGTTCCTGGACATTGCGCCGGCGACAGCCAGGCGCTACCTCTTTCAGATGCGCGAGTATACGTGCGTGACGGCGGTACCCCTGCCCGTCGATCATCACAGCGCCCCCGAAGAACGCTGGCAGGTCTCCTCGCGGGGCTTGCAGTTCCTCGCCGCCAGCCATCATCTCTCGATCAAAAGTATCGCGCGACCAGCTTCGTCGGCCAGCGAGCAACACTATATCCAGCAGGAGATCGCCGGGCTGCGGCTCAACGCGGAGCACACCGCCGGGATCTATCGCTTCATGGCGCGGCTGACCCTGGATGCGCGTGCAAAGGGCCACCGGTTGCTCTGGTGGGAACAGGGCTATGCACGCGAACAATTTTATGCCGCCTATGACGCCTGGCGGCACGTGCGACCCGACGCGCTGGCCGAATACCAGGCTGGGAAACGCCGCGTGCGCTTCTGGCTGGAGTGGACGCGTGCCACGGTCGGCGTGCAGGACCTGGAAGAGAAGGTTCAGGCCTACCGTCGCTACATCACGCTGCGCGAATGGGCCAGGGAGGGCGCGGTCCTGCCGATCATCCTCCTCGTGACCCCGGATGGTGGCCACGAGGAGCGCGTCTGGCGCGTGGCACGGTCGATCCTCGCGAGCACCTCCCTCACCCTACGCACCACCACCAGCACCAGAATCGAACATGCAGGACCGCTGGCTCCCATCTGGTACGAGGTGCTGTCCACATCTCAGGACGACCAGCCGCGCCGCCTGTTCTACGACATGCGCGCGCGGGCAGAGTCAGACCACGCTGGAAGGAGAAGGTCATGAAGAAAAAGATGGTGCAGCAGGCGGTGCTGCCAGACTTCGGGGAAACGGTCACCACCGCAGATGGATTTCGCAAAGACTGGGGGCGATTTTCGCAGAAGATGCAGCGCCTTATTCGTCGAAAAGTGGCCCTGCTGTGCCAGAATCCGGCACATCCGTCCTTGCGGGTGCAGCGCCTGGTCCGACAATGCGCCTGGGAATGTTCGATCAATCGCTCGTTGCGATTGGTCTACCAACACTCCAGCGACGGGCATCTGCACTTCCTCGCCCTCGGTCGGCATGTGCTCATCGACCGCATCCATCAACGAACGTTTTCCACACGTACAAAGAGAGCAAGAAGAAAGAGAGGCCAACGATGAAAAGGATTGTGTGCCCGCCGCTCGCGGCCCCGCAAGGAATCATTGCTCACTGGCATATACAGGAGGGCGCGTCACTGGGAGGAGATGGCACTGGGCTGCCGATGGTCGATATTCGTCTTCAGAGAGGCGCCATCACTACGCTCACGATGTTCGGAGATTCTGCGGGATGTGTGCTCAAAGTGGTAAATTGGGTGAAACACGCAAAGT
>JALYTT010000194.1:0-742 GCA_030854145.1 Chloroflexota bacterium | reverse complement strand
CTTTTGACCCGCAACAAGCAGCATGCCTCGACATCGGTCAGCCGCGCCAGGAACGGGGTGGTAAATTGGGTGAAACACGCAAAGTTTTTAAGGTGAAATCGACAAAATCAGCGCGAATCATCGAAATTGACTGTTTGCAGATTGCTAAAGCCGCTTTTAGAGAGGCGTTACCTCGTTGTGATTTGTTAATTACAGAAGCGGTAAAAGCAGCACCTCGCACTTTACAAACACCAGGCAAAGCGATCATAAAAGCAAAAAGTTCAATTCAGGCTCTTCACCTGATTATTATTGCTCTATTCGCGCCGATTTTGTCTGTTTCGCCTCAAAAGTTGTGCTGATTTCACCCAATTTACTACTGAGCAGTGAATACGACCAAAACCCACGAAAAACGCTTCAGAAACTCCCACCTATCTCGACACATTTACTGCCCGAAAGGTGCAGACAGCTCTAGCCCGTTCGCTGATCGCACCAATTCCAGAACCCAGTGCAGACGAAATCCACACAGTGCAGACGAAATCTGAACGCAGGGCAAACGAAAGTCACAAGCAGTGCAGACGAAAGCCAAAAGTGACAGTGACGTTTGTTCGCACGGGTTGGTGGCGTTCGTCTGCACTACAAGCAAGCATTCAGTGACCATCTCGTTCCGAGGACATGGATCGCATTAAGGACCATTATTTTCCATACGTTTTGGAACGTCTTATTCTGGAGAGAGATTCACTCGCCTCTCTATGCAATAGATGGG
>JALYTT010000648.1 GCA_030854145.1 Chloroflexota bacterium | reverse complement strand
TGGCAAGCCACGCGCTACGGAACGGGCAAACGTCACTTTAATTTTGTACAATTTGAGCGTACAATCTAACTAAAGGGCATACGAGGTACGGATACATGGATGCGTCATCCTACTGTAGCAATTGTGGGGCCGTCAACTCCAGGCTGGCGAGCCGGTGTTTCGCCTGTGGGGAGCCGCTGCCGGTTGTGTTTGATGAGCATGATGAGCTGCTCTCCGTTGGTCAGATGGTGAAGCAGCGCTACCGGATTGTGGATCTGGCCGGCAAGGGGGGCTTTGGTGCGGTCTACAAGGCGGAAGATAGCGAGTTTGATGATCGCCTGGTGGCGGTGAAAGAGATGAACCCCAGGCATCTAAGCACACAGGAGCGCATGCAGGCGGTCGAGGCCTTCAGGCAGGAGGCACACCTGCTGGCGAAGCTCATCCATCCCAATCTGCCGCGCATCTATGATTATTTCTCGGAAAATGGGCGCTCGTACCTGGTGATGGACTTCATGGAGGGGGAGCTGCTGGAACAATATATCGCGGAGCAGCAGGGCAGCGCGCTGCGACCGCGCGATGTGCTTGAGATCGGGCTGAGCCTCTGCAACGTGCTGGGCTACCTGCATTCGCGCCAGCCCCCGATCATCTTCCGCGACCTCAAGCCCGCGAACATCATTCGCACAGCCGATGGACAACTCTACCTGATCGACTTCGGCATCGCGCGCCACTTCAAGCCAGGCCAGGCGCGCGACACCACCGCCCTTGGCTCCCCCGGCTATGCCGCGCCTGAGCAGTACGGCAAGGCCCAGACAACGCCGCGCAGCGATGTGTATAGCCTGGGTGTGCTGCTGCATACTCTGCTATCGGGCAACGATCCCACGCTGACACCGTTTCACTTTCCAGCGTTGCGCCTGCAAGGTCATCCCGCGCTTGTCAGGCTCGAAGGCCTGATCATGCAGATGTTGGAGATAGACGCGAACAGGCGCCCGGCCAGCATCGCGGCCGTCAAGCAGGAACTGCAAAGCATCGATGACTTACTGATGCAGCCCCAGGCCATGCTGCCTCAGCCGATCCCCGCTATCCAGCCAGTGCCGCTACTAGGCTACTCCCCCGCGATCTACCCGCAAACGCTGCGCTCTTTCTATCCCGGCACCACCCTCTACCAGTGCCAGGGCAACCAGGGTAATATCAATAGCGTTGCCTGGTCGCCGGATGGTAGTCGCATTGCCGGTGCCTCTGTCAATGGATCGGTTCCGGTGTGGGACGCAACAAACGGGCGCGCGCTCGTCAACTATCCTGTCCTTCTAAATGTCGCCTTGAGCGTTGCCTGGTCGCCCAATAGTACACGCCTCGCGTGTGGCGGCTATGACCGGACAATATATGTTTTGGATGCGGATACGGGCGCCAATCCTTTTCATTACGTTAATTATATAGGTCAAACAGGCTCTGTGAACACGCTGGCCTGGTCGCCGGACGGCACACATATCGCCTCTGGTGGCAGCGACAAAACCGTACAAATCTGGCGCGATGGCAATGGCAGCCATCCTTTTATCTATATGGAACATACGGGGAAGATCGTAGCGCTTGCCTGGTCTCCTGATAGCATGCGTATTGCTTCTGGGAGCCTGGATAAAACGGTGCGCGTCTGGCACGCGGGTCATCAGCATCAGCACGCTGCGAGTGACAAAGATTTCGTCTATCATGGGCACGAGCGCTTCCTGAACGCCGTATTCACCATCGCCTGGTCGCCCGATGGCCTGTATATCGCTTCCGCTGGCAAGGATGGTGCGGTACACATCTGGAACGCGGACACTGGAGAGAGGATATATACTTATCAAGGTGACAAAGGCTGGATCCATGCCGTCGCCTGGTCACCTGATAGCAAATATCTGGCAGCAGGCATCGATAAGAAGATTGAGGTCTGGGAAGCGACGACCGGGGATGAATTGATCGACTATCATGGTCATACGAGCACCGTCATCGCCCTGGCCTGGTCGCCAGATGGCCGGCGCATCGTCTCGTGCAGCATGTATGATGGCGTGCTGGTGTGGTACGCTAAGCATTAAGGTCGGTATTTCGTGTAGGGGCGCCGCTGGCCTGCGCCCTCTCTGGCCTGTGTCTTCATTAGATAGGAGCAAACAGTGAATTTTGATCTCGACGAGGAGCAATCAGATATTCGCGACAGCGTGCGTCGCTTCACAGAGCAGGAGGTGACGCCGCACGCGGAGGCGTGGGACGAGGACAACTATTTCCCGCGCGCGGTATATCACAAGATGGCGGGCCTGGGTCTGATGGGCATGGCCACGCCCGAAGAGCATGGCGGCAGCGCCCTTAGCCGGCTGATGGGGGCTATGGTCTACGAGGAGCTGGCGAAGGGCGATATGGCGACCGCGGTGGGCCTCTCGGTCCACAACATGGTCACCGGCTCTATCGCGCGTTTCGGCAACGCTGGGCAGCGGGAGCGCTGGGTGGCGCGCATGGCCTCCGGCGAGCTGCTGGGCGCCTTCTCGCTGAGCGAGGCGGGGGCCGGTTCCGACGCCGCCAGCCTGCAATGCCGCGCCGAACGCCGCGACGCTGGCTATGTCGTCAATGGCTCCAAGATGTGGGTCACGAATGCTGGCGAGGCCGAGGTCTACCTGCTTATGGCGCGCACGAGTCCGGGCAGCACGTCGGCCGGCATTAGCTGTTTTGTGGTCGAGAAAGACACCCCTGGCCTCTCCTTTGGCAAGATCGAGCGCAAGATGGGCCTGCACTCGTCGCCGACGCGTGAACTGATTTTCGAGAACTGCCACCTGTCTGTCGCCAATCGCCTGGGCGAGGAGGGCCAGGGCTTCAAGATCGCCCTCTCGTCGCTGGATGGCGGGCGTATTAACATCGGCGCGGTGGCGGTGGGCGTCGCGCAGGCTGCCTTTGAGACGGCGCGCGACTACGCGGGCCAGCGCGAGCAGTTCGGGCGGCCGCTGGGCGCGTTCCAGGCCATCCAGTTTATGCTTGCCGACATGGCCATGAAGATCGAGGCGGCGCGCCTGCTGGTCTACGAGGCGGCCCACAAGCTCGATCACGGGCAGAGCGCCGGCATGTACGCCTCGATGGCCAAGTGCTTCGCCAGCGATACCGCCATGGAGGTCACCACTAACGCTGTGCAGGTGCTGGGCGGCGCCGGCTATGTGCGCGACTACCCCGTCGAACGCTACATGCGCGATGTCAAGGTGGCCCAGATCTTCGAGGGCACGAACCAGGTGCAGCGCATCGTGATCGCGCGCGCCCTGCTGGGGAATATCCGCTAGCCGCGCGTTGTTTACAGTAATAAGATGAAATCACGCCATGGGAAGACGTAGGGGCGCCGTTTACAAGCCCGCGAACCTCATACAACGCGTCTCTGCCTGCCAGGCGGGCTTGTAA
>JALYTT010000647.1 GCA_030854145.1 Chloroflexota bacterium | reverse complement strand
ACCGTGGGGCCTGCGCGGGCTTGTAAACGGCGCCCCTACGTGGTCCGGGAAGCCCCTACGTGGTCTGGGGCGCCCCCACGCGATGCGAGGTTGCCCTCTACACATTTCTCTTGACAGTCATCTGATTGGCATGGTATCCTCTGCATGTAACCCTATTGAGAGATATTGGTAGTTACAAAACCGGCCCTGTCCCACATTGTCGTTCAGTATTTTGCATCGAGAAAGGGATTCGCCGATGGTGCGTCAACAAACAGGTCAGCTTGCTGGGAGCCTCTCGCGCCGTGGGATGCTGCGGGGTCTGGCAGCGTGCATGCTTACTGTGAGTCTTGAAGGGTGCGGTCCCGCGCTCTCCTCATCGTCCGCCCCCGTTCCCACGGCTACCCCTCATCGTCCTGGGAAAGCTTTGTACGCCTACCGTGGGCATACCGATCATGTCACATCGGTCGCATGGTCACCCAACGGCACGTATATCGCTTCGGGATCCTTCGATCAGACGGTGCAGGTATGGGCAGCTACCCCTGGCGATCATTTCCGGCCCTTCATTTACCATGGTCACACTGCCGGAGTGCAGGCGGTGGCTTGGTCACCGGACAGTCAACGGGTGGCCTCAGGCTCCATCGATAAGACGGTGCAAGTGTGGGATGGGCTAAGTGGAGAGCATGTCGTGTCCTATCATGGGCATAGCGACACAGTAAAGACGGTCGCGTGGTCGCCGGATGGCAGGACCATTGCCTCTGGCGGGGATGATGGCACTGTGCGTCTGTGGGATGTGGCAACCGGTGCGCAGAAGTACGTCTATCGCGGTCACCAGGCGGGCGTCAATGCGGTCGTGTGGTCGCCCGATAGCCAGCGAACCGCCTCTGGCGCCGCCGACAACACGGTTCAGATCGTGGATGCCACGACCGGCAAGCATGTGTACACCTACCGCGGTCACACCAACCAGGTCAGCTCGGTCTCCTGGTCGCCGGATGGGAAGTCCATCGTCTCCGGTTCGTGGGACAAAACGGCGCAGGTGTGGGATGCAGGGACAGGCGCTCTCAGGTATACCTATGATGGGTACAACGTGCAAGTCGCGTATGGCGATCCTAGCAAGGGGGTACTCCCCGACCTCATCTTTGCTGTGGCCTGGTCGCATAATGGGAAACGCATCGCGGCAGTCACCCAGGTCTATTGTGGCGATCTGTGTGCAGTCGTATTAGGCTGGGATGCCGATAGCGAGCGCCATTTTACTTTCTACACCGACCTACCAATCTTTGCCATGGCCTGGTCCCCTGATGACACGCGTCTGGTGACCGCCCAGGTTAATTCGACGCAGGGTCTGCCCCAGAACGGCACGTCGAAGTCCGTAGATGGGCAGTATGTGCAGATCTCGCAGGCATGAGGCGTCCTCCGCGCGTATCCGTAGGGGTGCCGTTAACAAGCCCGCCTGTTCGCCAATGAGATCGTGATGCCGTCGGTGAACAGGCGGGCTTGTCAACGGCGCCCCTACAGAACGAATCATCCCCTAATGCTGCCCATCCTCGTTCTCCTCGAGCAGGGCAGCCTGGGCCTCCTCTACCGTCTGAGCCAGGGTAATGCCGAGAAGCATCTGGCCGAGGGCCGCCGGCTCTGACGTAATAGTCACCATCCCCTGAGCCATGCGCAGAAGTCTGGGAAACCGTTTCTCGATCTGTGCGAGCACGGCTTTTCGTAGCATGGCTAGCCCCTCCTGGCGTCCCTTCTCAAAACCCTCCTGGCGGCCCTCCTGCCGACCTTTCTCCAGGCCCACCTCCTGGCCTTCGTCCCAGATCTCTTTGAAGGCCCATGACTCGCGTAACGCCTCGTACAACATGTTGAACCTCCTCTTGAGCCACCGCTGTTCCTCGTCCTCTTTCCAGGTCAAAGAGGCCAGCAGGTATCCTAACGAGAGCACTTCCTCTTTCTTCTGCACTTGTAACTGGGTAATCATCTCTTCAATGACCTCCCGGTCTCTCCCATTCTTTGTTAAGGGCAGCAATGCCAGAATGCCTGGCAAATGCGCCCGCACCAGGTCATCGGCACTCAGTTCCCAGAGCTTGATCACCAGGAAGTGAAACTGGTAGATTGGCTGTCCATCCTCCAGCATCTTGATCAATGGTGATTCGACGATTGGATGATCTTTGCGCAGATAGATCACGCATGAAATCACCGGGCAGTGATGCTTTCTCTCTACCACTACATTATATTCCAAAAGGCGCAAGGCCATGTCCCGGTCACTCTCGCTTTGGAACTCGACATGCACCGCGATGGGTTGCCCGTACAGGGTGCAGGTGCAGACCGCGTCAGCAACGACTTTGCGGTGCCGCTCCAATTCGAGATACAGCTCCGATGAGACCTGGTTCAGGTACACCGCATCACGTACCAACCAGGTGATAAAGTCCTGGGGAGATTCTGCCAGAATCCGCTTCAACCCTTCGTCCCACAACGTTGCCACGTGTCACATCCTCCCACACATAACCACATTCATAGATGCAGTATAACATATATGGGGTGCTGTGTCGATAGACTTATAGCAATTTATCTTATTATACAAGAAATACGGTAGGAACCAACCTATAGTGTGTGAGCGCTATTTGTATGGACTACTGGCGAAGCATTACCTGATAGGAATGTCACGACTCAGGAAACGCTTTTGCCTCTTGCTTGTCTCTCTCATCTCTCTGGGTTGTCATCGCAGGTGCAACCCGTGCGGGGGCCAGCAAGCGAAACACGAAGTAGCCCGCGTAGAAGGCGATCAGCCATTGCAAGAGGTTGAGGAGCGCGGCCAGGGGGCTGGTCCACACTGCATAGCTTGAATGGCTCACATCGGCCCCGAAGAAATCGGTGAAAGCGCGGAAGAGCGGGATACCAATCAAGAGCAGCAGTGCAAACCAGCGTCCGCGTCCGCGCCAGAAGCGCCAGATCAGCAGGTAGCCCACGCCGCCGTAGATCAGGATGGGGGTCGCGTAGAACGGCAGGGGCAGGTGCAGGATCAGCCCGCTCAGGTCGTAATGCCACCAGTTGGCATAATAGGCCAGCAAGTCAGCCAGCACATTGATAATCCCCATCGTCAGACCGCCGAGCAGGGTGGCCTGGATCACCGGCCTGGGCGGGCGTATAAATAGCAGGAAAGCCAGGTAGATGAGCACGACAAAAGGCAGCACTAGAACGGCGTAGGCCTTTATCTCCATCGTATGAACGCTCCTTATAGATGATATAGTATAGTAAATTACCAGCTTGTTATAGCGTATGTTTCGCCAGGAAGAGAAGACCCGATTGTTCCTGCGACCAGGAAAGGCATCTCCGCATATGAATATCATACCGCTTCGTGTGGCCTTAGCTCAAATAAACGTGACTGTTGGCGATCTACACGGGAATACCGCCA
>JALYTT010000193.1 GCA_030854145.1 Chloroflexota bacterium | reverse complement strand
TGTCAGACCCGCGCGGGTCTGACAACGGCGTCCCTCTATCTCCCACCCCTGGATCTTCCTCTCTTTCCCCCTTGACAAACTAATGCTATTAGTCTATTATCTATATATATTAGCTAATAAGTTAAAGTAATTAGTAAGAAGGATAGATCAAATCATGAAAGTGACCACTTCAGGCAACAACCTTTTTCAACTGACCCGGCTCGTGGCCTTCAATTGCTACCTGCTACGCGAGGACGACGGCTTTACATTGATCGACACCAACATGAGTGGTCAGGCGCAGGCGATCATGCGGGAGTCCGAGAAGTTAGGTTTCCCGATTGTACGTATTTTGCTAACCCACGCCCATATCGATCATGTCGGCTCGCTCGATGCGTTGCATGCTGCCCTGCCGGATGCTGAGGTAGCCATCAGTGAGCGAGACGCGCGTTTTCTGTCTGGCGATAAGAGCCTTGATCCCTCGGAGCCGCAGGTACCTCTGCGCGGCGGCTATCCTGTCTGCACAACGAAGCCCACGCGCCTCTTGCACGAAGGAGACCGCTTCGGCTCACTCGAAGTGATTGGCACGCCAGGCCACACGCCAGGCCATCTAGCTTTTTTCGATACCAGAGATCGAGCCGTGATCGCTGGCGATGCCTTTCAGACGCAGGGTGGGGTTGCCGTTGCGGGAACCACCGAATGGCTCTTCCCCTTGCCGGCGCTTGCTACCTGGCATAAGGGATTAGCGCTGGAGAGCGCCCGCAAACTGCTAGCGCTTCAGCCATCTTTGCTAGCCGTAGGGCATGGTCGCGTGCTTCGCCAGCCCCAGACAGCGATGGAGCGCGCCATTCACGTCATGGAACGGTCCCTGGCGAAAGAAGAAGGAAAGCAGTCGCATGTCGCATAGGGTAGGACTGGATCACGCGAGTGTTGTGGAGGCTGCGCTCAGGCTGGTAGACGAGGAGGGTCTCGATCAACTCTCGCTGGGCCGCCTTGCCGAACGTGTAGGTGTGCGCACGCCTTCCCTGTACCATCACATCGCGGGGCTGCCCGGTCTCAAGCAGGATCTGGCGATCTACAGCGTACGCGATCTGCTTGATCGCATCCTGCATGCGACCGTTGGTAAATCACGCGCAGAGGCTATTGTTGCGCTCGCCGACGCCTACCGGTCCTATGCCAGGGAAGCGCCCGGACGCTATGCTCTCACGCAGCAGGCGCCCGATGCTGGCAATCAAGAGTGGCTCAGCATTGCGAAGCAGGTGGTGGATGTTGTCCGAGCCGTACTCGCGCCCTACAAACTCAGCGAGGAGGATGCCATTCATGCCATTCGCGGTTTGCGCAGCATTGTGCATGGCTTTATTTCGCTGGAAGTGACAGGCGGCTTCGGGATGCCAATCGATCAGGACGCGAGTTTCCACTGGCTTATCACTCTGTTTATTGCAGGACTTGAGCAGAAAACGCGCTCGCGCTGACACGCTTACGATAAGACACGTATTGCTGAAAGGAATGAGAGGTATGGCTCTCACGATACTCAAAAACGTGAACCTGACTTTGAGCTTTCTGCTCGAATTGTGCGTCCTGGTCGCCCTGGGGTACTGGGGTTTCCAGATCGGGCAGGGAACGATCACGAAGATTGGACTTGGTATTGGTGCTCCAGTGCTGGCTGTAGTGGTATGGGCATTATTCGGCGCGCCGAGATCAGCGCGCCGGCTGCAAGGTCCCTGGTTGTTGCTGCTGCGCGTGGTTTTCTTCGGCTCAGCCGCTGTAGCCCTCTTCAGCGCTGGCCAGCAGGTGTTGGGGATAGCATTCGCGCTGGTCTTTGCCCTCAACTGTGCATTGATCTATACGTTGGCGCAGTAACCGGTTTCTCTTCCAGCCATTGTTCCCACCAGGTGTACAAGGAAGGTGCCTGAGGCTCCAGTACGTAGGTATGACGTTTCTTGCCCATATGCACCAGAAAGATACTCCCGGTAGTGCAGTCGAGACAGGAGACTTTGGCCTCGCCCCAATCGCACAGATAGAGCAGAAAGCGAGGCCAGACGGTATCGGGCAATTCCAGCGGCGCTCCATCTGCACTGCTGTGCTGATATTGCTCAAGATCGACAAGCTGAGCGCGCCTGCTATGAGACTGGTACAGCTCTACGAGATTGCCGGCCTCGTCGAAGCCTCCCAGCGCGCCGATCAAGCCATAGCCAGGACCAAAGCCTCCGTTGGCGATCTGGGCGTAGAGCTGGCATAACAGGGGTGGCAGGGGAAAACCCAGCGCCTGCTCTGTCGCCTGCAATGTTTCGTCCGAGGCAGGAGGATAGGCAAAGCTGATTTTATGAGGATGATCATGATCGATAGTAATACGATTACCCTCCTCATCGATGAAGTAGTCATAGCGGCGGTCATTTGTGCGATACCGCGCCGTATTATACTCGTCTCCTGCATGCCAGCGACAGCGCTGGCATTTTTCGAAGATGCGGTCGCAAAGCGTTATCTCGTCCTCATCCATCTTTCTGCTCCCCTGATGCTCCATACCTTGTATGTTCAAGATCGACTCCTTTGAGCCACAGATCGAGCCATTCATACAGCGAAAGCGCCTGGGTACTCAGGGCATAGCCATCCTGTCCGGCTCCTCCATAGAAAACGCGGCCAGAGGTGCAGTCCAGGTGTGAAAAGCGGCCACACCCCCAGGGACAAAGGATCAATAGCCTGTCAGGCCAGACATACCAGGGGAACTCAAAGTATTCCAAGCCATACCTTTGCAGGTAGATGGAGAGATCTATCGGCCTATCCCTTTGCCACATCCCGTCCGGCTCCGAATCGACAGCGTGTGTATAGCCTCGCATCCCCTCAAGACCATAGCCAGGTCCAAAGCCGCCATTGGCAACATTGCCATAGAGCGCGCGCAAAAGAGGAGGCAGCGGAAATCCCAACTGTTCCTCGGCGGTGGCCAGTTCTGCCTCAGTAGCAGGAGCATATTCGAAATCGGTCTGCAAAGGGAAGCTCTCAAGGTCCGTATCTGCACCTGGGTTGTGCATGTCTGGCCCATGCCAGCGCTGCTGGCGACACCGTGTGCGGATGCGTGCAAAGAGTTCTTCGTAGTTCTCATCCATGAGTTGCTCACCTCTTTCAAGTGACTGGTCGTCTTACGAAGTACGCGCTTCTCCGCGCACCTCGACGCCCGCCATCTGCTCCAGCACCTTCAGCAGCGCGGTATAGTCGTCGCGTCCGTAGCCACTGGCGCGAGCCATCTCGTACATCTGGCGCGTAAGAGCGGTCATAGCGGCGGGGGTCTGGTTCTCGGCGGCCAGTTCGAGGGCCAGGCCCAGATCTTTGTGCAGCAGATCGGTCATAAAGCCTGGCTGGAAGCTGCCGTTGAAGGCGCGCAGCGGAAACTGGTTAGCGAGCTGCCAGCTCGCGCCGCTGCTCACGCCGATGATCCTGGCCATTGTATCGACATCCGCCCCCGCCTTGACGCCCAGCACGAACGACTCGGCGATAGCCGCCGCGATAGCCCCGCAGAGGATGTTGTTCACGATCTTCACGACCTCGCCTGAGCCGGCCGGCCCGACGTAGAAGATATTCTCCTTCTTGCCCATGGCCTCCAGCACGGGTCTGGCCTGCTCAAATACCTCGCGCTCGCCGCCAACCATGATGGTCAGCGCCCCCTGGACGGCGCCCTGCGATCCCCCGCTCACGGGAGCGTCGAGGAAATGCACCTTATGCTCCCCGGCCTGCCGCGCCAGCTTCTGGCTCACCGAGGGCGCGATGGTGCTCATATCAATGATGATCAGTCCGTTGTGCGCCCCTTCGAGGAGGCCCTGGGGACCCGCCACTATCTCCTCCACCTGGGGGGAGTTCGGCACCATCGTAATCACGATCTCCGAGGCGATGGCCACTGCACGCGCCGAGGGCGCCAGCATGGCCCCCGCGGCCAGCACCTCCTGTACTTCCGGTTTCTCAGGATGGCGGGCAAAGATGGTCACTGTGTGGCCCGCATTGAGTAGATTGAGCGTCATCGGCCGCCCCATGACGCCGATGCCAATGAAACCTAGCTGCATATTACGTTCCTCTCTATCTATGTATTGCTTATTCCATCTCGACAACGACTGCTCCGCCCCTGACCACATCCCCCTCTTTGTAGTGGACGCGTCGCACTATCCCATCGGCGGGAGCCGTAATCGTATGCTCCATCTTCATCGCGCTGAGGATCACCAGCACCTGCTGGTGCTGTACCTGCGCGCCATCGGCTACGAGCACCTTGACGACGGTGCCGGCCATCGGCGCGTTGAGCGTCCGTTGCGTCTGGACCGTGCTGCCTCCGTGCGCGGCCGCATCGACATCGGGCGGCTGCCGCCGCTCTAAACGGTAGATCAGCCCATCCAGCATGACCTGCGTCTGGCCCTCAATCTGCTGCACATAGGCCCGCACCTGTCTCACGCCGCGCAGCAGCAGCACCAGGTCATCGTTGCCAGCCTGATATGTTACGTCTTCGGCTGGCTGGCTATCCACTTGCACGCTCCACGTTCCCGCGTCGCCAAGTCCGGGCCGGAGTGCGACATGATGCTCTTGTTCCTGGTAGCGGTAGGTAACGGTGCGTGCCTCACCAACCATGCGCCACGGCCCCAGCGTCTTCCAGGGATTAGTGCTGGGTGGGTTGGATGGTGCCAGCGTGTCATCCAGGGCATGCAGGCCCGCCGCTATCAAGGCATCCTGCAAACGCTGGTTGTGTGGCTGCTCGTTGCGCCGGTCGAGCAAATGCTGCTCGTTCAGGAAATTGGTATGTGTGTACCCTTCCTCAAAGGCCGGATGCATTGATATAGCATGGAGCAGCGGGGCATTCGTCCTGACGCCGAATACGACGGTCTGTTCCAGGGCCGCGCGTATGCGGGCAATGGCGGCGGGGCGATCTTCGCCGTAGACAATCAATTTAGCGATCATCGGGTCGTAGTATTGGCTGATCTCGTCGCCGCTATCGATGCCGCTATCGACGCGGATGCCGGGTCCCTCTGGTTTGACGAAGCGCGTGACGATGCCTGTGGAGGGTAAGAAATCCTGGTCGGGGTCCTCGGCATACAGGCGCATCTCGATGGCATGCCCGCGCGGGCCGATCTGCTCCTGCGTGAGGCTCAGCGGCTCCCCGGCGGCGATCAGGATCTGGTGGCGCACAAGGTCGAGGCCCGTCACCAGCTCGGTGACGGGGTGTTCCACCTGCAAGCGTGTATTCATCTCCAGGAAATAGAAGCGCCGGTCCTGATCGAGCATAAATTCGAGTGTGCCGGCATTTACGTAGCCGGCGGCGCGCGCGATGCGTACCGCGGCCTCGCCCATCTCGGCACGCAGCTCCGGCGTGAGCGCCACCGATGGGCTTTCCTCGACGATCTTCTGGTGGCGGCGCTGGATCGAGCACTCGCGCTCGCCCAGGTGGATCAGATTGCCCGCGCGGTCGCCCAGCACCTGGATCTCGACGTGGCGCGGTTGCTGAAGCAGGCGTTCGAGAAAGACCGTGCCATCGCCAAAGGCGGCCAGTGCCTCGCGGCGCGCCCCCGCCAGTTGCATCAGGAAATCGGCCTCGTTGTGGACCTCGCGCATGCCCTTGCCGCCGCCGCCCGCCGATGCCTTGATGAGCAGGGGGAAGCCGATGCGCCGCGCCTCCTGCGCCAGCACCGCGTCATCCTGGCTCGCGCCGTTGTAGCCCGGTATCGTTGGCGCGCCCACCGACTCCGCCAATTGCTTGGCCGCGATCTTCGACCCCATCAGGCGCATAGCTGCTGCAGGCGGCCCGATAAAGGTGATGTTGGCCTGCTCGCATGCCTCGACGAAGGCCGTGTTTTCGGAGAGGAAGCCGTAGCCTGGGTGAATGGCCTGCGCGCCGCTGCGTGTGGCGATAGCGATAATCGTCTCGATACGCAGGTAGCTCTGCGCGGCGGGGGCTGGCCCGACGACATAGGCCTCGTCTGCCTCGCGCACATGGCGCGCGAAGTGGTCAGCCTCTGAGTAGATGGCAACTGTGCGTATGCCCATCTGGCGGCAGGTGGCCATAATGCGACAGGCGATCTCGCCGCGATTGGCGATCAGTATCTTCTTGAACATCATACGCTGACCCAGTGCGCCTTGCGCTTCTCCAGGTACGAACTCAGTCCCTCCTGCCCCTCGGCACTCACGCGCAGGGCCGCGATGGTTTCGGCCGTATGGCGCCGCGCCGTATCGTGGTCCATGCGCCCAACGTTCAGCGCCAGGGCTTTGCAGGCTCGCAGCGCCTGTGGGCCTCCCCGTAGCAAATTGTTGAGCGTCTTCTCCACGGCGGCATCGAGTTCATCGCCGTGCGTGACGGTATGGACCAGGCCGATCTCGCGCGCGCGTGTCGCGCTGAAGCGCTCGCCTGTCACAAACAGCACGCGCGCGTTGCTCTCGCCGATTTTGCGTATGACATAGGGCGAGATCACGGCTGGCGCGATGCCCAGCCAGACTTCGCTAAAAGCAAAAGATGCCTGCTCGGCGGCGATCACAATATCGCACACCGCGACCAGGCCCACACCGCCGCCCATCGCGGCTCCATTGACGCGTCCTACGACCGGGCAGGGGCAGGCGTTGATGCTCTCGAAGAGGTCCGCCATATGCAGCGCGTCTGCCAGGTTCTGCTCCTGTGTGAGGTCCGCCGCCGACTTCATCATCGACAGATCGGCTCCCGCGCTGAACGCCGGGCCGTCGCCGGTCAATACCACGGCGTGCAACTTCTCATCGCTGCTCAGTTCGCTGAAGGCGGCTTGCAGGTCCTGGACGAGCCGGGTATTCATGGCGTTACGTGCCTCCGCCCGCCGCATGGTGACGGTGGCGACCCTGTCCTGAGACCCGCGTTCGACGGTGATATGCGTGTATTCAGTCATATGTGTGCTCTCAACCTTCAAAGATATGCAAATAGTGTCCGGCTTACCGGTAACTCTGCCGCACAGGCCACTTGTGCCTTACTCATTATATCCTGTGGCCATATGCCTCTGTACGAACGGATGATGTGGGACGCTCAATTTCTGGGGGGTCCGTGCAAGAATCCCAGCGTCACCGGACTGAGCGAGGATTCTTGCACGGACACACGTTATGATCGAAGTTTGGACGCCAACCACGGATGTATGATCGGCACCACCTGACTTGCCTGCATAGCCTGTATGTGATCGAGCCTATCCAGCACTCGCACATCCCAACCGAGCTCTTCCAGTTGTGCTTGTCCGCGCACAAGGGGACCTGCTAAACTCACATGCACATCTCCCCAACTCTTGTCATACTGGATCTCGTCCGCCGAACCTACGAAGCAGAGGCGAGGACAGGTGAGCCGAGCCTGGGCAGTTCGGTCATCGAACCCCTGCAACGCCTGGTACAGGGTGACAAATTGCTGAGTCTGATCCCTTGATAGAGAAATGCCAGACCACTCGGATTCATCGGCTGACGGCATTGGCCGCGCACCGCTCGCTATCTCGTAGGTCACAGTAGTGACACGCAGCATCTCCTCGTATGGTCCGTTCAGAGGCGGAAAGCCGCCCATGATGAGCGCCGACAGGCGGTCGGTCCGGATGGCGAGTTGCAGCCCGATCAGCGCCAGCCAGGAGTAGCCATAGTAGGCGAACCGATCCGCCCCTGCGGCATCGGCTACAGCAAGGAGATCGTTCGCGGTGTTGGCCGGCGTCAGCGTGTCCGGTTTCGGTGTACGAAGGCACTGCCCTTCATAGTCGAAAGCCACCACGCGAAAGGCGTCGCTCAGCCCTTTGATCAGCGATTGGCCCAGAGCTGGATCGGTGCCATACTGGCGCATTTGCTCGGCCTGCGGCCCGGTCACCGGCTGTGGATTGACTGGCAGCAGCAGGGTCGGTCCTGCGCCGTGAACCTCGATCTCGATGGTGCTTCCGTCATGTAATGTCGCTTCAGGCATGTAAGTTCCCTCCATTATTCACTTCATGGCTCCCTCAAATGTGGGTAGCATTGTGTCGTATGTCGCAGCATGTTATGCAGCGTTACCATTCAGGTGCATGTATGCGTTTTGATCCCGCGCTGGCCAGGCTTTTTTCTGGATCACCCTTTTACTGTACAACACCAATGCCCAACTGGAGGGTGAAGCAGCATTCGAGCTTGCGTATGGGTACACCAGACTCCTATTTAGCTCAATATTCCTGTTCGATGTGGTAGAAAGAAGAGTATACATTGAAAGAAGTCTCTAAAAGCACCTGGGAGTTTTACATGATAGATCGACCCTATCTGCGTACCCATGATCTCGCGCTCGCTGGACACATCAGTGTCCAACAAGTGCGCAATTACGAGGCCAGTGGCTTGATCCCGAAAGCGCAGCGCAGTCCGAAGGGCTACCGCCTCTACACACAGCGCCATCTTGCTGCACTCCAAACAGTACGAAGCATGGTCCGTGGCTATGGCTGGCAGCGGACGCCAGCGATCATGCAAGCGCTTCACCGGGGCGACCTTTCTGCCGCGCTTGCGACAATCGACGAGCGCCACGCTGAGCTTGCCAGCAAACGTTTGCAGGTTGAGCAGACGCTCTCCGCCCTGCATACGTTGGCCGCCGTGTCCGTCTCTTTGCAAAGTTCCTCCCATCCTCAACGGTTGCGGGTAGGAGAGGCTGCCAAACAGGTGGGCGTGCGTGTCTCCGCCCTGCATTTCTGGGAACAGCAGGGCCTTTTGCACCCGGTTCGCGAGCAGAACAGCCGCTACCGCCTCTATGACGAGCAACAAATGCGCCGCCTGCGTGTCGTCGTCTTGCTCAGAGACGCTGGCTACCCCTTCAACGTCATCCAGTTAGCGCTCGACGAATTGGCGGCGGGTCGGCCAGAACAAGCCATCGTGGCTGTGGAGAAAAGGCGCGAGGAACTGACGAAGACAAGCTGGTCATGCATTGAAGCCTTGACCTTCTTTCAGCACTATGTGAGCGAGTTTTGTCAGCAGCACATTTTTGCATTCAGGTGAGAGCATATAAGCGCGGAGCCATGAACAATCACGCCGATGCACCATTGACTGAGATGACGGACCCACGGGATGCGCAACGAATTTAACTCATCAGTAATACCGAAAACGTCTCTTCATTGTGTGAAAGAGACAGCCCTTGACACATGCTCCTTCCTGCTCTATACTTACGTTGTAAGCTTACAACGTAAGTATAGAGCAGGAAGGGCTGATGGTGAAAACTGGTGAGCCACTCACACGTCAACGGGTGTTGGAAGCGGCATTGCACTTGATTGACCGAGAGGGTCTGGAAGGCTTTAGTATGCGCAAGCTCGGAGCTATGCTCGGTGTCGAGGCAATGTCGCTGTACAATCACGTTGAGAGTAAGCGGGCTCTGTTCGATGGGGTCATTGAACTCCTCATCGTGCAAGATCAGTACCCGGAGAAACCCGATGTCACGCCACGCGAGGAACTGTGGGCTTTTGCTCACGCCTTTCGGGACATTTTACGTGCCCATCCACGGGTGCTTCCCCTGGTGGCGACGAGTCCGCTGCGAACCCCGGCAACGCTGGCGATTCTGGACCGCCTTCTGGAGACCATCCACCGCGCGCAGATCACAGGAGTTCAGGCTATCTACGTGTTACAGTGTCTCGTTGGGTTTATTGTTGGTCACACCTTAATCGAAACAAGAACGCCTCCTGTGGCTGGTCTGGAGCCAGGGCCAAATGGTCCGATGGTGTGGCGGCAATTTCCAGCAGAGCATTATCCGACACTCCACGCGTTGTTGCCGGAGATTGCGCAATGGAATCCTGATCACGAGTTTGACTTTGGATTGCAGGCACTATTCCAGAGCTTGTTTGAACGATAGAAAGGGAGATCTCGTAACATGAGAACAAAAGTGAAACAGAAAAAGATAACAAACGGAGACGTAACGCTTACCGTGAGCGAGTCTGGTCAGGGACAAACGCTCCTGTTCTTCAACGGTCTTGGGGCAACGCAGGTGAGCTGGAAGAAAATCATTGGGCGGCTGGGTGGGCAGTATCGGATCGTCACCTTCGATTTTCGCAGTCATGGCAAATCCACCAGCTCGCACAATAATTCCTTTGAGAGCTTCCAGACTGATGCGGAAGCCATCATGAACGAGGAGGCTTTCGATCGACCGATCGTGGTTGGCTGGTCTCTGGGGTCTGACCTTGCCGTCTGGTACGCGGCGAGCCATCCTGGGAAGGTAGCAGGGATGTTTCTCATTGACGGTGCGGTGCCGGTCAATCTCGTTGATGATCCTGAGGATGTGAAGCGCCGACTCAACACGCCAGCGGTAAAGATCGCGCCGTTGCTCTTGTATCTGGTTGGCATGGGGTATCGACTCTCACCTGACGACCTGGCAACCCTGACTATTGAGGTGAATACGCGCCGCGAACAGCTCCTTTCGGCCTACGAACAGCTTGATTGTCCAGTAGAACTGGCTCTGGCAACGAAAACCGCCGGGGAAAAGGGGGCGCGCGCCGAGCGAAACAACGCGTTGTGGCGGGCTGGCGGCGAGCAATTGGCACGCGCGTATCCGGCGCTGTCTGTTCATTGGTTGGACAACACCCATCTGCTTCCTTTCAAGGAGCCGACAAAGCTCGCGCGAGATCTCGACGATTTTGTCCGCCGAATCCAGGCTGGCGATCCAATGAATGCACCGCAAGATGTGTCGCTGAGAACAAGAAGCTGCTGAAAAGTCATTTCTGACCATGAGCCACTTGAGCGCTATGGAACATCGCTAGAACTGCGCAATACAGGACCCTAGAACCATTTGAGGCGTTTGAAGAGTAGCATTAGCAAAACTGACACGACAACCATCGCAGTTAAAGCCAGGAAGTAGCCATATGGCAGGTGCAGCTCTGGGATGTTCACAAAATTCATGCCCCAGATACCGGCCAGCAAGGAGTCCGCCATCAGGATGATGGAGACGACTGTCAGCGTACGCATGACCTTGTTCAGATCATTCGACACAATGGATAAGTTGGCGTCCATTGTCGAACTGAGTTGATCTCGATACAGGTCGATGGTGTCAGCAAGGCGGGTGATATGGTCGTAGACATCGCGGAAGTACACATTTGCCTGTGCATCAAAGATCGGGTTATCGCGGTTAGTCAGGACATTGAGTACATCGCGTTCAGGCGCGGCAATACGGCGAAGAGTCAGGAGGCGCTTTTTGAGTTCAAGCAGTTGCTGGGTGAAAGCCGTCTGGCGTAAATTCCCGGTGAACAGAAAATCTTCAAGCTCTTCCGCCTGGTCGACCATATCATCAACAATGGGAAAATAGTGATCTACGATGGTGTCAAGCAGCGAATAGAGTAAGAGGCCAATGCCTAATTCAAGCTGTTTAGCGTTGCGCGTCCAGCGTTGCTCTACCTCGTCCAGTTCAGTGAGATGCCCGTGATGAACGGTAATCAGATAGCTATTCCCCAGGAACATGTCTATTTCGTGGGTATCAAGCCCTTCTTCCTTGTTGGTATTGAAATTGACCGTATAAAAAACGACGAAGTAGAAATGCTCATACTCCTCCACTTTCGGCCGCTGGTGTTCACGGGACGCATCCTCGATAGCCAGGTGGTGCAGTTTGAACTCTTCACCAAGTTTCAGTAGTTCCTGTTCCGAAGGGCTTTCTAAGTCGAGCCACAGGATAGCGTGAGGATCGTCTTTGACTTTACTGGCCTCTTCCATGCTCGTGACATGGTGAAAGGCCTGCTCATGGGTATTGCACTGGATAGCTTTTAGTATCATTCACTGTACTCCTTCATCTCTGGTCCTTTCTGGATACCCCTGGCCTTCTCGCCACGGGGAGGAAAGAAAGGCAGTCCGCAGACTGCGACCACCTTTCACGCATAGACATAGCCATCGCATCGATGAAGGATGGTACAGA
>JALYTT010000646.1 GCA_030854145.1 Chloroflexota bacterium | reverse complement strand
GAGCTGAGAAATCCAGATTGATAGGCAATTGCGCGCTATCACAGTCAATGTGTTCCTGGGTTATATAGGCGGCAGCCGCCTGTTTGATACGTTCGACCAGGTAGTCATACAAATCTTTTGGAGTAGCGCCGGCGGTTTGCTGCGCCTCACTGGTTGTTGTCATAAACCCTCACGTTAGACTGAATAATGGCGGGCGCTGCTACAGAGCTGTAGTGGCAACCACGTTGGTATTCGCTATAAAAAAGCGCACGTTGAACGATTATCTATTGTGAGGGACACTATAACGTAGCTTTAGCGGATGGTCAAGCTTTTCTCTTTCTATTGAGCCGTTCCCTCGCGTCAGAATTTCAGAAAGCCCCCTGTTCATGCACAGGAGGCCTTCTACAGTGACTATGCCAGCAGCAGGTATTAGCTGCGTGGGAAGACGGGCAAGGTAAAGCTGGCGCGACCGGAACTCAATAAGCCGGCCAGTGCGGTATACCAGGCTGCCAGCGCGGTGAGGATGCCGAGCCAACCGCCAATCACTTCGAAGGTACCGCCCCCCCCTGTCAGCTCTGAGATTGTCAGCGCCAGGAAGGTGAGGAACAGGAGCAGGAAGACGGCTATAAGGGCCAGGTTGCTCCTCAGAGTGCCAATGAGCATCAGGAAGGTAAAGATAGTCCAGCCCAGGAGGAAAAAGCCCAGCGCCGTGTGGAAATCCGCCACCTTGGTATAAGCCGCAACGACGCCAAATGCCGGGATAAAAATGGAACCTACGGCTAACCAGAAACCTCCATAGGAGCAGAAGGCGGTGGCGCCAAAAGTGTTGCCTGCTTTGAATTCCTGGATGCCAGCAATAATCTGGACGAGACCACCATAGAAGAGCGCGAGGCCAAGGACAACATTGGGTGCGACGATGAGGTGAGCGTGCCAACTGACGAAGACGAATGTTGTGAGTGCGAAGGCGCTCAGGCCGAGGGGAGCGGGATTAGCCGTGGGGACTGCTACAGATTCGACGCGGTCGGCTGCGATTTGGGCCATTGAGGTTCCCACCTTTCGTTAAAAGACTAGCACTACATGTACACAATAGTTTGTGCATCCCTGGCTGGGTCATATGCCATGACGACCAGCATGCTTGTCACTTCGCGGGCATACGTACCCGCTGGCCAGGTAGGACGGTCATCCACACGCCTGGTGGATGGTTTCCCTCGCTGTGGCAGCGAGAGACAATACACATCTTATGGAGAAGAGATTAAAAAGGACCCTGGGGAAATACTGCTACCATACCTCCTTTTCGTAGAACTTGTGCATGCGCCTCATCTGCTACATTGCTGCGAACCCTTGGAAGATGTGCATGTGGACATTATACCATATAAGTTTGCGGATTCGTAGCCACTGAAGCGGCTTTCTTGCTTGTGTAGAGCCTGGCTTTTTGAAAGTCACCAGTTCTTCGTAGCTGCGTGAGTTTATCATGCGTGCGCTGGCTTGCGAGACTTTCTGGCCAGGTGCTACACTTAAGCGTAGAAACGAGGTAGGTAGAGTGTGTTATTTGCCGTTGTTTATACAGGAGAGGTTTGGTCATGCAAGGTGAAGTATACATTATCGATGGCGCCAGGACGCCAGTTGGTGTGCTGCAAGGATCGCTTTCGGATGTCAGCGCGATCGATCTGGGCGTGGTGGCCGCGAAGGGTGCTCTGGAGCGCAGTGGAGTTGATCCCCGGCTGATCGACCAGGTTGTGATGGGAAACGTCATTCAGTCAAGTAAGGATGCGATCTATTTTGCGCGCCATGTCGCCTTGAAGGCGGGGGTGCCCATCGAGACGCCTGCGTTAACGGTCAATCGCTTATGTGGCTCTGGCTTGCAGGCGATAGTGAGCGCGGCGCAGATGCTTCAGTTGGGCGAGGGGCAGATAGCCCTGGCTGGTGGCAGCGAGAATATGACGCAGTCGCCCCATGTGTTGCGCGGCGCGCGTATGGGCTACAAGCTGGGCCAGGCGCCACAGTTGGAGGATAGCCTGTGGGAAGCGCTTATTGATACGTATGTTGGCTGCGGTATGGCGATTACAGCCGAAAACCTGGCAGAGAAATATCACCTGTCGCGTGAGCAGGTAGACGAGTATGCCTTGCGTAGCCAGACGGAGGCTCGCAAGGCTCAGCAGGCGGGCTGGCTCGCCGAAGAAATCGTGCCTGTGACTGTCAAAGACCGCAAAGGGAAACCGGTTGAGGTGACGCAGGACGAGGGGCTACGCGATACCTCTATGGAGGCCCTGGCAAAGCTCCCGGCACGCTTTCGGGAAGGTGGTGTCGTCACTCCGGGCAATGCCAGCGGCATCAACGACGCGGGCGCCTGTGTCGTTCTGGCTACGGGCGATGCGGTGAAGCAACATAACCTGAAACCGCTGGCGCGGCTGGTCTCGTGGGGCGTCGTTGGCGTGCCTCCTGAGATCATGGGCATCGGGCCGGCTCCGGCCATTCGCCAGGCCCTCAAGCGCGCCGACCTGGGCGTGGCGGACCTGGATCGCGTGGAGGTCAACGAGGCGTTCTCCGCGCAATACCTGGCGGTCGAGAAGGAACTGGGGCTTGAGCGCGAGAGGACCAACGTGAATGGCGGCGCGATCTCCATCGGCCACCCCCTGGCCGCCAGCGGCGCGCGCCTGGCGATCAGCCTGATGTATGAACTGCGACGCCGTCACCTGAAGTATGGGGCCGCTTCCCTCTGTATCGGCGGCGGTCAGGGGATTGCCGCTATCATCGAGAATGTCACGTAACCTCTCTGATGTAAAGAAGGGAAAACGTCTCATGGCAAAGGATACACGTGAGCCGAAGGAGATCCTGGTCCACATTACAGCAGCGCGAGTGGCCCTGACATCTGTGATCTATGGCTTGAGCGAGGCCGACCTGCTGAAAGAGGGTCCCGTGGGTCGGTGGTCGGTCAAGGATGCGATGGCACATATTGGGCGCTGGGAAGAGGTCTGCCGTCAGGAGTTGGAGCTGCATGTGCGCGGTGAGCCGGCCTCAGGAAAGTATAACGACTTCCTGGCCTATAATGCTGCCTGGGAGGCGGAACTACATGCCCTCTCATTGCAGGAGGCCATCGCGCTCTTCGAGACGGCCCACTATCGCCTCTTCGCCCTGCTCTCGGCGCTCAATCCAGAGCAATGGAGCAGCTATGTGCGTGCCTGGGTCACCGGCTCTACCTGGCATCACTTCGAGGAGCATGCCGGGCAGATCCGCGCCTGGCGCGCGGCGTTGGTTTAAACCTCGACTCGTAGGGCGTGGCTTGCCCCATAGTGCTCCGTCAAGCTTCGATTGACGGATATCAGGGCGCTTCCCCCTCCCGCGTAGGGATCCGGCTTGCCGCATCCGCGGAGCTCTCCCGCCCTCGCAAGCGAGGCCGCACGCGGATGC
>JALYTT010000192.1 GCA_030854145.1 Chloroflexota bacterium | reverse complement strand
GCCTCGCCGTCCTGCAACCACCAGGACGGCGAGGCAAGCCACGCGCTACGGATACGGCACAACCGGTGTCATAGAGAGCTTCACTTCGTGCCTACAGGGTGTGGATGAAGCGTGCTATAATCTGAAAAGGAGCAACTAGTACTAAATCGATGCGAGAAAGGTGGTAGAGGAACACCTGGCTATCGCCTTCTGCTCGACGCCATCATAGTTATGTCGTTGGGAACATCGGAACGGAGACCCTTTTTATGAACGATACGGCCACGTTGAGCCGCCTATTTGCAGGTATCCAGTCGGACCTTGAAAAGGTAGATACGACATTCGAGGAACGTGCAACATCTGGACTCGATATTCTTAATTCTGCTTCAATGCATGCCCTCGCCTCGCCAGGGAAACGTCTTAGAACGGCGCTCACCCTGCTCTCAGGGAAATTGAACGCCTACCGTCTCGACAAGCTGCTGCCATTAAGCGTCGCCTTTGAGATGGTTCACCTGGCGACGCTTATTCATGATGACATCGTCGATAACGCGCTGACCCGGCGCGGCAAGCCGACGGTCAATGCATTGTGGGGAGACAGCATAGCTATCCTGCTCGGCGATTATTACTTCGCGAAAACGGCAGGCCTGATCGCAGATATCGACGACAATCGCATCGATCACCTCTTCTCGGACACGGTAGCCACCGTCTGCGAGGGGACCATTCTGGAGATGATGACGGCCCGGCGCATCGACCTCAGCATCAAAACCTATTACGAGAAGATCAGTCACAAGACGGCGTGTTTGATCGCCGCGTGCTGCAAGGGCGGCGCAATTGTCAGCCAGGGCAGCGACGAACAGATCGCGCTGCTGGACGAGTACGGGATGAACCTGGGGATCGCCTTTCAGATTATCGATGACGTGCTGGACTATACGGAAGACCAGACAACCATTGGGAAACCGGCAGGCAACGATCTGCGCCAGGGCATGGTGACCCTTCCCCTGATCTACGCCCTGCAAGCACAGCCATCGAACGGGCACCGGCAGCAGATCCAACTGCTGCTCGGCGGCGAGACAAAGGCCGAGGAAGAGATACACGAGGTCGTCAACTGGGTTATCGCGGGTCCCGGCGTGGAACGCGCGGCCAGCGACGCCCAGCAGTATGCCGCGAAGGCACGCCAGGCGCTCTACCACTTCCCCCCTTCGCCTGACCGCGATGTGCTTGACGAACTGATCGACTTTGTGATCGTGCGCACACATTAAGCCAAACGGCCAGGTAAGTAGAGAAAACGCCATGACTGCCAGAGTATCCCTTGACGAGAGATTCCGCCAGACCGGGGGCAAGCGCCCGTATGTGCAACGCCTGTTCGGACGCATTGCCCGCATCTATGACCTGATGAATATGCTGATGAGTTTTGGCCTGGACCGCCGCTGGCGCGCGAAGGCCGCGCGTTACCTGGCTCTGGGAACGGGAGAGGTTGGACTTGATCTGGGAGTGGGGACAGCGGACCTCTCGATCGCGGTCATTCGCGGGGCAGGACCGGGAACGCATATGATCGGTATAGATATCACACCGGAAATGCTCGCACAGGGACGCCTTAAGCTGGCACGCCTGGGATTGCAGGATCGCATCGATCTGCGCCTTGGAGACGCCGAGCACATCGATCTGCCGGATAACAGCGTGGATGGTTGCTGTTCGGCCTTCACCGTGCGCAACCTGACCGATATCAAGCAGGGGTTCCGCGACATGCTCCGCATTGTGCGGCCAGGAGGGCGCGTTGTCTGTCTGGAGATCAGCCATCCTCCTGGTATCATCCTGGGGCCGCTCTTCCACTTCTACTTTTATAAGCTGGCCCCGCTGTTCGGCACCATCATCGGCAAAGCCTTCGAGGAATACACCTACCTGCCGCATTCTCTGACGACCTTCCCAGATGCCACGACGCTCCAAACATATATGGAAGAGGTTGGTTGGAGCGACGTGCGTTTCTACCGTCTCACGGGTGGCATTGTCGCTATCCACGTGGGTACGAAACGCGCTGCTACCGGCTAAATAAAGCTGCGCCCTACAACCACTATTGCGATCAAGCAAATCAAGATCGCCACCAGCCAGATGCTGGCTGTCAGCATATCGTGGCCCTCTCGCATGGGCGGCAAATCCTCCGGCCTTGGAAGGAGGAACCTATCCTCATCATCATCCGAAGTATTCGTCATGATCAGTGGCAGCGCCTGCGCAACACTATCAGGCATACGTCTCTGGGGGGCGTCTGGAAGAGCAGCCTGAGTTGGGGGCTGAGCTATTGCTGGAGAGCGGGACTCCTGCGCTGTCCACTGACTATTACCAGCGACCAGGCTACCGCTGATGGGACGTAACGCCAGCAGATCGCGGCGCAGTTCGGAAGGGCGCTGATAGCGCTGGCTAACGGTTGGACGCAGCCCCTTCGCGAGAATCGCTTCGAAATCCGAACTGACGCTGGGATTGAGTCGTTGCGCCTGGGGAATGCCGCCATTCGCACCTGTTGGAACGCTTCCCGTCACCAGGTGATACGCGCAGGCCAGCAACGAGTAGAGGTCAGCGCGCCCATCAAGCAGGCCGCGCGCAAATTCTGGAGCGGTATACGGCGAGAGGCGCGAGCGATCCAGGCCCACCACAAACTGCGTCGCACCACCAGCCAGCACAATCGAGAAGCTCGTCAGCATATACTGAGCATTCGAGCGACCGGCGATGATATGGTCTGGACGGATAAGCCCATGAACGAGGGGCGGCGATTGCTGCGTCAGCATCTCCAACACATCTGTCATTTGCAGGCAACACTCGATGACCTCTTGTTCAGCGAGCGCGTACCCGGTGCGGCGCATACGTGACAGCAGATTCTCGCCATCCATATGTTCAAAGACAAAGAAGTTTCGTCCCTGGTCACTGAAGGCATCCCAGAGCGCGGGGACATACGGGTGACGACCTGCGGCCGTCAATGCCACCGTCGCAGTACGCAGCATCGACTGCACACTCGCAGAGGCATTATCCAGCATCACCAGTTCCGATACCAGCACGTAGGCTCCCCCGCGCTGGCCATCCTGGGCCAGCCATATGCACTCATAGGCGCCTTCCAACCACTCCTGGCGCTCATACAGCTCTTGCAAGCGGTAGCGACCGCCACGCAGCAAGGTGCCGGGCGTCAGGGGCCGCAGACTCGCCGGGGCAGCACCAATCCCACTCTGGCGCGGCGCCGCGGACAGCAGCGGAGATGCAGGTTGCGCTTCACGCGTGCGAGACTCAGTGATCAGGCGGCTCACGCGCAAAGGCGCCTGCGCACGGTAATTCTCCTGGATCGAGGGATCTGCAAAACGATTAGGCCGAACCGGCACCTGCGAGCGCTGCACTTCGCGCAAGGGTGATAGAGGACCCGATGGCGAACCCGGCTGTGAGAGGGGCGTGCGCGGCGTCACATCTCTTGTGATTGAGGCACCTGCGTCCAGCGATCCCGGTTGTGAGAGCGCCTCCCCAAATGTATATGGTCCGGTGGGTTGCCGTGTGATCGAAGTACTGACATCAGATGATCCTGGTTGTGAGAACGTCCCTCCAAATTTATATGGCCCGGTGGGTTGCCGTATGATCGAAGTGCTGGCGCCGAGTGGCCCCGGCTGCCTGAGCGCCCCGCCAAATGTATGTGCTCCGGTGGGCTGTTTTGCCCTGCGAAGAGTGCTATCAAAGGTGCTATCGAGAGGGAGCAATGGCCCTGAAACTGGGAAGTCGTTTGTAGCTGGACGCGACATAGGTATAGGAGTGGGAGCGGGCGACTGTGGCGTGTTCGGCGCGAACGCTGATCCACGCGCGGATGACGGCATAACAGGAGGTAAGCCTCGCGCAGATGTAGAGACAGGTGGCATACTCCCCGATGGTTGTGGGCCTGTCTTCTGGGTCGAAAGAGAGGACCGCGTCGACGTTCCTAACGAGCCAGGTAAGCGGATCACGAGACCACAACGAGTGCAAGGACTTTTGCTTGCATCCCATTCATTCCCGCAACGCGGACAAATCATGATGTACTCCTCCTGATGCCTGAGCAGATCGATCGCCTGGAGTGCAGGCCAGAAAACTGGGAGTATGCCCCTCGAAATACTCTCCCTTAATGTTGACTTGTGAAGGGTGCGCTTGCGGAAAGTATAGTAAAGAACGTTGAGCACTGTCAATGCCAGCACCCGTTTGTGCTATCTCTCAGAGCGGGCGGCAGCCGCTCTTACCTTTTCTGATATCGTCCAATAGGAGCAAGGCCGGTCAGGAAGCCTTCGAGGGTTCTGGCCAACTCATAGAGCTGAGTAGCCTCTGAGACTGAAATCTCGTGGCCTGCGTGAGCCACCTGATTGAGGAGCAGGACAACGGGGTGTCTGGCCGGTGAAGTGCTCTCGCCGCTCGCCGCGCCGATCAGGGAGGCGCGCATCGCATCGACGCTGGCGTTTACCTCCTCCAGTTGCGCGATATCTATGAAACTGGCGGCCTTGGGCTGGTCTCTGCCCTGGTGCGCAGCGCGATTGGCCTCCCACTGACGCCTGGCCTGTTTCCCTGCCGAACAGTAACAGAACTGCGGCTGCGCCGGGTCCGAATTTTGCAGACCTGTATCATCACAAATAGGGCAGATCGGCATGGCTGCACTCTTTCTATTACCGGGCTATGGAACACGCTACACAACAATTCTTCAGGAGCACTATACCATATTCTAACTATATAAGATACTGCTAATTTTGCGTAGGCGAATCGTCCCGTAGCGCGTGGCTTGCCTCGCTGGGTACCCACGGGGACGACGAGGCAAGCCGCGTTCCTGCGCAGAAAGGGGCTATTAAGAGAGGCGTAGCGTCCCGGCCAGGTAATCCTTGAGCATCTGCTCGCAGTCAAATGCCATACAGCCACAGACCTCGGCGGGTAGCCGCCAGCATGGCTCGCCTTCGCTGGAGCCACGCGCCGCCCCGCTCACGATGGTTCCTTTGTAGGCAATGGAGACGGCGCGAAAACGCGGGTCGCGCTTGAGACCTGAATAGACACCCACCAGTCCATCGATAGTGACAGTATAGCCCGTCTCCTCACGCGCCTCGCGCAGCACACATTGCTCGACCGTCTCCCGGTAGCGCACAATTCCACCGGGGATCGTGTACCCCAGCTTGTCAGAACGGTCGATCAGCAAGACCTTGCCGTCCTGCTCGATAATGATGCAGGCGCTGAGTATGGGAGAGATCTGCCCAAGCGTCAGGAGCGCGATGATGCGAAAAATGAGACCCGCCAGCCAACCCTTAATCTTCTCTTTCATCGGGCAACGCATCTCCCTTCAATATATCCGCTTCTCCCAGCGTCAGATCCTCGTGAACATCCGGCGCCGCGCGCTGTTCTTCCAACAGCGCGGCTACCCGCTCAGCGGCATGGATGAACGCCAGCGACACAAGCGACTCCGGCTTGCTGACGATCACCGGGTGCCCCCGGTCGCCGCCTGTGACCGTCGCGGGATCGAGCGGGATATCCCCTAGCAGGGGCAGAGCATCAAGCAGCGTGCGCGATTCAGGGCTGCGCGGGAAAATCTCAACGCGCTCACCACAATGCGGGCACACAAACCCGCTCATATTCTGCACCAGGCCAAGCACAGGCACCCCGGCTCCCTGAAACATCGCCAGGGCCTTGGCGGTATCGATACGCGCGATATCCTGGGGAGTCGTGACCAGGATGGCGCCATCCAGCGCCATCTCGCGGCAGAGCGTGGCCTGCGGCTCGCTTGTGCCTGGCGGGAGGTCGATCAGCAGATAATCAAGGGGACCCCAATTCACCAGGTAGAGCAGTTGGCGGATCAGCATACCCAGGACATCGGGCATAGGCGCGACGGCCTGCTCCTCGCCGATAAAGAAGCCCACCGACATCACCTGCACGCCATAACGCGTCAAGGGCTTTATTTTCTGCTCTGGGGACAACTGTCCGCTCTGTCCCAGCGGCAGGATCACCCGCCAGCCCTGGCCCGCATCGCGCTTGCGCACCCCCAGCATCATCGGAATGCTTGGCCCATAGGCATCGCCATCAAGCAGGCCGACCCGCGACCCGCGCTTCGCCAGGGCAATGGCCAGGTTGACACTCACGGTCGATTTCCCCACTCCCCCTTTGCCACTGCCCACCACAAGCAAGGCGCCAACGTCCTCAACACGCTTCTTTTGCAAGATCGTACTCCGCTCCGCACAATGTAATACAGGCGAGAAATGCTCCCGGCCAACAGACAGGGGCCAGCGCCACTACAAAGTCCCGTTTTGGGTAGTATACGAAGATGCTGCGGTTTTGACAAGGTCGCGCGACGCTGCGAATGGGGGAAAAGCGGAATCCAGCCTTTCATTTTCTTCTGTCATGTGACTCACCGCGCTAGCCAGTGGTCTCGTTCCTTTGCTCGGTCATTCACGCCACCGGCTCATCCCAATCGACCTTGTAGGAGTAGCCCCAGTCAAGGGCCGCCGGATTGGCAAAGAGCTTGAGGAAGAACGGCGTAAGCAGGTCCCGCAACGACACCTGAAGTGGATTGGTTATGACCTTTCCCTGACCCAGACTACGTGCATACTGGACCATGCGCTCGACGCGTGCGCGCCGGAGCCGCTCATAGCTCGCGAAGGCCTGCGAAAACTCGGGAATGTCTCGCAGGCATTTGGCCAGGACGATCGCATCCTCCACGGCCAGCGATGCGCCCTGACCGGCACTGGGCGAGACCGCATGGATCGCATCACCGACCAGGACGACCTGATCCTTCTGCCAGAGAGGCTGCGTGAAGATGTCATAGATGGGATAGCCGATGATCGGACCTTCCGTTGCCCGGATCAGTTCGGAGATGAGCGGCAGATCCTCTCGGAAGAGATCCAACATGCGCGCTTGCCACTCCTCGCTCACAATCATGTCAAGCTCTCCCTTTGCAAGCGCTGCTTTTTGGGGAAAATTGACAAACCAGTAGACTTCGCCACGCGCGCCGATGTGATAGCCGAAGAAGGCCCGCTTACCAAAGATGAAGTGCTGCGTGTCAGGCGTTGGCGAAAACTTGGAGTGCGGCGCGAAGCCACCCGTACTGATCAGGCCTGTGTATTGCGGGCTGGGAGCGTGGGGATTGATGCTCTGGCGGGTGCGAGAATGCACACCGTCACAGCCAATCAGGAAAGAGCCTTCGGCTGTGGTGCCGTCTACAAAGGTTGCGCTGACGCCTTGCTCGCCTGATGCCAGACTTTGAAGCTTCTTGCCAAAGGTGACCTTGATCCCCTGGTGCTCGGCCTCCTCACGCAGCACCTGATGCAAGCGGCCCCGCATGATGACTACGCTTGGGGCCCCCACCTCCGCTCGGGCCCCGTTGTGGACCTCGCCAAGCCGCTTGCCTTTCCCGCTCCACAAAATCATATGAGGAATGGGAGATCCCAGCTCCGAGATCTGGCCTTCCAGGCCGAGCGTCTTGAGCACATCAAGCCCGTTGCAGGCCATGTTCAAGAAGCTGCCCCCTTCCTCAGCAGACATGGCCCTCGCCTCATAAATCTCTGCCTCGATGCCTGCCCGTTGCAGGAACAGCGCGACGACGGGTCCAGCGACTCCACAGCCAATAATCAGCGCTTTCCTTCTGGATGTATACATAAAAAGTCCTTTCTGAGCATCTCGTTATTGTAAAAAAGTTGCCAGGTATACCAGCCATCAAAAGGCCGAACGCGACGAACGACGGAAGGCCAGCCAGCCCAGGGCCGCAAACCAGGCGAGAACCTCGATGGCCAGGATGCGTTGTATCAGTCCGGCTACCCCGACCTCGCTACCAGCCGCAGTTGGAGTGAAGTTCATGAAGAACAGGACCATGAGCACGAGCGTCAGCAGGCTGCCCAGGAGCAACCAGGTGCCGAACCGGCGAAAGCTGGAGAAGCGGCGCAGGAAAAGCCCGGTGACCAGGAAACTCAGCACCGGAGCTCCGCAGGCCAGGAGGAAGCCTATCAGGTGTGGCAGGAACGAATCGAGATGGTAGATCCCACAGATTATGAGACCTGACGGCGAGAGCGCGAGCAGTGTCGCGCAAACCCAGGTCTGGCCCCCTGCACCTATGATGCGTACAACGCCGATCACGCCTGCCAGGAGCAAGATCCCGCTGAGCACGAAGGCTGCGTTCATGAATGGCGCCGTGATCCCCATGCCCAGGCCACTGATGGGCTGGCTCATAGGCGAGTAGGACGGGATGCGGGTACCAAAGAGCGTGTAGCCTGGACTTAGAAAGCCGAGGACGAACCAGGCCAGCGTAAACAGAATCGGGCCTGCGACGGCGCCAAGCGTGAGCCAGTGCGTTGTCAGGGACGCTGATTTGGCGATGGTTTCACTGTACCCCGGTGTGCTGTCGCTATTGGTGGAATGCTGTGTTGATGTATTCACTTCTGCTCCTCATTTTTGTCTTCAATCACTTGAAGAATAGTTCTGTGTTATCCACACAAGAGAAGGGAGGCATTCAGGTGTCCTTTTACACGAATGGCATATCCATATACGCTCATGCTCCGTTCGGCTTGCCGTTCTTCTCTGTAGAGGAAGCATACTGTATCGCAGCGAAACACACAGGAGCCGAAAGTCTACTGTGAGGGACCATTTCTATATGAAGCCAGAGAGGGCCAAAAGGATACCTGAATTAGGCATCGGGACTCCGCGAGGGCAGCGGGCAGAGCAACCGCACATCCAGGGGTTAGAGCAAAGAGAACTCCCGCGCACGCGCCACTGCGTGGGTTCTATTCTCCGCTGCCAGCTTCAGTAGCAGGCTACCGACATGTTTCTTGACAGTTGTGAGAGAGACCACCAGGCGGTTGGCAATCTCCTGGTTGGAGGCCCCCTCCGCGAGCAGACGCAGCACTTCCTGTTCGCGTGGGGTGAGGGGCTCGGGCAGTGGTGGGATAGAGTGAGAAGGTGTGTGTGAGAGCGATGGGGAGGCAAAGGGGATAGTCTTCTCCGCCGCTACCTGGCGCTGATTGCTTGCAAACGCATCGAGCAACGTATGGGTGTAGGAAACGAGGGCAGGCGAAGCAGTATGCTGCTCTGCGGTGAGCCATGTCTGGAGAGCCCGGTGCATCGGCTCTCCAGCATCGAGAAAGACGCGTATGTGTCCTTCAGGCTCTGTTAGCGTGAGTAAGCGATGGAGAACGTGAAGCGTCTCTTGTGTGGCACCAGACGCCTGCAGAGCGGCTACATGCAGCGCCAGAATAGAGATGATACTACCTACTCTCGCAACCTGCTCCGCGCTGCTGAGCAGTGCTGTAAGCGACTGCAAGGCTTGTGGGTACCTCGACTGCGCCAGATACACACGTACCAGCGCCAGAGAGGCCTTTTCGCTGCTGTAGAAAAGGGCTGATTTCCGGTAGGAGGTGTGCTCAGCCCAATCTACCGCCCGGATCAGGTCGCCCTGTGCCAGCCAGAGATGGACCCGGAGGTGTTCGATCCAGGGACGAAAGAGCGGGATGCCCGCTGACTGATTCACCCGTTCCATCTCACGTACGACGTGTTCGGCTCCGGTCAGATCGCCCTGGACGATGTAGACACGTCCGAGCACCTCATAGGCCCACATGAGAATGTCCAGGTACTGCAAAGGCGCTGTCTTCTCAATGGCGAGCTCAGCAGCACTTTTCGCTATCTCCATCTGATTCCATTCATATGCAAGCTGGGCCTGGAATATATCGGGATACGCCGCTACCGGGAGTGGTCCTCCCAGACGGTCGACCAGTCTCTGGAGTTCCTGACAGCGGTCGTATGCCTGCCGCAACTGCCCCAATCCTATATACGCAGTGATCATCCCCCAGAGAGTCTGGATCTCCTGGTAACGCTGCTGCACCATCCAGGTTCTCCTCTGGCTTTCCTGCAAGGCCGCCACCATCGGAGGAAAATTCCCTGCGAGACGATATGCCATAGCCAGGCTGCCCTCACGTTGCAATTGCCACATGTTGTCATCAGTAAGCTCCATGTGCTGTATCTGCTCGGCAAGCCTGCTCATTTGCTCCACATTGCCGTCGGCGAGCGCCCGTGCTCCCAGTTCCCAGCCATCGAGAATGGTAAGCCGGTGGCGCAGTTGGTCGCGCTCGGCGAGTGAAAGGCCGGACTGGACTTCGCGCTGCACCGCCTGCTCCACACCTGCTCGGAGGTGAGCAAGATACGCTTTTTGCTCCTGATCAGAGAATGGGGACAGCATATTGAATGCCAGGATGTAGCTCGTGGCCAGGCGAGGATGCGCGCGCACGACCTCTGCGGGCAGCAGCTTGATCCAGGCCAGCAACGTTTTGATCTCCCCTTGCAGGTACAGGCGCTCGACATAGCCCTCCAGCAGATCTGCCACGAACGAGTAGTCCTGTGTCGCCAATGCATGAGAGATCGCCTCGTGCAACCACCCTTGCTGCTGATACCAGAGCGCCGCCTCCCGGTGCAGGCGCAGCACCTGCTCCGGCTCGGTGGCTTGTAAACGCGCCAACAGCACCTCGCGGAAGAGCGTATGAAAGCGATACCAGCGCCGCTCCTCATCGAGGGGAACCAGAAAGAGGTTGGTCCGCTCCAACGACTCCAGCATCTGCTGACTGGCCTGCTCCCCGGTCAGCGCCTGGCAGACCCCGGCATTCATCCGCTCAAGCACCGACATGTGCAATAGAAAGCGTTGCTGCCTCTCAGGCAAGGGATCAAGGATCTCCTCCTGCACGTAATCCAGGATCAAGCGATGGCTGCCAGCAAAGCTCCTGATAAAGGCCGACACATCAGCGTATCTGCGCATGGTGAGGGCCGCCAATTGGAGGCCAGCGATCCAGCCCTCGGTGCGCGTCCCCAGGAGATGCATATCTTCCCCGGAGAGCGTCAGGCCCATCACCTGTGTTAGAAAACTGGCAGCCTCTTCGCCGCTCAAACGCAGGTCAGGCTCGCGGATCTCGACAAGCTGGCCTCGCGCCCGCAGACGGGCCAGCGCCAATGGGGGATCAACTCGACTAGCGAGGAGCAGATGCAGACGGGGAGGAAGATGGGCGAGCAAGAACTGCACTGACTCATGAATCGCCGGTTCGCTCATTAGATGATAGTCATCCAGAATCAGGACGGTGGCCCGCGAAAGCGCCATCAGTTCGTTGATGAGCGCCGTCAACGCGCCTGCCAGCAGAGACAGATGGGGCGAGTGCAGCAAAGCTTCCGCCGCCTCACCAACAGAAAAGCCACTATCCCTGAGGGCGGCAATCACATAGGCCCAGAAGCGCGCCGGATCGTTGTCGCCTGCATCCAACGAGACCCAGCCGATAGACAGTGGCTCAGCACCTGTGTTGCCTGCCATGCGGCGAACTGCCCACTGGCTCACCAGCGTAGTCTTGCCGAAGCCAGCAGGAGCCGCGAGCAGTGTCAGTGGACGCAAAACTCCCGCATCCAACCTGCTCAGCAGATGTTCCCGCGAAATGAGGGTACCGTGTGGCCTTGGCACATGGAGTTTGGGGACGAGCAGCGGCACGTGAGGCCACAGCTCCTGCTTGATGCGTGCCGGCATCTCCAACGCAGGATGACTCTGGGTCGTCAAGGTTTCGGCTATCGTCTCTAAACGCGCGAAGGTCAGATCCGCCGTCCTTCCCGCATATTTCTTGGCAGTTTGCCTGTGCTGAGTGCGATAGGCGTACCAGTAGTGTTCCCCACCTCGAGACTCTTTCAGCAGCGTCAGGTGTCCAGAGCGCCCCTGGAAGGAGAACGAGGAGTGATCAGTGAGCCACTGAAACCACTGCTCATTTTCTGCAAGCCAGGTATGTTGATCCAGAGAGCCAGGAGTGCGCAGTTCATACCAGCTATTCTTCACAGCCCAGGTCAGGGTGTGTATCGCGACTTTCGGCATAGGTATATGTCCAATTATGGGGAATTCCCCAACAGCTTCAAAGGGCATTATAGCAGATGGAGAGGAGGGGGG
>JALYTT010000645.1 GCA_030854145.1 Chloroflexota bacterium | reverse complement strand
CGTCGAACACCAACAGAAGCTCAGCGCGGAGCCATAGAAAAGATGCAGGCCGGGCTGAAGAAAAGATGCACCTGCGAGCGGTGTGGGTGGTATGACTATGCACACGGCCAGCTACGCAGTCGGCGCCACCGCTATACCCAAATAAGTACGCTCAAAGTGAACGGCAAGGATAAGCGATATTGTGAGGAATGTCGGGAGTACCTGATATGGGAATACGACCGGCACGTGATCGAGCACAATATGCACATCTCGCTTGAGAGCGAGAACGAGCCGCCGCTTCTTGTACTGGACACCGAGGCGACCGGGCTCCCTGATAGCGACGCTTTCCAGATAGTAGAGATCGCAGCCGTAGACAAGGCCGGGACCGTCATCTTTCACTCCTTAATCAAGCCTGATATCCCCATGCCTGCCGAGGCCAGCAGGATACACGGCTTGACCGATGAAGATCTCAAGGACGCACCTGGTTTTGCGGAGGTATGGCCCCGGCTCGCTGAATTGTTGGCAGGCTATGAGTTATGGGCGTATAACGCTGCGTTTGACCGGGACGCGCTCCTTAGCAGCGCCGAGCGTTTCAAGCTCGATGTACCCAGGCGGTTAGCAGGCCGGAAGCATTGGCAGTGCTTGATGCTTGAGTTTGCGAGATATCACGGCGAGTATAGCGAGTATTGGGGCGCAGACAGATGGCAGGACTTGTCTACTGCTTGCGCAGAGCTAGGGGTAAGGGGCAATGAGTACCACCGAGCCACAGGGGATGCCCTGAACGCGCTAGGAGTTATGCGCGCTCTGGCGGCCAGGGGCGGCACATCCCCAGCGCCAGAGGAGCGGCCCATCTATTACAGTCGAAGCTACCACTAGCCGGGATATCTGGCCAGCCGTCACGATTGCCGCCAGGCGCGCACGATGTGACGGCTGGCGAGTGTGACCCACGGACCGAAGATACTAGCGAGCGAGGAGGAGGTATGAGTGACCAGACAGAAGAAGCCACGTTCAAAGCATCGGGAGCATATGAGTACAGCTACCATCAGGGGAAGCCGGCGCAGCTCCTCCAAATCTTCTCACAGGCTGAGATGAGGAGCACATGGTACGATGCACAGGAAGCGTTGGACCTCTTGCGCTTTCTCCAAAGCCGCCACACCGAGATTGAGGTAGCGGCAAGGCAGCAGGCGGAGATTGCGCAACAGCTAAAGCGGCAGAAGACGAGAGAGGAACGAATAGACGATCTCTTTCGTTAGCGTGATCCCTGGCCAGCAGTCACACCCGCAGCTCCAGGTGCGGAGTGTGATTGCCGATGAGGTATCACACTCGCGGTCACGCGAAAAGGAGTCGACACAGTACAGACCCCTTAGAGGATGGGATATATAGTACTTTTGGGGGGAGGCCATCATAGCCCCCCCCGTTACAGGAGAGGTTATATATGGAAGATGAGGAAGAATACCAGCCAGGCGGCGAGGAAATCATACCTATAGAGGTGCATACGATCTTGTTTTACGGCAAGCCATTAGTAGCGGTACGATTGCCGGACGGGCGGCCTGCCGTCTCTATCCGCTCGCTCTGCCTGAATATGCAGCTTGACCGAAAGGCCCAGGTGAGACGCATTCAGAGGACGGCCCCGATTGCAGGCGATCTCGTCCAGAATGTTGTGATTGACCTGGAAACGGGCGGGGGCCCGCAGCCGTCCCAGGTGCTTATTTTGCGCTCGCTTGCTTACTGGTTAACCGGGATTGACCATAAGCGCACCCGGCCAGAGATGCAGGACGAGATACTGAGATACCAGTGTGAAGCCGTAGACGCGCTCTACCAGTGGGCAGGCCAGCGCCCGCGAGCGTTGCCAGCGCCCAGCGTAGAGGCAGAGCCGCAGGTGATAGAAGCGGGCGGCCCCTCGACAACAATAGCAGAGCGGCCAGGACCAGGCGGTGCGATACTTGCCCCGATGGAGGAGCCAGGCCCGGAGGCCACGCACCACCAGAAAGCCGCCTATCATGAACGTATGTCAGTATGGCACCGGCATCAGGCCGACCTGCATGCCCAGGCGTGGCGCGGCGAGGTGCAGGGCCGCATAGAGGACCAGGAGGGACGACTCGAAAGAAAAGAGGCGCTTCTTGACCTTATACCCGAAATCCTTGACAGGTTAGGGCCGGAGACGATCAGCCCGACCCAGCAAGGGCAGGTGAAAGGATATGTAAAACGTCTGCATGAAGCGACCGGCAAGGCATACCCGACGATCTACGACGATCTACGCCTAGCGTTCGGCCCGGCCCGCTATCAAGACCTCCTCGCGGAAGAGTGGCCGCAGATCGAAACATGGTTTTTGACACAGATCGAGAGGGCGAAGGGCAACCCGCGCCGATAATGGGACGCGGCAGCAGCGACACAAACGCGGCCAGGCGCGCAGGATGTGACGCCCAGCCAACCATCACACCAACGAGAGGAGACACAGCAACATGCAGCAGAATGAGAGCGAACGCGACGAGCAGGAGGCCAGAGGCCGAGAGGCAGCCTTTAGGCGAGGGTTTACCCAGGGGATTGAGGAGGCGGCCCTCCTGATGCTCCAATTGCAGGAGCTCGGGTACAAGCCACGCGAGATCAAGAGGCTGATCGCCGTCTATGACGATCATTTTCTAGCGGTATGGAGAGCGGGCGATCTCGATACGCGGGAGGCCCCGCCACCGTTCGACATCACCCACTGTCAGGCCATACTCGCCGGCACCAGGGGCTATGACTGGATTGTATGAGTGCCTGACCGCGCTCTTGACTGCTGGCCAGGCTACCAACATGGGACACAGATCCGTGTATCCCCATTAGATTTCGGGTCTTTCTTGGAGGTCCTGCCAGTAGAAGCAGAGTTCTTCCCGACGTTGGCGAATGCCCACCGCATCCACCGGGTCGGCGGTGATCAACGTCCTATCAATCACGCTGAGCAGGATTCGATACTCCTCTACCGAAAGTGATTTTACAAGTCCAAACATCTCAATACTGTGGGCTGCCTCGATAAAGCGGCGAAACAGCCGCCGCTCTCGGCGAATCTCTTCCATCGACGAAAGAGCATCGATCTCCTTCCCGCCTGGCAGAGCCTTCACGCAGATCGTCACCACCTGGTCGAGCAGGCGGTAGCGTTCTTCCCACTCCGGGTCGTCGGGATCGCCAGGAGCCAGCTCAGCAGCAATGTGAGTCTGCGTCCCGTCGTAGGGCGTGAGCACCAGGCGGCCTAACAGGCCGAGTCGATTATGGGAAAACGTGTATATTTTGCCTCCGTTTGGCAGGCTCGTCCCATCAGTACGCACGCCTGCTGGAAGATCCTGCGGTGATAATCGCTTGAGTGTCATATGGTGTGTCCATCCTTTCCTGATGCCACGCTGATTCTAGACTGACGCCAGACTGACGCCACGCTGATTCTAGACTGACGCCAGAC
>JALYTT010000191.1 GCA_030854145.1 Chloroflexota bacterium | reverse complement strand
TGCCCCATTCGGAATCTCAGGGCTCCTCGCTCGCATGCAGCTCCCCCTGAACGTTTCGCCGGTCTCCGCGTCCTTCTTCGGCCTTCAGCGCCTAGGCATCCACCTCGTACTCTGTCTTGCTTGTTCGTGTGTCTTCTCTTCGCTATGCACCACATATCTCTACAGATACGTGATTGTTCTCTCTGTATGCCTCGGCTTCTTTTTGCTGTTGTTCTCTGTCTCGTTCATTAGCGCACCACTGCTTCATTCGCATGGCGCTCTCAGCAAAATTGAAGTAAGTATTCATAATTCAGTTGTCAATGTGCGTTGTCCACCGTCTCTATACCCGCCTTTTGAAAGGCTGCATTTCTCGGTGCCGGGGCAGTATCTCATAGATTTTGCAGGCTGTCAAGCCTTTCTCTGGGCCAATTTTGAAATACCCCAAAGACGTTACTTGTGTAACGCATGAACGTATAGATCTATATAGCCTCAATAGACTCTTTTGCTGCATGAAAGGGGGATGCCAGGAGAGAAAAGCCCATGGCGAGATGCCTGTTCACGTTCACGGCTATTGGCTGAAAGTAGACACACCGCTTACGTTTAGCAAGCACTAAAGCCGCCAAATAGGGAGAGAATTTTCTCTGCTCTACCACAAAACATAGAGGGAAAAAGTACAAGATACTCATTGGAGAACTGAGAAGCCCAGCAATAAGAGGGACAGAAAATAGCCAGAATGTACTACCAAGGATTGACGATCATCTCTTTCGTAAGGTACGCTCAGTGCGGTGATAGTATATGGGGTGCCAACTTTTTGGAAGGAACTATCTGGCATGATGAAATATTTCTTTTGGATCGCGTTCGCTGTATTCCTGGCGGCCTCTATTCCTCATGTGGCATACTTTTTTGCGTCATTTGAGCCATCGTCGGGACCTGAAGGGGTCTGGTGGTGGGCTGTAAGTTATGCTATAGCCATTAGCATTGATGTTACTGTCTACCTGCTCTCCTGGACAGCATTCCAGCGCTACAGGCGCTATCGCACCGCCAAAGCCGTCTGGCAACATTGGCTGCTCATCGTCATGTGTACTATTTTTTCGTGGGCGGTCAACTGGGCATACGCCAAGCAATTCCATAGCACAGTTATGCTGAGTTCCGCCGAGAACACGGCTCCCTGGCTGACAAACGTCTTCCCCTTTATGGCCAGCGCCTTCCCATTGCTGGGTATTGTCTATACCATGATGGCAGAAACAGTTTCGGAGACCGAGCAGGAAGAGAAGAACGAGAAAGCGCAGCAGCTCTCGGCCCTTTCTGAGTTAGCGAAACAGGCACAACTGCCCATGTCCACCCTGCGACGCCTGGCCGGCAATACGCGGCTCAATCCCGCCAGTCTGCTCTCACTAAGCAACCGCGTGCCAGCGGCCCCGGTGGCAGCTACTTCGGCTCAAGATGCCCGTCCGATCACCGGTAAAATCGTGGCGATCGGCGACGAGACGGTCACCGAGGGCCAGGGTACAAACCCGACCATGACGGTTTTAGCGAACGATGGTGCGCCCGATAAATTGCAAATGACTATTGAAATCCTTAAATCAAACCCCGCGATCACCGACGAGGCCCTGGCACACTATCTATCGCTGAAACGACCGGCTAGCGCGCGCTTCTGGCGGCTGAAGGCCATCGAGATCCTGAACGCACCGGGGAGAGAGCAAACCGGAAAGAGCGCGCTTGTCAACAGCGGCGGCAGGTGGTCAACATCGTAGGCGGAAACCCTGAGAAGCTCTATTGGTAAATTGGTAAACGTTGACTTGACGTGTACCATAAAGATATGATAGACTTAAAAAAGAGCAGTTGAGAAAATCTGACCTGTCACAGTGTATCAAAGTTTGACAGTGTAGTCCGACAAGTATCAAGAATTGCCTATCTCCAGGTATTTAATGGGAGGAATCATGCCGGCCACGTTTAGTTATGCGGGTATCTTACACGCAGTAGGTCAGGTCCTGGACCAGATTGGCGTGAAGAGCATTGCCATTCACGAGGAAGAGGATGGACTCTTCGTCGAGGGGTTCAATGCTGAAAGCCAGCTTCAGGTTCAGATGCGTTACGATATCGCCAGTCTGTACGAGTTAGTGTCGCGGACAGAGGCTCTTGCGGCAGAGAGTGAAAAGCTCTCTGCGGAGAAGGAGCAAGGTACCCTTCAGCGTTTTCTGCGCGAACATGATCGTGAGCTGGTGGGGGCTTCTCGCTAGTTTGACAACACTATAGTTCAACAAGAGAACCGGGGTTTGCCCCGGTTCTTATACCATCGAATCCCTGGCCTGGCAGGCTACTCGTGGTTGTCACATAGCCAGCGTTTGCCATACGTACGCATACTTTCGATCACGTCTATCAAGTCGTGTCCCTTCTCACTAAGGGAGTATTCCACCCGCGGAGGGACCTCCGCGAACGTGCGGCGGCAGATAACACCTTCCTCCTCCAGGGAGCGGAGTCGCTCGGAAAGGGTTTTCGGGCTGATCCCTTGCAACGAACGTTCAAGCTGATTGAAACGCTTGACACCTGAGGCCAGGTCGCGGATAATCAAAAGTGTCCACTTGCCACTGATGATTTTCGCGGTACAGGCAACCGGGCATATGGAATCAGTATCCTTGATGAGGTGCTTCGATGTAACTAGTTCCATTGTATTCAGTTCTTTAAGTAAGTCCTTCCTTAATTACAGACTATATCATAAGTCGCAACGAAAAGTAAAGCGTAGACCTCTCGACTTTACCAATAAAGTATGATATGCTCATGAGTGCAGGATTGTGAACGATCCGCGTACTTGAACAATCGTAAAATCTGGGTCTGCGCGGTTTCTCCCATTCGAGAGGAGAAGATAGTGCCTGAAGATATTGCTTTATTCATTGATTTTGAGAACATTCGTTACAGTATGTTGAATATTCAGCGCCGGGAGCCTGATCCCCAGGAGCTGATTGCCGTTGCTCGCCGGTATGGCACCGTTATGGTTGCCCGCGCCTATGCGGACTGGTCTCGCCAGCCGGAGCCTTTCAAGGGGAGCCTGACGGCGGCCATGATTGACCGGGTGGACTGCCCGGCCAAGCAGCGCGATCGTATCCGCATGGGGACGATTCACTACTCCGGTCCCGGTAACCCTTCCACGGGCGCGCTTGGTGCCTCAGGATTCGTCCCCGAACAGGCGCCTGGCCAGTTCCAGCGTCCCTGGCCAGCGGTCGTCAATAGCCACTCCGGGCCGTTGCCGGCTATCAATCCAGCAAACGTGGAAAATGGCTGGTCGGCTTACCCGGATAGTGGTCTCCGCTCCGATCTCGATGATAACCTCCTGGACGAGGATGAAAACGAGGACGAGAACGAAGCCGAGGAGAGTTATAACTCCACTGCGAATCAGTTACATGAGACGACTCGCCATCCCGCACCCTACTACCCAACGCATGGTCAATCTCCCAGCGGTCCTCTTGGGCAAGGCGGAACCGGTCCCCTGGGATACGCCAATCAGGGCCAGTCCTCTGGCAACACAGGCCATTTGCCCGCTGTGAATCCTGGCGCCAGCACCATTGTCCAAAGCACAATTGTGCAGAGCACCGTGGACCTGAATATGCTCATGGATATCATCGAAACCGTCTTCGACCGGCCCACCATCTCTACCTTCGTCCTGATGACAGGCGATAAGGACTTTACTCGCATCTGTGCCCGTCTGAAGTTACGTCTAAACAAAACTGTGATTGTTGTTGGTATACCAGGAACCGTCAGCCGAGATCTTATAAGCAGCGCCAATCAATTTGTGCCATTAGTGCCGGGTGGCCCCAGTACGTCGGGCCTGAGTGGGAGTGGCTATGGCTCAATGATGTCCAGCGGCAATACAGGTGCTATGCCGGCTATTTCCCTTGGCGGCACAAACCCGCACCTGCCCGCCATCGGCCCTCAACCACCTCTGGATATCCTTGATCCACAATTTCTCCAATTCCTTGACTATATCGATCGCAACTGGTCGTGGCGCACGGTTATCGGCGTCTCGAACTTCATTGGTGACCCGGTGAATCCTAAAAACCGTTTCCGGGGACGCCTGACACGCGAATCCGCGCGCGAGCTATTGAATGCCTGCATCCAGCAGGGCATCCTGCTCCTGCAAACCGACCCATCCGGCGCGGAGGATTTGCGCTTGAATCGCATCCATCCCGATGTAGACGAAGTGCTGAAACAATTCGTGCGCTGACCGGCAGGGTTTCGCGTCGCGATTTCAATCGAGCTGAATGGCCTGGAACAGAGATACCACCCAGGCCTTTTTTGCTGGATGTTTTTCTGCTGTATGCAAAGGAGCTTTCAACTATGGACGAATCCCGTGTCGCGTTCCTACGCCGGATCATCGCCAGCCCCAGCCCTTCCGGGTTCGAGCAGCCGGTCCAGCAGGTGATTCGCGAAGAGATAGAACACTACACCGATGAGGTGCGCACAGATGTGCATGGCAATGTGATTGCGACGCTCAACGCCGGCGGCAGTCCCAGGGTTATGCTTACCGCGCACTGCGATGAACTCGGCTTCCTTGTCCGCTATATCGACGAACAGGGCTTTATTTATTTCGCCCCTATTGGCGGCTTTGATCCTTCCACGCTCCCCGGCGAGCGCGTGCAGATCCACACCGAAGCAGGCCCGGTGCTCGGCGTTATCGGCCGCAAACCGATCCACTTGCTCGAATCCGAGGAGCGTAGCAAGGCTCCCAGACTGAAGGATCTCTGGATTGATATCGGCGTTGCCAACCAGGAAGAGGCCCAGCAGCTCGTGCCTATCGGTAGTATCGCTACACGCGCCGCCCAGCTTGAGCCGCTGCGGGGCGACCTGGTGGTCTCGCGCGCGCTTGACGATAAAGCGGGCATCTTCGCCGTAACCGAGGCCATGCGCCGCATCCATGAGCAGCGCGCGTCGCTCAAAGCGGAGGTCAACTTCGTCTCGGCTGTGCAGGAGGAGGTTGGCTCACGCGGCGCTGTGACCAGCGCCTATGGGGTGGACCCGGCGGTCGCGCTGGCGGTCGACGTGACCTTCACCTCCGACCATCCCCAGACATCCAAGCAGGATCTCGGCGATATCAAGCTAAATGGCGGTCCGGTGATCTCTATCGGCGGCTTCATTAACCCGCGCGTCTACCAACTGCTACTCACTGCGGTCGCTGGCGCGGAACTTAGCTACCAGATCGATCCGCAGTCGTCCCATACCTACACCGATACCGATATGATCCAGGTGGCACGCGCGGGCGTGGCCACCGGCCTGGTGAGCATCCCCTGTCGCTACCTGCACACCGGCTCAGAGATCGCCTCCCTCAAGGATATCGATGAGGTAGCGACGCTGCTGGCACGCTTCGTGCTGGCGCTCGATGGCCAGACGAATATGATTCCATAGTTCGAACTAGAGAAATGCTAGTGGATGCTGTAAGGCCTTATTCAAGCGAACTGCCCATCCATTGCTCCAGGAAGTTTCGGAACGTGCGTTTTCCTTGTTCAGAGTTTCCCGGAGAAGCGGGCGCCAGGGCGCGATGCACCATCAAAGCGAGCGCCTCGGCGGCCTCCTCAAAAGGTGGCGTCTCCTCCTGCGGAATCAATTCATGGATTGAAAATAAACCGACCGAAAGGATGCCGAGCAGGTGATTGATGACGCGAGGCGAGAGATCATCCCTGATCAGCCCTGCCGCCTGAAATTGGATGACCAGCATGCGATTGAGGAGATAGACGCGTAACGAGAGCTGGGGATCGCGCTGACGCATATAGCTTCCTAGCGCCAGACTCTCCTTTGTATAGACGGCCATCATGAGCGGATGAGCCAGCAACCTCCGGTAGCAGTGCCGGTAAATACCCAATAACGTACCCCCTTCAGGGTCAGCCTCCACTTCCGCGAGCCACTCTCGAAATACCTGGCGCGTCTCACGGATCAACAATATCGCGAAGAGTTCCTCTTTGCTCTTCCAGTATTGATAGAGGGCGCTCTTGGACACAGAGGCTTCAGCGGCGATATCCTGCATAGTGGTCTTATCATACCCATACCGCAGGATGAGGCGCATAGCAGCTTCCAGAATGCGCTCGCCCCGTGCATCAATGCGCGTTTCGTGTGTTTGCATGTGCTCCTTCCACCGTATAACATGACTATCTACGTGCTTTAAGTCAAAGAGTACTCAAAGAGCGCAGGCTTGTCAAGTAGAGAACCTCACAGGCCCTCCATCCTTTCCCCGAAAGGAGAATTTTCAATCACTCTCAGGAAAGCTTGACAATTAAGCTTCCTCCGGTTATATTTGACTTAAAGCGCGTTTCTGGTCATAAAGTACCTGAAGCAAAAATGACCAGACGAGAGCGAACTGGCTCACGTCGATGAAAAGAAGAGAGGAACGATCACTTCTACTGCTTGAGATCTTCTTTAGCTCGTATTCCCAGGCAGGGCGAAGAAAGGAGGCAATGAACCCTGGTTGGGAGAAGCCGACCACATCATAGATGGTGTGTCCAATGAGAAAGGAGCGAACAGTGATGTTCAAACGCTTTATCCAGGGAGTCGGGTTAGTCCTTTTCATCGGTTGTATGTTGTTCTTCCAGAGCGGCGGCGACGCGCATGCGGCCCCTGCCTCCTCAGGAAAGCTGCAACAATTCTCTTATTTCGGTCCCGCCGGCCTGTATACCTATGATGTATATACTCCGGCAAATTATCATACAGGGACATCAGTACCTCTGATCGTCGTTTTGTCCGGGTGTACGGTAACCGCATCGGGTATGGCCGCTACCACTGGCATGGACTCCCTGGCGGACCAGAAACAGTTCATTGTCGCCTATCTCCAGCAGAATTTTTTCGCGAACTCGGCTTTGTGTTGGAACTTTTTCCTGCCTGCGAACCAGTTTCGGGGTCTGGGGGAAGCCGCTGAGATTGCTGGCATCACACAGACTGTTGAGAACAGCCCCTCGCGCTGGACCATTAACACGCACCACGTCTATATCACCGGGATTTCGGCTGGCGGGGCCATGGCAGTGAACATGGGCGTCACCTATCCGGACCTGTATGCCGCGATCGGGGTGCATTCTGGCGTGGAGTACCAGGCCGTCACCGCGTTCTCTCTGGGCGCGTCCGTCACCGGTGGCCCTCCTCCAGTGTTACAAGGTGATCTGGCCTATCAGGTGATGGGATCACACGCGCGGGTCGTCCCCACCATCGACTTCCAGGGGTCTATCGATCCGATTGTCTTCCCGGTGAACGGCAACCAGGTCATCCAGCAGTGGATGGAAACAGATCACGATGCCTCGGGCGGAACCTACAATGCCAGCTTTGCCAATCCTTCCTCAAGGACGTCCGGGCAGGTACCAGGAGGCCACTCTTATACAACCTTTACCTGGAACAATAACAACGGACAGGAGATTGAGGAATACTGGGTGGTGAATGGTATGGGACACGCCTGGTCCGGTGGGTCTGGGTTCTGGGGTGATCCCGCTGGCCCCAGTGCCGACCTGGCCATGTACACATTCTTCATGCGCTTTAGCAACTAAAACAATGAAATGAGTGGCTGATTGTTTGGCGAGCCCGGCTCGCCAAACAATCAGCCACTCATTTCACATATGTTCTTGATGTTATTTACAGGGCCACACCATCCTGTTGCGGATGCTCAGCGGCAAGCTGGCGCTCTATGACAGCGCGATAGTCGGCGATCAGCGCCTGCTGCTGGGTGGGAGACCAGCCGTGCTCGCGAGCCATGAGAGCGGCAACGTCGTCGACGATGCCCAGGCCACGTTGACGGTCTTCAAGCGTGATAGATGTGCGACGCGCTAGCAGGTCGTAGGGCGTCATGGCCATCTCCTGGCGGCAGGCATGCACAACCTCGGCGCGGATATAGGGCAGATCATCAACGAGGCACGCGGCCAGGGCTGGCTCGCCGGCAACCAGATCGAGGACCTCCTGTGCCGCTGTGCCATAGCTGCGCTCCAGTTGGGCCAGCGTCTCCGCATCCAGGCCGAGCGCCGCCCCTTGCGTTTCCAGGTCGCGCTGGCCCTCGGACCAGCCGGAACTGCCATAGAGCGGCAGATTCTGGGTGCGATGCTGCCGGGGACGGCGGTCGCGGCGACTGATCACATCAACGGTGTCCTGAGCCATGCGGCGATACGTCGTCAGCTTCCCTCCGACAATCGAGACCAGGCCGGAGGGACCCTCCAGCACGGTATGCGTGCGTGAGAGCGCCGCCGTCGAATGACCGGACGTATGCGGGCTGACCAGCGGCCGGTAGCCGGCGTAGGTGCTGACGATATCGGCGCGCGTCAGGTGTACCGAGAGATAGCGATTCAGGTAGTGCAGCAAGTAGTCGATATCTTCAGAAGCGGCCACAGGATGATTGAGGTCGCCGGAGCCGGTGTCGGTTGTGCCGAAGATCACGCGCGACTCCCAGGGCACGATAAAGAGGATGCGCTTATCGTCGGTCTCAGGGAGCACAATAGCGGCGTGTTCCAGCTTGATATCCTCGCGCGACAGCACCAGGTGGACACCCTTGCTCGGCGCGACGCGCACCTCAGGCTCATAGCCTGTCAGCGTCTCAAGCTGCTCGGCAAAGATGCCTGTCGCGTTCACACAGTGGCGGGCATATACGGTCAACTCCTGCTGACCCAGTTGGTCGCACACGCGCGCGCCGCATATCCGCCCCTCCTCCGAGATAAACGAGGTCACCTCCGTGTAGTTGGTGATGGTGGCCCCGTATTGCGCCGCTGTGCGCACCAGCGCCATCGTCAGGCGCGCATCGTTGGTCTGAGCATCGTAGTATACAAATCCCTCTTTCAGGCCCTCTGTAGCCAGCGTAGGGGCTATTTTCAACAGCTCCTCGCGCCGCAGGCGGCGATGCGCCTTTACGTTGCGCCCTCCCGCCAGGATATCGTAGAACCAGAGGCCCATATTCAGGATAAAACTCAGGCCGATGCCGCCCGGCATGGTAAACGGCAGACCGACCGGGTGTTGCTCGCCTTTGTAGATCGGCAACACAAAGGGCAGTGGATGGGCCAGATATGGCGCGTTGCGCAGCAGGATGCCACGCTCGATCAGCGACTCGCGCACCAGGCTGAAATCGAATTGGGGTAAGTAGCGAATGCCTCCATGCACAAGCTTGGTGGATTTGCTGCTGGTGCCGCTGGCGAAATCCGCCTTCTCGACGAGGGCCACCGTGTAGCCGCGCGCGGCAGCGTCCAGGGCCACACCCGCCCCGGTCACGCCACCGCCGATCACAAGCACATCGAAGGTCTGGCTGGCAAGCAGCGCCAGGTTCTGAGTTCTCACTGTTGACGATAATGGGTGCATGGGTGGGGTACGACTCCTATTCTGCCGACTGCTCCCAACGCAGTGAGCGCTCAACCGCGCGTTTCCAGTCCGCGTAGAACTGCTCACGCTGGTCGACACTCATCTGGGGCTCAAAGGTGCGATCAACCGACCAGTAGGCGGCTACCTCCGCCTGGTCGCGCCAGAAGCCGGTGGCTAAACCGGCGAGATAGGCGGCGCCCAGGGCCGTCGTCTCGGCGATCTTTGGTCGCTGCACCGGTACGCCCAGGATGTCTGCCTGAAACTGCATGAGCAGATTATTCACCACGGCCCCACCATCTACACGCAGCGTTTTCAAATTTAGATGACTATCCGCGGTCATGGCCTCCAGCACATCGCGTGTCTGGTAGCACATTGACTCCAACGTAGCGCGCGCGATATGCTCGACCGTTGAGCCGCGCGTCAGGCCGATGATCGTGCCGCGCGCGTGCGGGTCCCAGTATGGCGCGCCCAGGCCAACAAAGGCGGGGACGAGATAGACACCACCATTATCGGGGACCGCGCCCGCCAGCTTTTCAACGTCAACGCTCTTCTCGATAGCGCGCAGGCCGTCGCGCAGCCACTGCACGGCGGCCCCGGTCACAAAGATGCTGCCCTCCAGAGCGTAGGTCAACTGCGGATGAGCGGGATCGCCCAGGCCCCAGGCCAGCGTCGTCAGCAAGCCGTTCTGCGAGGGCACAGGCTCCTCGCCAGTATTCATCAGCATGAAGCAACCGGTGCCATAGGTGTTTTTCACCATGCCCACCTCGTAACAGACCTGTCCAAAGGTGGCCGCCTGCTGATCGCCCGCATCGCCCGCCAGCGTAATGGGCGCGCCGAAGAACTCGGCGTCAGTCTCCCCGTAGACCGCGCTTGAGGGCATGACCGTGGGCAGCATTGCGCGGGGAATACCCAACTCATTGAGGATCACATCGTCCCAGGCGCCGCTGTGGATATTGAAGAGCAGGGTGCGCGAGGCATTCGAGTAGTCGGTGACATACACCCGCCCCTTGGAGAGGCGCCACATCAAAAAGGTGTCCACATTCCCGAAAAGCACCTCGCCGCGCTCGGCCCGCTCGCGTACACCGTCTACGTTATCCAGAATCCACTTGACCTTCGTGCCGGAAAAATAGGCATCGGTCACCAGACCGGTGCGCTCCCTGATCTCTTTGTCAAAGCCCCGCGCCTTCAGGGCGTCGCAGATAGGCGTGGTCAGGCGGCTCTGCCAGACGATGGCGTTATAGACGGGCCGTCCCGTGGCCTTCTCCCACACAATCACCGTCTCGCGCTGGTTGGTGATGCCGATAGCGGCCACATCCGAGGCCGCAGCGCCCGCCTCCCGCAGAGCCTCCTGAGCCACAGCCAGTTGGCTTGACCATATAGCCTCCGGGTCATGCTCAACGAGGCCGGGCGCCGGGTAGATCTGCGGAAACTCCTGCTGCGCGACGCTGACAATTGCCCCGCTATGGTCGAACACGATCGCGCGCGAACTCGTGGTTCCCTGATCCAAACTTAGGACAAAACGTGCCATACGGAAACTCCTTCCCTGATGCTGCCGGTCACGGAGACCATCCCCTGTAGGGGCCCGATGTATCGCGTCCGGGGGCAATGTATTGCCCGAACGAGTTGCCATTTAGCATATCATAAAACATCATACAGGCAATACATTGCCCCCGGCCATCTACACAAACACCCGCCAGTTCGCTTATAATGGGGATACACAGCGCATCCTACGCAACCATCGGTTGTGATAATCGCGAAATCAAACTACGTACGTTGCTCGTGTTCGGACCATGCATCGACTGTGTGCTGAGCAGCAGTAGTGGACTCTATCACATAGCGTATAGAACAAGGAGAACGCGGAATATGCAAAATGTTCCCAATCTGCTCAGCATCAGCAGGATCATAGCGACCATCGGGGTGTTCGTGCTTGTCCTTCTCAATCAACAGTGGGCTTTTCTGGTTGCCACACTGCTCTTCGTCCTCGCCTCGGTCACCGACCTCCTCGATGGCTATTTAGCCAGGCGCTACCAGTTGGTCTCACCCCTGGGCGTCTTCCTGGACCTGACCGCGGACAAAGTTTTTGTTTCCAGCATCTTGATTGCGCTGGTGCAGCTTGCCCTGGTGCCTGCCTGGATAGTCGTGATTATTATCGCGCGCGAATTCATGGTGACCGGGCTGCGCTCGATGGCGGCCGCCAGGGGTATGGTTATCCCAGCAGGCGTATGGGGCAAGCAGAAAACGTTCATCACCCTGCTGGGGATCGGCGGCGTGCTGCTGGCCGACGGGTTGGGCAACCCGCACCTGTCCCTGTTCCCCCTCAGGCTCAACTTCAATAGCCCGGCCGTGGACTTCAGCAGCCTCCTCTTGCTGGCCGCGGATGTTGTGCTGGTGCTGGCAACCATCTGGACGATTATGTCAGGGGCAGAGTACACGCTGCGGGCCGCCCCCCTCCTGCAAGGGAAACAGGAGACGCACACATCGCAGGCCTGAATACGTACTGCTCCCATTTCGTGTAGGGGTGCGGCACGCGTCGTAAAGGGAGGTTTTTTGTAGGGTCATGAAAAAGAGATTGGAAGCCTGAGGCACCGGCGACGTAGGGGCGCCGTTGACAAGCCCGCGCGGCCTGATGGCATCACGATCACGCCTGTCACGCGGGC
>JALYTT010000190.1 GCA_030854145.1 Chloroflexota bacterium | reverse complement strand
GTTTACAAGCCCGCGTAGGCCTACGCGGGCTTGTAAACGGCGCCCCTACGAATTACGGCTATGATCTTCTCTAACAACTACAGAATCACAGGTGCCTCAATCGCGCGTGCCACGATCTCGGCGATATCCTCCACCTGGAGTTTCTCTTCGGCGTCGACGCCCTTCACACCGTCCTCGAACATGGTGATGCAGAAGGGACAGGCGGCGGCAAGCACGGTGGCCTCGGTCTCCAGAGCCTCGTTGACGCGGGTCTGGTTGATGCGCGTGCCGGTCTTCTCCTCCATCCAGGCGCGACCGCCGCCACCACCGCAGCAGAAGCTCTTGTTGCGGTTGCGGCGCATCTCGCTGATGCCGTTGCTGTTGAGCACCGTAAGCACGCGGCGTGGCTCATCGTAGACATCGTTGTAGCGACCGATGTAGCAGGGGTCGTGATAGGTCAGCTTGCGCCGGTCGAAACCAGCGGGTAGTGTGATCTTCTCGTCGGCCAACAGCTTTTCGATGAAGACCGTATGGTGAATGACCTCGTAGTTGCCGCCAAGCTGCGTGTACTCGTTCTTGATAGTATTGAAGCAGTGCGGGCAGGCCGTGATGATCGTGCGATGCTGCGGTGGCGCGCTCGCGGCGGCTGTGTGGCCGTTATGCCCATTATGGGCCTCGGCGGCGTTGAAGCCATAGCCGTTAAGCACCTCGATATTTTGCTGCGCCATCATCTGCCACAGGTATTCGTTGCCGATGCGGCGCGCGGGATCGCCGGTGCAGGACTCTTCGGGACCCAGGATCGCGAAATTGACCTTCGCGGCCTGCAAGATCTTCACCACCGAGGTAGCGACCTTCTTATTGCGTTGATCGAAGGAACCCATACAGCCGACCCAGTAGAGCACATCGGCATGGGGATTCTCTGACATCAGCGGCACATCGAGGCCGGCGGCCCACTCGGCGCGCTTATCGTTGCTGATCTCCCAGGGGTTGCTGTTGCGCTCGACGTTGTTGAACAGCGAAGTCACCTCTTCGGGGAAATCGCTCTCCTCCATCACCAGGTGGCGGCGCATATCCACGATCTTCGGCACATGCTCGATAGCGACGGGACAGATCTCCATGCAGGCGCGGCAGGTGGTGCAGGCCCAGAGCGCGTCTGTGCTGATGATGCCGCCCACCATCTGCTGGTGGTGGGCCTCTTGCTCGCGCGCGTTCTTGTCGGCCTCGACCCCGGCGATACCCATGCGGCCAAAGAAGTCACCTTTGAAGAGACTGTCGGCCTGTCTAAAGACATTATGCTCGCCCAGGATCTCGCCATCGCGCACAAACAGAGCCTCTTTGACGCCCAGGATAATCTCCTTGGGGAAGAGCGGCTTGCCTGTGTTGGTCGCCGGGCAGACCGTATTGCAGCGGCCGCACTCGGTGCAGGCGTAGCCATCGAGCAACTGCTTCCAGGTAAACTGCTCGGCCTTCGAGACGCCGTAGTCTTCGCGCTCCTCCAGATTTTCCAGCAGGGGCAGTGCGCCTTTGGGAGCATAGTTGCGGAAGAAGACGTTGAAGGGCGTCGCCAGCAGGTGCAGGTGCTTGGAGCGCGGCAGATAGATCAGGAAACCGAGGACCGTGAGGATATGCAGCCACCAGAAGGTGCGGTAGAGAAAGGTATCGACTGCCGTTCCCAGTCCGCTGAACCAGGGACCGATGGCCGCGCCGATCAACGTCCAGGCCTCGCCGTTGGTGGCGGCATACTCGAAGCCTTCGACGAGAGCTAGCCATAGGACCACCAGCAAGATCAGGCCCAGGATAATGTAGCCATCCCAGGGTCCATGCAGGAAGCTTGAGAGCTGCGCGGGCCGGAAGACGGCGCGCCGGATGGCGAAGAGGACCAGGGCGAAGATCACAAAGAGTACGAAGAGATCCAGCACGATCGCGAATGTGTGGTCATGGCCGATCAGTGGCAGGGAGCCGTTGAAGGCGCCGAGGATCAGGTTGAGTAGACCGAACTGGATGATAATAAAGCCCCAGAAGGTAAAGAAATGGGCAATGCCGGGGATCGGATCGCGTAAGACGCCGCTCTGGCCCAGGACGACCATAAAGAACTCGCCGATGCGGTCATCGATGCGGTCGGTACGGTCCTCGCGCCGCGCTTTGGCAAGCAGTGAAACCAGTTCACCCACGCGAATGCCGAAGAGCGCGATCGCGGCCAGGAAAATAACCACAAAGATCGCGGAACCGATCAAGCCCCCGGTTGGTAAGATGGCAGGGGGAGTCATAAAAACCTCCGTTTGTAGGGGTGTAGTCCGTACACCCGCGAGGTCAAACTATGGAGCGCAAGAGACTGCGCTCCTGTCTTTATCATAGCGGGATAGGCATAGTGCTGGTCTTAATGAGCTTTGCGCCGCTTCACTTCTGCCGTGAGGGCGGGGAGGATCGCCAGGGCATCGCCAACGACGCCAAGGTCCGCCGCGGAGAAGATGGGAGCGTGTTCGTCTTTGTTGATCGCAACGATGTACTTGGAGCCTTTCATGCCTGCCAGGTGCTGGATCGCGCCACTGATGCCGCAGGCGATGTAGAGCGTGGGCTTCACAGTCTTGCCGGTCTGGCCGATCTGGTAGCTATAAGGCAGCCAGCCAGCATCGACGATAGCGCGCGTCGCGCCAGGCGCTCCGCCAAGGGCCGTAGCCAACTCCTCCACCAGATGGAAATTCTCGGCTTTGCCCAGCCCGCGCCCGCCGCTGACGATCACGCTGGCATCTTCCAGTTCAGGACCTTCGCTCTGGACCTCGACCGTCTCCAGGACCTTTATCGTCTGCGAGGCGGAATTGAGGGAAACTTGTAGCGTCTCAACCTCGGCTGTACGGCCCTCGAAGTGTTCAACGGAGAAGGCCTTGGGGCGCGTCAGCACAATGCCGGTCCCGCCGTGGGGATGCGTGGCGGTCACCACAGTCTCGCCGCCCCACGGCACGGTCACCTGCACACTGTCGCCCTCGAAACGCAGGTCGGTGGCATCGGTGATCAGGCCCATGCTGTTGCGCACGTTCAGGCGCGCGGCGATATCGCGCGCATTGTAGGTCGTAGGGAGCAGCAGGAGCGCGGGCTGGTGCTGTTTCAGCAGTTCGCTGATGGTATCCACGGCCGGCAGCGTGAGATAGGTATCGTAGGTGGCATCAGTGTGAGCATAGACCTTCTCGGCGCCAAATTCGCCGAGCGTGGGTGCGACCTCGGCGGCGGCGGAACCCAGAATGATGGCCTCGGCGCGACCGAGACGAGCGGCCTTCCCCAGCACCTCCAGCGATGAGCGCGCGGGCTGGCCGTTTTCCAGTTCAACAAGTACCCAAATAGTGTTCGACATACCCCGTACCTCCCTGTCTAAAGCAACTGGTAGCGCTGCAAGAAGTCGGCGATAGCCGTAGCAGCGTTCCCATCATCTTTAACAATCTGCCCGGCGGCGCGCGCCTCGGCCTTGCCAATAGTCACCACCTGTTCGTGTGCCCCGGCCTCACCGACCTGCGCGGCATCAATGCCCAGGTCGCCCAGGCTAAGCTGGGAGAAAGGCTTCTTTTTGGCGCTCATGATGCCCTTCATGGTGGAGTAGATAGCCTCGAACGAGCCGCTGGCGATGGTCACCACAGCCGGGAGGGGGCCTTCAACGGTCTGGTACCCGCTCTGGGTGACGCGTTTGATGACGGCTTTCTGGCCTTCGACGGTGACCTCGCGCGCGAAGGTCAGTTGTGGCAGGCCGAGGAATTCCGCGATGCCGCCGGGAACCATGCCGGTATAGCCATCGGTGCTCTCAGTGGAGCAGAAAATAAGGTCGGCGTTCTCCTGCTTCAGGACAGCCGCGAGCACCCTGGCGGTGCCGAGGGCGTCGGAACCCGCGAGGGCGGGGTCGGTGACAAGGATAGCGCGATCAACACCCATAGCCAGGGCGCGGCGCATGGCCTCCTGCGCGCTTGTCGGCCCCATGCTGATAGCAGTCAGCTCGCTATTGCCAACGGCGTCACGCACTTTAATGGCGGCGGCGATCGTTGTTTCATCTCCAGGGTCGAGGACGAGCGAGACACCGCTGCGCACAAGCCGCTTCGTCGTGGGATCAAGCTTGCTAACGACGGTGTTAGGGTCTGGGATCTGCTTTATACAGACGTACATCTTCATTGTATGCTTGCCTCGTCTTTATATAACATTTGGAACAGGGGGAATCGCATGCCTGGAGCGTTTCTCAGGCTTATTGTATTGTACCTGTCGTTAAAAGAGAGTGTCAATGTTGCTAGCTAACGCTGAAAGCTAAACTTTAAACGCTTGCTCCTTTGTGACACACCCAGTACTCCTACAACGTGTCATAGGTATGGGTGTATTTTCTCCTATGGTCCACCAGGCAGAAAGGAAGTTCTCATGTCAACAGAAGCAAGCAAGGCGCTTGTCAGACGCTACTACGAGGAAGTTCTGACAAAGAGAGATCCCAAACTTGTGGATGAGCTATTTTCGCCCGACTACGTGTTCCACTACGCTCACACTCCGCCAGGACTGCCCTCCGGGCTGGCGGGTTTCAAGCAATTCGTCACGGAGTTCCTCAGCGGCTACTCTCAGCTACACTTTGTAGTTGACAATCAGACCGTCGAAGGCGACAAGGTCGTCTCGCATATTACCGCCCACAGCGGTTCGCCTATTGGTGCGGTGATGAGCATACCCGCCGACCCCGAAAAGGTTGCCGAGTCCGAGGACATCAAAGGCACCAGTACCGATCGTATCGTCAACGGCAAGATCGTCGAGAGCTGGCTAGATTTTAATGTCCCGAACCCGCTGCCACAGTTGGAAGAGCTGCCCTCGGAGGGAGAGAACAAGTAGGAATAAGCAGGGCGAAGCGGGAAGCTATTGGGCTACGCTCATCCCGCTTCGCTTCGAATAGCAGGCAGGCGTGTCCGCGAATATTCCAAAAGTACTACCTATATCTACGGATGTCTAGGGGAGGCGGCGTGTTTACATGTAAGCCAGAGACGTATGAAAATGTAGAAGTGGGTCTATTTACTAGAAAATACGTATGTGTACCCATAAATATTTAAATAAATAAACGTAAATCCGTGCCAGATTTGCGTGGGACCCCTTCCAAAATCGGGAAGGGATGTGGTACACTAGTGGCGGAGGGATGGCAGAGTGGTCTATTGCGACTGTCTTGAAAACAGTTGGGTGAAAGCCCCGGGGGTTCGAATCCCTCTCCCTCCGTGAACGCGCGTTGGTGCCGTTTGTATTAAGTTGGTTTTCGTAGAGGTCTCTGGCGCTAGTATTACAGCTTCCCTGGGGGGTAGTGGATACGTTGTGCGCTAAGAGCCGTTTTTGGACGGGCGGAGAATAACCGTGTCATTTGTAAGTACGTTAGAGCAGTTGAGCCTGGCGGAGGTTGTGCAGCGGCTTGAGTCACATGAAAAAACAGGGTTACTTGTGATCAAGCAAGGTGGTTTGTGGGTTGAACTCTATTTCAGGCAGGGCCGGCTATTGTGTATCGGGCCTGTCAGAGGAAACGCCACTTTGGGCGATCGCTTAGTGCAGTGCGGCCTTATTTCGCCAGACGCGCTGCAAGACGCGCTGCAAGTCATTAGGGGTCTGGAACCCAGTGAGACCCGCATAGCTATTGCCCTGATGGACCTTGGTCATATCAGCCGTGAAGAGCTACGTGCCTGGGCGAGCGGGGAAGTCAGGAAGGTGCTGGAAGTACTTTTCACCTGGTCGACGGGCGAGATCTATTTTGAGGAGGATCAGCAGCCACCGGCGGCGCGCCTCCTGGTCTCCCTTTCTGTCTCGTCACTGATACCCCAGCCCGCGGCCCAACCAGCACCCGCGCCAGCCCACCCTGCGCCAGTTGAGACTGTACCCCCAGCGCCGCCCGCGCCAGTCGCCCCGGTTCCAGCACCGGTGCAGGATGCTCCTGTGCGGGCGCGTACCACGCAGTCTCTCTTGCTTGATACAGATTCGATCGCTCCGTTCGCCTTTGCCGCCTCGTCTCCAGAACCAACTCCCCCGTCGACGCCGTTAATGGCCCCCCCTCCCTCGACTGAGCCAGCTACATCCCTGCCGATGCCGACACCTATCACAGCGCCGCTTGCCCCGATGCGCATTGATACCTCGTTTATGCGACCTGAGATGGTGCTTGTGCCTACGGACCTGTCGCGAGTACGCGAGCAGAACATGCAGGTTCCGCTGACGCCGGAGCAATGGCGCGTCTTTACGCAGGCCGATGGACGTACAACTTTGCAGATGGCCTCACAGATGCTGGTGATGTCGCCTGAGCAGGCGTGCCAGGTGGCGGGTGAACTGGTTGCGCTTGGCCTCCTGGTTGTCGGGTTGCCGCAGATAATGCCTCCGATGCAGGAACTCTCGCCGGTCTCGCGGGACCTGGTGGCGGCAGGTTTGAATAATGGCTATGCCGCGCCCGGGGGGTACGCGATGGCTCCTGCCCAACCGTGGGCAGCCGCGGTGCCAACAACCGGTGCCTTGAGCGCTTTCGCTCCTGCCGGCTACATAGAGACCGAGTCGCAGTGGGGGAATGGCGGCAATGGCGCGACCTTTATTCTTGGGCATGGCTGGGGCATGTCTCAGCCTCTACAGCCTTTACAGCCGGGCGCTTCTTTGCAAATTCCTCAGCCTGTGTATGCTCCTGTAGTAGGAGGCCGCTACTAGAAAATATGTGCAGCGCGGGTGTGGAGGAGGTGTGGTATGTTATCAGAACATGAATCGATGCAGGGGCCAGGGGCCGACGTTATGAACGCGGTTGTGGGACACAGCAAGGCTATGCAAGAAGTTGTCACCATGATACGCCAGGTCGCGGCCTATCCGGACACTACTGTGCTCTTGCAAGGTGAGAGTGGGACCGGCAAAGATGTAGTGGCGCGAACCATTCATGCCCTTAGCAGCCGGGCGGCCTACCAGTTTGTTGACCTCAATTGTGCGGCAATCCCTGAGACCCTGCTGGAAACCGAACTCTTCGGTGTTGAGGCAGGGGCCTTTACCGACGCCGGGCCCGGTCGTGAAGGCTACCTTGTGCGTGCCAATAAGGGTACCCTCTTCCTTGATGAGATTGGTTCCATGCCCCTGATGTTGCAGCCCAAAATCCTGCGCTTTCTCGAAACTCGCACGTTCCGCCCGGTGGGTAGCACAAAGGAGATCAAGGTCAATCTGCGCATCATCTCCGCAACCAACCTCGACCTCAAGGCTGCGGTTGCGCATAGAACCTTTCGCGAGGACCTGTTTTATCGCCTTGAGGTGATAACCATCTCGCTGCCCCCTCTGCGTGAGCGACCGGAGGATATCGAGTCGCTGGTGACCCACTTCTTGCGCATGAATATCGCTGAAGGCACGGCACCTTTGCGCATGAGCGCGGAAGCCATGGCACTCTTAGCGCGCTACCCCTGGCCCGGCAATGTGCGCGAACTACGCAGCGTCATCCAATATGGGCAGGTGCTGTGCGATGGAGACGAGATTCTTCCTGCACACCTGCCGCAGCATGTCCTCAAAGTCGGGTGCAGCGGCACTCAGCGTCTGCAAGAGGTAAGGCAGCAGATGAGCCTGCCCGCTGAAGGGATCGACCTGGCGGCGTTCCTGGGCGATATTGAGCGAAAGTTTATCCAGGAGGCCCTCAATCGCTGCCATGGGAACCAGGTACAGGCTGCGGCGTTGCTGCGTATGTCGCGTGACCAGATGCGCTACCACCTCAAGAAACTGCGGCGTCTACGCTAGCAGACGCGATCGAGCCGGGTTCAGACTTCGGGCCAGTCAAGCATAATTGCCTGCGCGCTATCGCCGGGGCGTACCTCGACGCCACCTTCGGGTACGACAACCAGCGCGTTGGCATTGAGCAGCGAGGTGGTGATATGCGAGCCTTGATTGCCGGTTGTGCGGGCTACAAAGCGTCCATCGCTCCAGGCGACCTGCGCGCGCACGTAATGGCGGCGCATCGCCCGGTCGCTCACGCCATCCTCGACGATGACCGTCACCTGCGGGCGCAGCAGGCGCGTATGCCCCAGCAGCTTGCGAATGACGGGACGCGCGAACAGCTCGAAGGTCACGGCGGCCGATACCGGATTCCCTGGTAGACCCAGCAAGGGCACGCCGCCGATCTCCCCAAAGGCCACCGGTTTCCCTGGTCGCATGTTGATACGCCAGAAGTTGATCTGGCCCTGCTCCGTCATGATATCCTTCACCAGGTCAAAGTCGCCCACAGAGACGCCGCCGGAGGTGATGATGAGGTCGTGCTCGACGGCCTCGCTGAATTTCTCACGCAGGCTCTCCACGGTATCCCGTGCCACGCCCAGGCGCCGCGCCTCGGCACCGGCACGCCTGCTAGCCGCCTCCAGCAAGTAGCCGTTGCTATTGCGAATCTTGCCTGGCTGTAGTGGCTCGTCCACATCAATGACCTCGTCGCCTGTGCTGAGAACCGCTACTCGCGGCCGGCGTGTCACCGGAACAGTGGACCAGCCAAGCGTGGCCAGGATGCCTATCTCCCAGGGCCCGATCTCGCGACCACGCGGTAAGATCGCCTGGCCGCGCCGCATGTCTTCTCCCGCCGGGCGAATATTGTTGCCGGGGGTCACCGGTTCCACGATCTCAACCCATTCACTGCCGGGCGCATCGGAGCCGGAGCGCGTCAGCTCAACCTGGATCACGCTGTCAGCCCCCGCAGGCACAGGCGCGCCGGTCATGATGCGCATAGCTGTCCCTTCTACAACGGCGTGATCGGCGACATAGCCTGCCGCGACCGCACCGGTGATGCGCAGGCGGGGCGGCTGTCCTTCACGAGGCAGACTATCTCGACTGAGCAGGGCAAAGCCGTCCATAGCGGAGTTAGCAAAGGGCGGGATATCTTCTTGAGCGACGACATCCTGAGCCAGAATCAGCCCCAGAGCGTCCGGTAGCGGCACGCTGGTAGCCGACAGCGGCGTTATTTTTGTGAGTATACGCTCCAGAGCTTCCTCTACACTAATCATGCAAAACCCCCTCTTGGTGTGTGATGGGTTGGGTCCCCCGACCCGCGTAGGGACCCGGCCCGGACGCGGCAAGCCGGGTCCCTACGCGGATCGAGGCGGGTCCATGTGATAGGCACCGGGTCCATGTGATAGGCACCGGGTCCATGTGATAGGCACCGGGTCCATGTGATAGGTACCAAAGGGGAAAGCCTGGCAGACCAAAATAATTGGTGGCATACCAGGCTTTCCCAGAAAATAGTACCTTGTACGGGAGTCGAACCCGTGATCTCCGCCTTGAAAGGGCGGCGTCCTAGGCCACTAGACGAACAAGGCGTAGCGTTGATGCTTTGCACCAACGCTACGGATTGTACTCTATTTGCGGGTGTATTGTCAAGCAGCCGAGGCCACTTGCCAGGGATGTCCTTCCATGTTCAGGCCGGGACCAGGGTGTGGACGCGGATGGTGTTGTCAACGCTATCGGCGACGACCGTATCGCCTGCGTGCAGGGTTCCCTGTAAGATCGCCTCTGCCAGCGCGTCATCCAGCATGCTTTGGATGGTGCGGCGTAGCGGGCGGGCGCCATAGGCAGGTTCGTAGCCGCGTTGCACCAGGATCTCGCGGGCGGCGACGGTGACTTGCAGCTCAATCGAGAGGGCGGCCAGGCGCTGCCGGGTCTGGTCGATCATCAGGTCCGCGATCTCATGAAGCTGTGCCAGTTCCAGGGTATGGAAGACCACAATTTCATCGATGCGGTTGAGCAGTTCTGGCTTGAAGAGGTCTTTGAGCGCGGACAGCGTCTGGGCCTCCATACGTTGATGGTCGCTGGCACTGCGCTCCTGCTGGTTAAGCTTCGCGGGCGCAAAGTTCATAGCGCTCGATAACTGATGCATGGAGCCCGCGTTAGAGGTAAGGATAACGATTGTATGTTTGAAATCAACCGTTTGGCCGCGTGCGTCTGTCAGGCAACCATCATCGAGGATTTGGAGGAGCAGGTCAAAAACTTGCGGGTGGGCCTTTTCGATCTCATCGAACAGCACAACGCTGTAGGGTTGCCGGCGTACCGCCTCGGTCAACTGGCCCCCCTGATCGTAGCCGATGTATCCGGGCGGCGAGCCAATGAGGCGTGATGCATGGTGGCTCTCCATGAATTCGGACATATCCAGCTTGATGAGCGCGCCTTCGTTGCCAAAAAGCACCTCGGCCAGTGCGCGAGCCAGCTCTGTCTTGCCGACGCCCGTGGGGCCGACAAAGATGAATGAGCCAATCGGGCGGCGGCGCTCCCGCATATTTGTGCGCGCGCGGCGCGCGGCCCTGGCTACCACCTCCACGGCGTCATGCTGCCCAATAACGCGCCGGTGCAACTCTTCTTCCAGGTGTAGCAGGCGCTCGGCCTCGTTGGTACTGATCTGTGTGACCGGGATGCCGGTCCAGCGGGAGACGACTTCCGCGATCTGCTGCTCATCAACCACGGGCCGGCTGGCTTCGCGCTGGATGCTCCAGTCGAGTTCGGCTCCCTGCAGGGCCTCGCTCATGTGTTGTTCGCTGTGGCGCAGATTCAAGGCGGCCGGGAAATCGAGGTGTTCGATGGCGTCATCCTTGGCCTTACGCGTCAGCGCCAGGTCTTTGCGTAGATCGTTTACCTGTGCAGGCGCGGCGGCGCGCTGGACGCACATGCGCGCGGCGGTCTCGTCGAGCAGGTCAATGGCTTTATCGGGCTGGGCGCGATTCGGGATGTAGCGTGAAGACATACGCACCGCCGTCACCAGCGCCTCATCGGTGATGGTCACGCGGTGGAACTCGGCATAGCGCTCGCTGGTGGCGCGCAAAATCTCCAGGGTCTCCGCTTCGTTGGTTTCGGGGACCAGCACTGGCTGGAAGCGGCGCTCCAGGGCGGGGTCAGCCTCGATGGATTTACGGTAATCGTCAAGGGTGGTTGCGCCGATGCATTGGAACTCGCCGCGCGCGAGCATGGGCTTAAAGAGATTGGCGGCCCCAATAGAACCCTCGGTCACGCCTGAATTCACAAGGGTATGCAATTCGTCGATGACAATGATAATCTCTTGTGCGTTGATAATCTCTTGCATGATGCCCTTCAGGCGTTCTTCAAAGTCACCCCGGAACTTGGTACCGGCGGTCAGCATGCCGGTATCCAGCGAGACTACGCGGCGGTTCAGCAAGATCTCCGGGACCTGTCCTTGCAGGATACGCAGTGCCAGCCCTTCGGCGATGGCGGTCTTGCCTACCCCGGCGTGTCCAATGAGCACGGGATTGTTTTTCGAGCGGCGGGTCAGAATCTGCATGACGCGTTCCAGTTCGACTTCGCGCCCAATGAGCGGGTCAAGCATGCCACTCATGGCAGCCATTGTCAGGTCACGACTGACAAGATTGAGCATCGGTGTCAGGTTGTAGCGCGCCTGGTATTCAGCGGTGGCGGAGGCCTGCTCACGTCCCATACCCAGTAGCTTGATGATGAGCTGGCGGGTGGCGTCTAGATATATGCCGAAACTTTCCAGGACGCCAATCGTGATCCCAGCGCCTTCCTCGCGTTCACTGAGCAGGCCGAGCAGCAGGTGTTCTACCCCCACCATCTCGGCCTTCAAGTTGACTGCCTCGCGCTCCGCCAGGGCCAGGACCGAGCGGGTCACAGGCGCGAGCACGGGATCGCTGATAATGGCCTTATGGCCCTGACCTACAATCAGTTCTATGGCCTGGCGCAGGTGGCCGATATCAACGTTGAAGGCCGAAAATACATGGATAATGATAGGATCATCTATGCGCAGTACGCCCAGGAGCAGATGTTCTGTGCCAATAGTTCTATGCCTGAGCTGTTGCGCCTCTTCGCGCGCATTGGATATGGCTAAGCGGGCCTCTTTTGTATACTGATTTGTGCGACTCATTTTTGTGGTTTCCTCTCATAAAAGCAGTCTGGGGATACTGTATCCATGCGCCTGGTTCGCACTTATAGAAATCGGCACAATGGCGTTCAGACTTGAGAGAGGTGCGTAGGGGCGATGGCTTGCCT
>JALYTT010000189.1 GCA_030854145.1 Chloroflexota bacterium | reverse complement strand
TTGGATGACCGCAGGTAACATCGAAGAAATGCAGCAGCGCGGCCTGATCGTGGAACGCCTGTTGCAGCGCCCAGCCATTCTGGCTATAAGAAGAACCAGCCAACGCATAGCCCTGCTGCAAGAGCACGGCCGCGGTCTGCGGATCGCCGGCATCCGGGGCCGGGTTGAGGAGCGGGGAGCCAGCAAATACATAGCCGTGGCTGTAGAGTGCGAGTGTTCCATTCCAATTTGCAGGAACGGCAATGGTGTAGTTGGCCCCTTCAAGCGTGCCGTGGAGCGTATTGGTACCGCCGGGGGTGACACAACTACTGGCAGCGCTGCTTGCCGCCAGGGCAGAGCCGCTGAAAGCTACTGTCAAACTACAGAGAAGAGTAAAAAGGACAAATAGGCAGAGTAGACGCCGTTTCATGATCGCGACCTCCTTGTACAGATACGATGAATTCGACGAAGCATGTACGCTGGGTGTCTCCGTAGGGCGTGGCTTGCCTCGCCAGTCACCGGGAACCGCTCTGCGGGCTGACTGGCGAGGCAAGCCACATAGGCATGAACGTAAGACAATGGTGCCAGGAAGCGAGCCACGCCCTACGGAGACACCCGATTCCTGCTCCTTATTGTTATGACAAGTGTACTGTGCGGTGAAGCAGATTACAAGGGTCTTATAGTTCTTTGGCAGGAGACGAGCGCAGCGCAGGCCATAGGTTGATCGTCAGGCATAGCACAAGGGTCAGACCAAGCGGTCCCGAAAGACCGAACAGGAGCGATGTTAGAGAGTACCCTCCCACCATGAGCATGCTGGCGGCAGGCGCGATCAGCAACGAGCCGACTCTGAGCAGTGCGGCGCCATTGCCCAGCCAGAGGGTGGCACTCACGAGCCTGGCCGAGGCGATCTTGCCGCCCGAGAAGCCTGGTAGCATACGCGGCGCTATACCGCAGATCAGGAGCGTGATGAAACCCACCGCCAGGCTGTGGCGCATGGCATCGAGCGAAAATAGTGGCTCCGCACCAAAGATAATGAAGCCACCATCAACAAGCAGCAGCAAGCCACCCAGCATGGCCCACAGGTAGGCGCTGGCGACCAGGGCCACAAACGGGCCGTAAGCACTCTTCTCGCGCGTGATCTGCTTCTGATAGGTCTGCGCGGCGACCGCCGGCGATGGCGCCAGGACGCTCACACGCTTCGGGAGACGGCCGCGCGTGCGCATCATACGCATAAAGACCACAACGAAGAAGACAATCACCAGCCCCAGCAACGACAGGCCGATCCCATGTGGCACGCCAGACCAGAAGAGAGCACTGTCTGTGCCAACGCAGGCCAGCACGAGGCCAACCAGGTAGACGCCCGCCAGCGGCCATAAGATCTGGCGCGGGAAGGCTTCAAGCCCGGCGTACATTGGGAGCGACTGCGCGGACATGGCCAGCGCCACCGGTACCAGAAAGCCCAGCAGGCCCAGGGTCACATTGAGATCATCGCCAGCGGCGGGTACCAGGCCGCCGCCAGTCGCCGCGGCTAGCACATTCAGCAGGTTGACACAGCTTGCAATAGCCAGCGAGCCAAAAGCACACGCGATGAATGGCAGCACGCCCGCGAACGCCTTGCGCGTCGCCAGGGCCGGGCCACGCCTGCTGGTCAGGAAAAGCAGCAACGGCAGTCCAAGCAGCGCGATACACTCTAATAGGCCGCTGACCACGAGCAGCAAGCGCCACAGAGGACCCCCTGGAGCTTGCGCGACCAGCAGCGGCTGGCTGCATATGCGTAACAGCAAGCTGGCTACCTGCGCGCAGAGCAGCCAGGGAACCAGCCTGGGCGCTGCCAGCGGCGCCCCTCGCAACCTGGGCAGGAAATGCAGGGCCACGCCGATGACAAATAAGGCCGCCCAACCATATACCTGCACATGGCCATGTGCCTGGGCCAGCGCCATCCACCAGGGCCCACTGGCGACACGCAGTGCCTGTGTCAGCGTGAGCACCGAAGCCAGCAAAAAGCCACCGCCTGATCCCAGTAACAAAGCAGCTCTTAGCAGTGGGGCTACGCGTGAAAATGGCTCCTGGCGCCTGCCCTTATTCGTTGAAGCGCCCGGCGCGCGGGTGACTGACGACATGAATGGATTCCTCAATTGCTCGTTATTTCTCTATCAGGATACCATGTCAGGAGCCTGCCCGTCAGAGACTTTGCTCGCATTGAGCCGGATCCCTACGCGGATGGGGACGCGCCTCGATACCCGTGCAATGCACTTTGACAGAGCACTACGAAAAGGGGAAGCGTCCTCACTTCCTACCCGGACACCATAGCTTCAGGTGCGCAAGCACCCGGCTACACATGTTATACTAGCAGCATGATGATAAGCAAGCCTGTAGACGTATCATAGCTCCGGCAACGGTCGCAGGAAGCAGAAACAGCCATGTTCAACGCACACTCTTTGAATGCGGTCAATAACGCGAAATTCTCCCAGCACTTTGTGCGGCCCCTCTACGGGTCTTACTGCTTTGCCAACATCCCCCAGACTATCCAGTTCCTGCTTACAGGCCAGGGACAGAGCGCCTTGCCGCTGGATGTATTTGGACCACTACCTACCAGCTATAAAAATGTGCTTATGATCTTTATCGATGCCTTTGGCTGGCGCTTCTTCGCGCGCTACGGAGAAAAGTATCCGCTGCTCAAAACCATCCTTACCCAGGGCATGGTCTCTAAAATGACCTCGCAATTCCCCTCGACGACGGCGGCGCATGTGACCTGCATCAATACAGGGCTGAATGTAGGACAGAGCGGCGTCTATGAGTGGAACTATTATGAGCCGCTCGTCGATAGAATGATCACCCCCCTGTTCTTCTCGTATGCCGAGGATACGAGCCGCGATACCTTGAAAGAGGCCAACATTCCCGCCGAGCAGTTCTTCCCACGCCAGACGCTCTATCAAGCGCTCCAGGCACATGGCGTACCATCACACATCTTCCAGCATCAGAGCTATACACCCTCCACGCCTTCGGAGCGCTTCTTTCAGGGGGCCAGCATTCACCCGTTCAAGTCGATCTCCGAGGCTCTGGAGACGGCGTCCCGGCTCCTGCTGGACAACCACGGGTCTCCTGGCTATTACTTTTTTTATTTTGACCAGGTTGATTTCGCCGGACACCGCTATGGACCAGATTCGCCGCAGTTTGCGGAGGCCGTTGATAAAGTCTGGACCAGCCTGGAGCAGTTGCTCTACAAAAACCTTCAGGGCAAAGTGCGCGATACCCTGCTCATGGTCAGCGCCGATCATGGGCAGATCGAGGTCAGTCCTGAGACCACCTTCTATCTCAACCGGCAGATACCAGGCATCGAACGCTACCTGCGCACCAACCGGCAGGGCAAGGTGCTCGTTCCGGCCGGCTCGGCCCGTGATATGTTCCTGTATGTGAAAGAGGAACATATCGATGAGGTCATCGGCCTGCTGCAAAAGCACCTGGATGGCCGGGCGGAGATCTACAGGACCCAGGAACTCATCGCACAGCACTTCTTTGGGCTGGAGAAACCGTCGAGCGCGTTCCTGGGCCGGGTCGGCAATGTGGTGATCCTGCCCTACAAGGGAGAGACTGTCTGGTGGTATGAAGCTGGCGTATTCGAGATGCGCTTCCTGGGCCATCATGGTGGCCTGCTGCCCGAAGAGATGGAGATCCCACTGCTGCTCTTGTCGTTATAAGCTGGTCCATGCGCTTGCTCCATGTTCTCTGTATAGGACAATAATAGGAGGGAATTTCACCCATGCAAGAAACCAGCACTTCAACCCAGACTGATATCCTCTACCGCAGCCGGGAAGAGATCCGCGCCATCCAGGACCAGCGTTTCCGCCATCAGATCAAGCTGTGCTTCCAGGCCCACCCGTACTATCAGGAGGTCTTCAGCCGCCTGCACCTGACCCCGCAGGACTTCCAGACACTCGACGACGTGCATAAGTTGCCCGTCACGACTAAGCTAGACTATATGAAGAATCCCATGGCTTTCCGGCTGACGGCCCTGCCGGAGTTCAGCCCACAGGAACGTATCCTGTGGGACGTGAGCTATACCACAGGCACGACGGCCGGCGTGCCAACGCCGTTTTTCAATACCACCCATGACTATTTCGCGATCCTCGAACAGCTAAAGCGGCTCTGCGAGATCATCGGCATTAGCGAGCAGGATACCGTCATCAACCTGTTTCCGCTTACCCCGGTCCCGCACATCGGCTTCCTGCGCACGCGCGACTACGCCACCGTGATCGGCGCGCCCGTCGTCAACACCCTCACTGGAACGCCCTATCCCGCCTACCCGGTGCATCGCCGCCTGGACGACGCGGTACAGATGATCGAGCGACACAAGGGCACGGTGCTCAGCGGCATCGTCAGCTACGTGCGCCGCGTGATTATGCGCGCCGAGGAGTTAGGCGCCGATCTCTCGCACGTCAGGATCGTGGCGGCGCTGGGCGAGCCGTGCCCGCGTGGCATGCGCGAGGATATGCGCCGGCGCCTGGTACGCCTGGGGGCCGACCAGAAGAATCTGGTGATCGGGAACGCGCTGGGCTTCACCGAGATGCAGGGCAGCACAGGCGAGTGTATTGAGTTTAGCGGCGGACACAACCCCGCGCCCGATCAATTCCACTTTGAGGTGATCAACGAGCAAACGCATGAGCCGCTGCCAGATGGAGAACGCGGCCTCTTCACCATCACACACCTGGACCGGAGGGGAACCGTGCTCCTGCGCTACGTGGTCGGCGACCTGAACGCCATCAGCAACGAGGTCTGCCCCCATTGCGGGCGCCAGGGGCCGCGCATCGTCACCAACACCATACGCACCGCCGAACTCGTCAATCTGAAGGGGACGCTCATCAATCCCGACGCCATTAAAGAGGCCATCGCCACCGTGGATGGCATCGAAGAATACCAGATCGTCTTCACCAAAGAGCAACCGAACGATCCCTACTCGGCCGACCAGTTACTGCTGCGTGTAGCCGCGCGCCCGGACGACCAGCAAGCCATCAAAACACAGCTCGTCGCCAGGGTCACAGAGGCAGCCGAAATGCGCCCTATAATCGAGTTCGTGGCCAACATGAGCGATATCTTTGATCCCACCAAGACGCTGAAATCGACGCGGGTGGTGGACCTGCGACCGGCGGAATAGGGAATATTCCCATACGCGTTCACATACGATGGTGATGGCAGAAAGCGAGCGGCGTGTCCGTAGGGCGTGGCCCCTATTCGTAGCGCAGCACCTCCAGCGGGCGCACGCGTACTGCGCGCCAGGCCACCAGCGCGGCGGTGATCATCGCCAGCAGGGCAGCAACGACGATCAGGGCAACGACGATCAAGCCGTTGACATCGAAGGTGGTCTTGAAGTAGAAACGGCCCAGCAGGTTCGTAGCCAGGGCGACCAGCAGCATGGCCAGCAGCGCGCCGGTCCCGCCGACAATGCAGTTCTCTACGATCACCTCGCTCAAAATCGATCTGCTGGTATAGCCGACCGATTTGAGGATGCCCAGCTCGCGCCGCCGCTCCAGCATGGCCAGCGCGACGGCATTGGCAATGATGATGATGCCCGCGAACAGCGAGAGCGAGGCGATAGCCGTCAGAGTCAGCAGCATATAGCCCAGGATCTGATTGATGAAATCACCGATACTCGCCAGGTTGATTATGGCGGCATTGGGCGCGAGATTGCCGATGGTATTCACAGCCTTGCCGACCTGTTTGCTATCGATCTTCATATAGAAGACATCCTGCCCCTGGCCGGCGGGACTCAGGGAGCGCACCGTGTTCGAGGTGGCAAGCAGCGATGCGAGGTGGTCGATGTCGAAGCCGCGGCCCTGGTAGAGACCAACCACATGGACTGTCTTCAGCGTCTTGCCATCTGCACTTATAAAAGTAATCGTGCTGCCAAACCCGATATGACCCTTGAGGGGGGCGGTGTTGGCAAGCTGCGCGGGGATCAGCACATTGTCCGTGGCAGCATCGCCGGCATTCAGGTTACGCCCGGCGGTGATGCGTAGATGCGTTGTCGGCGGGAACTGGTTGTGTCCGACATCGTAGCCTTCCATAGCGCTCAGCAAGGACAGTGCCCCATCTCGGCCCAGATTTCCGGACGAGCGCTGCGTATTTTTGCCGGGTGGGAGCAGAATTTGCACGGGCACATTATCAATCGTCAGCGGCGTCACCTGCGCGATCACCGAATGCTGCTCGCGCGACAGGCCAGGAATACTGCCCAGCTTCGCCTGCACCTTCTGAGCCTGGTCGCTCCTGGCGATAGTGATCACGTTGTAGGTCAGATTGTTGGCAATCGCGGCATTGATCTTATCGCGCAGGTCCTGGCCCAGCACCAGGATCAGGCCGATCGTGAAGATACCTACGAACAGCGCCAGCATCGTCGTCGTTGTGCGCGCGCGCTGGCGGCCGATATTGCGCAACGCGATCTTGACATTTGCCTTCCAGGCGCGCGGCAGGAAGACCACGAAGAAGCTCAGCACCGTCACCGCCAGCACGATGATCCCGAAGGCCGGCAGCGTCAGAGCCAGTAAGCCAGCCAGCAGCAGACCCCCAACGAACAACGCCAGGAAGTTAATTGTCAGATGTTCTGGCACCGGTAGCACGCTAATCAGGAAGACCACGAGACCAAAGAAGAGGCTCAACAGCCCCAGGAAGATAAACGCGCCATACACGGCGCTCACGCCCAGCGTCACATCATTGTTGAGAATGACAATCGCCAGGATGCAGAACAGCACCGAGAGCAGCAGCAGCATGCCTATCGTCAGGATGATGCTGCCAGCGCCCCGGCCCTCCGGCAACTCACGCAGCACGTTCAAGGGCCGAATATTCGCCGCCTGCACGATGGGCAGCAGGCCAAAGATCAGGGCCGTGAGCACGCCTATCAACACGCCCCCGGCAATCGTCAACGGATCAAGCACGAATGGGATGTTCAGACTGAAGGACTGCACGATAAGCAGGCGCACAAGCGCGCTCACGCCGACCGCCGCCGCCGCGCCGACGATGCCACCCATGAGACCCAGCAGGCCAGCCTCCAGGCCGAAGAGCGCGTAGAGATCGAAGCGTCGGTAGCCGGTCGTCTTGAGCATGGCGATCTCGGTACGGCGGCGTGAGAGCAGGACCTGCATGGTGTTCACGATGCCAACGCCGCCGATCAAGAGGGCCAGCAAGCCAGCGATCTCCAGGAACTTGCGAATGAAGTCGATCTGCTCCTGATTGGCCTTCAAAGCATCGCTGGTGGTCCGCGTGGTGGCGTTGAAGAAATGGGACTGCACGGCCTTGACCGCGCGGTCAGTGTGCGCCTGGTCAACCGTCGCCAGGTAGATTGTATCGTACGCGAGCGGCGCCTGCGGGTCGGCCGCCTGGTACGCCGGGAGCGCCACGAGCATGGTGCTGCCCGCCTGCACAAAGACGCCAGAATTCGCGGCCACGCCCGCGATCCTGACGTTGAGGGTGCGCCCGCTGCCGGTCCCGGTCTGCCCGCCGGCGAACACGGTTAGGGTATCGCCGACCTGTTTGTGGTACTGATCGACAAAGGATTGCGTGACAATCACCTGGGTGCCCGTGACCAGCGTTCTGACGGTCCCATTCGTGGGAGTGGTAAACGTGGGAGGCGCCACCACCGGGTAGGTGCCTGGATCGATGACCTGCAAGGTAAAGGTCTGGGTGAGCGAGGCCGAGAGGCTCGTCGAGCCGGTAACGTTGATCAGGGGGGTATAGGCGCTGATGGTGCCGTCATGCTTGAGTTGCGCAAAGAAGGGCAGGTCGCTCTGCTTGAATGGCTGGCTGATCGACGAGACGGCGATATCGCCGCCATTGGCGTCGCGCACATTGCCGGTGAAGGCGTTATTGATCATCAGCCCCACCAGTTGCAGGGCCACGATGGCCATCACGCCGACGGCGACGCAGAATATGGCCAGCACCGTGCGCTGCCCACCCCGCAGCAGCGAGCGGCTGGTGTAGTGAAAGTAGATAGTGGCCTTCATGGCTGACTGTTCCTCTCGCCGGTAACGTCGATCGAGGCGATGAGACCGTCTACGATACGAATGGCGCGGTCGGCGCGCGAGGCCACCAGCGGATCATGGGTGGCAATGATAAAGGTCTTGCCAGTCTGCTGGCGCAGGGAAGCAATGAGCGTGAGGATGTTTTCGCCATTTTTGGCATCGAGATTGCCGGTCGGCTCATCGGCGATCACGATGGCCGGGTCGGTGGCCAGGGCGCGCGCGATGGCCACGCGCTGCTGCTCGCCACCCGAAAGCTGGTTGGGGCGATGCCCCAGGCGGTGCGAGAGGCCCACGAGGTCCAGCAGTTCGCGGGCGCGCGCCGAGGGCGAGCCGGGATGCTTGCCGACGTAGAGCGGCACCTCGACATTCTCCTGGGCCGTCAGCGTGGGGATCAGGTTGAAGGCCTGGAAGACCATGCCGATCTTGTGATTGCGCACCGTCGCCAGCTTGCCCTCGCTCATATGCGTGATATCGATGCCATCGATAAGCACCGCGCCGCTGGTGGGATTATCCAGGCCCGCGATAATGCCCAGCAGAGTACTTTTGCCGGAGCCGGATGGCCCCACGATGGAGATGAATTCCCCGCTCATAATCTGAAAACTGATGCCCTTGAGAATATCGATGCGCTCGCGACCCAATGGCAGACTTTTGGTAATGTCACATATATCCATTACGACGCTGCGATCTTGCTGATGTGTAGCTATCTCTGATGCAGATGTCTCTGCTGAAGCGCTTTCTAATCTGGTAGCTTCTTCCATTTTTCCCGCGTATCCTTCACACAAACAAACATGCCGTTTTGCGTTCCTCTTGTGGCAACAAAAAAAACAGGGGTGAGAATTCCCAGCATGTGTATTTATATAGCGTACAGCAAAGCGCAGGCTGCGAGCAATAGAGAAAAATATGGGATAGGCAAGGCACAGTAACTATGCTATACTTCACAGGAACAAACGTATGGCGGCACACGTTGTATTTTATGCATACTTCATTACGGATATGCGTATTTTTTTACAGATATATCTCTCGCATCTGTCCGCTCGCGCGGCCTCTCGTTCGTGCTGTGCGCAGCGGTAGCTACGCCAGCGGACAGGTGCGGGGCAGCAAGAGCGAGGGGAACTATCAGTTATGCGGCGAGGAACACTATCAGCCCTCCTATTCATACTCCTGATCGCGGCCTGCGCGGCCTATATCGACTGGCCCAACAACCCCGGTCTGCATGTCAGTTGGCTCGGCATCAACAACGCATTAACGATCCATCAGGGGCTTGACCTCCAGGGAGGCGTACGCGTCCTTCTGGTGCCTGATCCCAAACAGCACTACTCGCAACAGGAGGTCAGTGATAACATCGACGCGGCGCGCAACCTGATCGAGCAGCGCGTGAACGGCGGCCTGGGCGTGAGCGAGCCGAGCATTCGCGTGCAGGACAACGCGGGCCAGAAGAGTATCTCTGTGGAGCTGCCCGGCCTGAACACCGGAAACCAGGATACTGCCATCCGGTCACTGCTCCGCTCCGGGGTGCTTGAATTCTGGAACACAGGCTCTCAGCCTGTGACAGAAGGCACCGCCTTCGATCCAACTCAGTTCACGCAATATAATCCTGGCAACAAACCCTGGTTCACAGGCAAGGATCTTGACCCATCACAGCTCGCAGTAACCACGGACTCTCAGACGGGGCAGCTACAGATCAACTTCGCCATGCAGGGCGCCGCCGTCTCGGCGTTTGGCGCTTTCACCCAGAAGAATGTCGGGAACTATATGATCATCACCCTGGACAGGCAGGTTATCCAGGCGGCTGTGATTAATAGCGCGATCAACGGCCCCGGTGTCATCACAGGGCGCTTCACCTCCACCCAGGCGCAGGATATCGTGACCTTGCTGCGCTATGGCTCGCTACCGATCTCCTTCACCATCGCCAGTTCAGAGTCGATTGACCCGACCCTGGGCGCGGACTCGATCAGGAAGAGCCTGATCGCAGCGGCTATTGGCTTGAGTATGGTCATCCTGTTTATGCTGCTGTACTATCGCCTGCCAGGGCTGCTGGCCGACCTCGCGCTGATTCTCTACGCCTGCCTGACACTCGCCGTCTTTAAGTTGGTCGGCGTGACGCTGACCCTGGCCGGTATCGCCGGGTTCGTGCTCTCCATCGGTATGGCCGTCGATGCGAACATCCTCATTTTCGAACGCGTCAAGGAAGAGCTACGCGCGGGCAGATTGCTCTCTTCAGCCATCGATATCGGCTGGAGACGCGCCTGGCCCTCTATTCGCGACTCCAATTTTTCGACGCTCATCACCTGCGCGGTGCTGTATACCTTCGGCAACAACTTTGGCGCGACGATCATCTCAGGATTCGCCACTACCCTGTTCCTGGGCGTGCTGATCAGTATGTTTACTGCTATTGTCGTCACGCGCACATTCCTGAACCTGCTGGTGCCAACAGGCGTGGTCAGTCATCCCGCACTGTTCGGGCTTCCTCCCGGTTCCATCACTACATCGTCGCCGTCGCTGGCACGGCGCAACAGCACGGTATAAGAGGAGTATGTTGTGTTTAATCTTGTAGGAAAACGCTACCTGTTTCTGATCATATCGCTGCTGATCATCGTTCCCGGCACGGCCTCGCTGATCTTCAAGGGTCTCAATGTCGGTATCGACTTTGCCGGGGGATCGAGCATCGACTTCCGCCCGGAACAGACAATGACAGCCCAGGCCATCCAGAATGACCTGAAATCCCTGCCCTTAAAAGACGTGCAGGTAACCCTCGGCAGCCAAAAGACTGTGGGCGCCAAGCAGACCATCTGGGTTCGCCTGAACACGTCCATCGACACCAACGTACAGAAGACCATCACCAAAGATCTGCAAACGAAGTACAAGAGTACAACGCTCTCCGTCATCTCCGAGGACTGGCCTATAGGACCGGGCGGCAAGCTGATCTCTATCGTCATCGTCACGAATTTCCCCGCCGGTGTCACACCAACTATCAGCGATATCCAGACAGTGCTCGCGAAGATCCCGGATACATCGGACCCCTCGAAGGGGGCTCCAACGACGGTGGCCACCGTACCAACAACGCCAGCAACGGTAACGGCAGGCGGAACTACCACGCCGACCGCGCACGCCACGCCCACAGCGCGACCAACGGCCACGTCTACCGCGCACGCCACGCCGACCGCACACGCGACCGCGACAGTCGGCAAGGGTACAGCTACGCCCGCTGCTACAGCGACGACGACGACGAGCAGCGTCAATAATCCTGCCAACATTCCGGTCAAGGTGGTCGAGGTGCATCAGGGCCAGACCATCCAGACGATCGGGTTGCTCACAGCCACCACCGTCACTAGCGACCTGCTAAATAAGATCAAGGCGGCCATCCTTGCCGGTAGCAAGACATATGTGCAAACGCTGGATACCTCGTCGGTTCAGGGTTCGGTGGCGGCGGACACCCAACGCAACTCGCTCCTCGCGGTACTCGCGGCCTCGGTCCTGATCCTGCTCTACGTCTGGTTCTCGTTCCGCAAAGTGTCAAAACCCTGGCGCTACGGGACCTGCGCGATCATTGCGCTCCTGCATGACGTGCTGGTGGTGGTCGGCGTCTTCTCGATCCTGGGGTGGACCCTGGGTATCCAGGTCGATGCGCTCTTCATCACAGCTCTGTTGACGGTCGTGGGTTTCTCCGTCCATGATACGATTGTGGTGTTTGACCGCATTCGCGAGAACATGCAGCGCCGCACCTCGGAGACCTTTGAGCAGGTGGTGAATGCCAGCCTCGTGCAAACGATGGCCCGCTCGCTGAATACCTCGCTCACCGTTATCGTGACGCTCAGCGCGCTCACGCTCTTCGGTGGCCTCTCTATCCGCCAGTTTACGGGCGCGCTGCTGCTGGGTATCTTTAGCGGAACCTACTCCTCCATCTTCAACGCCAGTATGCTGCTGGTGATCTGGGAGAAGGGCGAGCTGGGGCTGAGCCGCTTCAG
>JALYTT010000644.1 GCA_030854145.1 Chloroflexota bacterium | reverse complement strand
GCCACGCGCTACGGAACGGGCAAACGTCACAAAATCTTCACTTCAACGATAGATAGGCGAAGCAACCAACAATTCGTCTATCGTAGGGGGTGAAAGGTGTTCTTCTCGACCTCTTCCAGTTTGCCAGGGCAGCGTGTAGAATGATGGAAGAAACATGTGCAACGTATTTTAAGAGGGGGACACCATGAACATCATCGACTTCTACCTGTTGGAGCAGAAGCGCCTGCACGATTGGACGCGCACCGCTGTGAGCGATCTCACGCCGGAGGAGTGGCACTATCAGGGGCAGGGGAAGGTAAATACCATCGCCTTCCTGGTCTGGCACTGTGTGCGGACCGAGGACAATATCCTGCGCTTCATCTTGCAGGGCCGGCCGCCAATCTGGGTTGAAGGGCAATGGCATGAGCGCCTGGGTCTGCCGCCGCGCGTGCAGGGTACCGGCATGGCTACCGAGGAGGCGCACGCGTTCCATATTACCGACCCCGCGCTCTTCATGGAGTACGCTGACCAGGTGTGGCGCGAATTCGAGGACTACACTGCCAGCATCTCAGATGGCGGCGCCGAACTCTCGCAGCGCCTGGTGACGGTCAAGCCGCTGGGCGAGATGCCCGCCATCCAGGCTATCGGACAGGTCTGTATCTCCCATTGCTTCATTCATTATGGCGAGATTGCCTACATTCGCGGCGAACTAGATAAGCGCGGAATGCCGATCTAGCACACGTGCTACACCATCCTGCCGGGCGCGTTCAGCCCATCGCGGATAAATTCCTTGACGCCCTCCCCACCGCGCAGGCGCAGCCAGAGCGGACCTTCACCCTGCTCAAAGATCAGTTCAAAAGTGAAGAACGGGCAGCACCTGCGCTCCACGGCTATGAAGTCCGCCAGCTTCGCGACTATCGCGGCATCGTAGGTATACTTGAAGGCATAGCCATCCGCCAGTTCCTCTACCTTCTCAGCGTTCTGGAACACGCTCTCATCTACCTCTTGCCGGCGCAGTACCAATTCGTGCTCAGAGAGCTTGCAGGCAATAGGCAGCTCGTTGTTGTCGCTCATACTATCCTTCTTTCTTCACTTGGGCACGAAACATGCCCCGTTCCCACACGAAACATGCCCCGTTCCCGCGTAGGGACCCGGCTTGCCGCGTCCGTGTGGGCGGCCTCGCTTGCGCGGCCAGGCAGGAGGCCACACAGGCACCCCAAGGGATGCCTCACACGGACGCGGCAAGCCGGGTCCCTACGCGGATGGGGGCGTCTCACCCGTTCTCTGAAGCTTGACAGACACTACGGTGAAAATACGCGCACGGTCTCGTCGCTGGCGGAGGCAATTAACGTACCATCTGGCGACCAGGCCGCCGCGCGTATCCAGGCGCTGTGACCGCGATATGTCAGGATCGGCTTGCCTGTGGTAGCCTCCCAGACTTGCAATGTAGTATCATCAGAGCCGGAGACGATACGGGTGCCGTTCGGCGACCAGGCCAGCGCCTTCACCGGCCGCGTGTGACCACTGTATAGAGAAACAGCGCGCCCAGTGCTGCTATTCCATACCTGCACGGTGCTATCCTCTCCGGCGGACGCGATGTATTCCCCGGCGGGCGACCAGGCCATTGCATAGACCGGGCCGCTGTGGCCGCGATACGTATAGCTAGCGATCTCGCCCCTGGGCGGCTGCGCGAGCACCGCTGCCGCATCCCAGATCTGCACCAGCCCATCGAAGCTGGCAGACGCGATGCGGGCGCCATCCGCTGACCAGCCGGCGGCAAACAGGCGATACTGGTGGTCATGCGTGTAGATATGTCTGCCCGTGGCAGCTTCCCAAACCTGAAGCGTACTATCCCCGTAGTCTCCTCCTGACGCGATATACCTGCCGTCCGGCGACCAGGCGATAGCGCGTACGAAACGCGCATGGCCGGTATAGATGGCAATGTCATGTGCTGGCTGCCTGGCTTCCCAGATCTGTACACGGCCATCCGTGCTGCCAGAGGCGATAGCTGTGCCATCAGGTGACCAGGCCACCGCCAGCACACAGCTTGTATGCCCCGTGTATATCTGCTCGCTCATGCCGCTGGCCACATTCCATACGCGCACCGTCCTGTCCCGCGAGCCGGAGGCCAGGGAGCACGCATCAGGGGACCATGCCAGCGCGAAGATAGAGTCGCTGTGCCCCTGGTAGATGGTAGTATCGCCAGACATGAGGCCTCCTTCTAATATCCTAGCAGGGCCTGTAGCTCCTTCTCGGATTGTTTGCTGAGGGGGATCATGGTTTCCTGCGCGTCATCAAGTTGTAGCGTATAGCTGTTGCGTGTATATTGGATGACGGCTTTGATATGTTGCAGATTCACCAGGTAGGCGCGGTGGGCTTTGAAGAAGCCGCGACCGTTCAGGCGGCCTTCAAGTTCTTGCAGGGTGAGGTTCGTAGTGGCCTCCTCCGCGGCGGTGCGCAGGATGGTTTTGCCATCGCGACTGGTGGCGTAGAGCAGATCGCCAGGGTCGTAGAGCACGATGCGGTCTTCCTTGCGGGCGGGTACCTTGTAGGGGATGAGGCGTTCGGGGGTGGCAGGCTCAGCGTGTTCTGTCTTCCGCGCGTGGCTACCGGTGACGCGGCCGCCCTCCAGTTCGATCACGTGTGTGCAGAACTTGCCGGCCCACGCCAGGTCCTCGTCGGTCAGCAGCACAGCGCGTCCCTCGCTCGCCGCCTGCGTGATGAGCCGCGCGAAGAGCGCCTGCGTATCCCAGTCCGAGCGCAGTGTGGGCTGGTCGAGCAGCAACAGGGTGGGGCGCTCAAGCAGCACGCGCGCGAAGGCCAGGCGGCGCTGGGCGGAGGTCGAGAGTTTCGAGACCGCCTTCTGCGCCTGGTCGCTCAAGCCTACCTGCGCCAGCACCTCGCTGATGCGCTCGCGGGGCAGTTTGCGCAGGTCGCAATAGAAGCCCAGGTTCTGCAACGCACTCTGCCGGTCATAGAGCAGGTCTTCCTCAAACAGCGCCCCGATGCGCTCGCGGGCCGCCTGCACGCGGTAGATATCCTGGCCATCAAGGGTCACGGTGCCGCCGCTGGGAGTCAACGTGCCGGAGAGCAGGCGCACCAGCAGCGTTTTGCCGCTGTTCACCGGACCAACAACCGCCAGCACTTCGCCGGCGGCCACATCAAGCTGCTCAATCGCAATGACGGTGCGGTCCTCAATGACTTTTTCGAGCCGCCGTACCTGTAACATTGCAGAGCACCTCCGGCATAGCTGTTGTAAACACCAATTTTAGCATGCCTATTGTAACACAGCGGCAAACTCGTGGGGGCGAGGCCAGCCGCACCATATACATTGATACATAATAGGAAGCGAGCTGGCGGGCTCCCGGTGACCCGACACGGGCCTGCCAGACAACGCGTGGTTGGAACAGGGCGCAGGCCAGCGGCGCCCCTACATGAAAG
>JALYTT010000188.1 GCA_030854145.1 Chloroflexota bacterium | reverse complement strand
GTTCTTCGGCGAACAGGCGGGCTTGTAAACGGCGCCCCTACCCTCCTATACATCACCTTTTCTATGACTCTGCAAAAGATCTTTCCTTGCAAATATGACCGGCAATGTCACACATTCCACGCTGCGGTGTTAGTATCTGTGAGAATATGTCCGGCAGAAGAGGATGCGAAGCATGGCATCTTTTTACCGGAGAAACATGGACAATACACCATAGTAGGGGAATACGCATGTCACTAGAACCAAAAGCAGCGGAGGGCTTGCGGGACCATGAGAGCCAGACAGCACTCTACGAGCGCTATGGACCGGCCATCTTTGGCTATCTACGCCTGCATACGCCCTCGCTGCAAGACGCGGAAGACCTGCTTTTAGATGTCTTCTTAGCCGCCCTGGAGCATGATAACCTCGCCACATGGTCGCCTGGTGAGCAACTGGCCTGGCTGAGACGAGTCGCGCACAATAAGCTCGTGAACGTCTATCGCCAGGCGCTCAGGCGGCCACAGGTGGCTCTGGATTCTATCGCAGACACCCTCCTTGAGGAAGAGGGTCCCGAACAACTGGCCCTGCAACAAGAAGAGCGGACACGCGTACGGGCAGCCCTCCAACAACTTCCCATCCTGCAACAGCAGATCTTACAACTCCGCTATGGGGATGGCCTTCGCTGTCCTGAAATCGCCTTGCTGCTCAACAAACGCGAGGGCACTGTACGCAAACATCTCTCGCGCAGCATTTGCCTCCTGCGCCAGGTCTATCAACAAACCGAAGGAGAAAACCCATGCTAGATCATGACGAACTACTGCCCGAAGAACAGGCATCCCCGGCCTTAGTTGCTGAACTGCGAACAGCTTACCAGTTGAAACCTCAAGAGAAACTGGTGCTGGCCCGTGTTCATGCACGTCTCGCCCAAAGCAGTCAGTCCATCCCACTTCCTGAGTCTGCGTTGGTTCATACTAATGGTCGCACGCAGTCGCAACAGCTCGCACCTCCGGTTGCGCAGCCCTCTCGATCCAGCTACTCCAGGCAGAGATGGCTGCCACATCTCAACACCCTGGCGGCAGTGCTCTTCGTCGGATTACTGATAGGTTCACTGGTGCTCACCTTTTCCGTCCTCAATCACCGGACCACAGCAGGTGCTCCCCCTCCCAGCAAGAGCAACGGTATTAGCATGTTGCTGGTGTCCGCCGAAAAGGGCCATCATCCCTCTTTGGCACAGATGCAAGCCACGAGCACCTTGCTCTCTAAGCGTTTCACCAGCTTTGGCTTGAAGGGATCAAGCGTGCATGTGGTGAGAATCCATGGTCAATTTGCTCTCCAGGTGGACCTGCCACACTTCCGCGGCAATGAACAACAGATCTTGGCTCTGCTTCTGGCGCCTGGGATAGCGGCATTCTGGCTAACTGGTGGCCCTGCTGCCATTACAGAGGGGACAACCTTCCATCCCGAACAGTACGCTCAGTACAATCCTGGCGGCCTACCCAGTTTTACCAACCGCGATTTCGATCTGGGGTCTCTGATAGCAGACGTTGATCCACAAACGGGTGCAAATCGGGTTAGTTTCAAAATGCAGGGTAATGCGACCCAGCGCTTTCAGCTTTACACTGCCCACAACATTGGAAACTTTTTGACCTTCACCCTGGATGGCAAAGTCCTGGAATCAGCCGCTATTGATCGTGAGATATCCGGGCGAATCTTTATCACGGCTAGATTCACTAAGCAACAGACCCTGGCTCTCGTCTCTATCCTCAAATCCGGACCTTTACCTGTGACGCTAAAAAAACTGGCCTGAGCAGAAGTCGCTCACCTTTCGTAGCTGCGTGATTTATCACGCGTGTGCTGACCACCCTTGCAGGTTGCTCCGCAGGCGTGATCCATCCAGCTACGAAAACCATCACACAGAGAGCGCGAATACAGAAGCTAAAAACACTTCTACATCGTGAACTAGATAGTAGTCCACGAAAAAGGAGGAAATTGCAGATGTCAGATCAAAATCCATGGGTCGACCCGGTCGGTCCTGGCGGAAACCAGGGATCACAGATGCCGGGCAGCCCGTTCGGCCAGTCCGCAGGACAGAGCATGCCGGGTCAGGGAATGTCCGGTCAGATGGGGAACGATCCCATAGATATGCCTCTGGATAAGGCACGCCAATTCGCCGAGAGCCAGATCCACCAGGCTATTGATCAATATGCCGGGCGGTTGCCGGGTGGCTCGCTCGTCGCGAACGAGGCCAAGCGCGCAGCCTCCGGGTTACTGGATGGCCTGGAGCACCAGGCAGACAGCCAGATCGATAGTCGCCTGGGCGGCCTGCCTGGTATGGGCGGCAAATACGATCCCAACCAGGGCGGACAGGGCAATCAAGGCGGCCAACTCTAGTTGTGATACCATAGAGACGGTACTGGCATATGTGCTCCAGCAAAATCGCCTGATCAATAACAGCAGCGATTTTGCTGGAGCACATATGCCGGCCTGCTCTCCTGTTCCCCGGCCCTATAGCTCTGGCAATTGTCCCAGCACGGAAAGCAGATACCACATACCACAGAAATCGTCAGCCTGCATCTCCAGCAATGCTTGTTCGTAGAGATAGTCAGCTTCTTTCTGCGATGTCACCCGCATCTTGATCAAAAAGGGCTGGAGCAATTTCAGGCCCGCCCCCCAATCATGGTACATGCTCAGGTGCGCCTCCGCCTCTGCCGAGAAGTCAATGGCATAGGCCTTCTGTTGTATCTTCTGGTAACCAGCTTCTCTCAGGAAGGCTGCCATTTTGGGGGTAATCCCAAAATCCCGCCCAATGGGTGAGAAACTTCTTTCCGCCAGTTGAAATGAGCGGGCACACATCAGCCACAGTTTCTCAAAGGCGGGACTGCTGGTATGCCCCATATCATCGCACTCAGTCAGGCGAAGGAAGCCACCCGGTCTCGTGATACGGCGACACTCCTGCACAAGCCTGGGCCACAATGGGGGAGGCATGAAACCGATCATGAAGCGCGCGTTGACCAGGTCGAAGTGGCCATCGGGAAACTCTAGAGGCTTCGTGGCATCGGCTACATAGAAACGCGCGTTCTGCAACGTGCGCACATGAGCCTGCGCTTGCGCATACTTGATCATGATAGGGCTGATATCAATACCGGCGACACTCATTTCAGGATGGGCAAACGCCGTCGCAAGCGCCCAGCCACCCGGCCCACAGGCGATATCCAGCACCCTATGGATAGTGGAGGTGTCAAGCTCCTCAGGCAATATTCCTCCCATAGATTGCGTGACAAGCATATCCTGGTCCATCAAGCGTGCCATCTCCGCGCCACTCTCGGAGTCAAGCACGTACAGGTTTTCCTCGTCCTGCCATGTACTGGCCATGAATTACCCCTTCCAGCTAAGCAAACAGAAATATTCCCTATGCGGGATCACTCGCCAACACTATCACGTTGCTTGAGAGCTATTATACCAGATACTACACGTATTTTCTGTTGGTGCTAGCCCGTAGTGTGTATATGAATCGTCTCATTCATGGAGAAGCAATGGCTCGTGAGGAAGACAAAAAGGCTGCCCGCTCTGTATGTTCGTAGTAAAGGAATGCCGGCATGAGAGCAGGACACCCATGCTACCTGTTCCTGCCCACCGGGCAGATGGTCTGAAACGTGCAGGCGCGGCACTTGGCGGCACGCTGCCTCGCCAGGGGTGGTGGCTGCTGTTCACCGTAATGCGCCATCTCGCCAAGCAGGCGTATGACTTTGCGGCGCAGCGCGGGGGTGTACTCAACCGTAAATTCGTTGTCCGCGTAGCGCAGAATGCCATGCGTTGGTGCCTGCTCAAAGTAATCTTCCAGGATCAGGCAGTAGACCCCCAGTTGCACGACATGGTTGCTGTATGGCTGCATGGCATTCTGCACAGCGGGTTTCAGTTCGATGGGCACCGGACGCCCATCGGGCAGTTCGACGACATAATCCGGCTTGCCCACCAGGGGGTAGCCGCTGGAGACCAGCGGCTCACCCTGCCCATCGGCATCCTCGTACACCAGCATGCCATCCGGCAGGCCCAGCACACGATGGCGCTCCGTCACCAGCCGCTCGCTCTGATAACGGCGCTCGTTTCGCAGCAGGATCACCAGCGCGATCACAATGAGTAACAGCGTCAGCCCAATCGTCAGCAAAATGCTATTCAGCATAATCCCTTATGTATCCTTGTGTACAACGAACGGACGGAATACAGCGCGCAATTAACGTAGCAGCACGGCCGCCGCGATCAACACAATGGCAATCACCAGCAACACGACCACAGCCACCGTGAGCTGGCGCATACGTCCACTGATCACTACGCCGCGGCCCTCTTCCTGCGCCTCCTCGACCTCCTGGGCGTGTTCGAGGTGCAGATCGCGCCCCTCCTCAAAGGCTCCCCGGCGCAGCAGGAGGCGCTCAAGCATCTGGTATTCAGGCAATGATGGAGCCTGCGGACCATGATCGTGCTCCAGTTCGACCATGCGCGCGAACAGTTCTTCATTATTGGCGCGAGCATACGGCTCAAACTGCTCGTGCCACCAGACCAGGGGGCAGTATTCAAATTCCGCGACCTCACTCGCCGTGAAAAGCCGCTCATGCTCCTGTGTTCGATGTCGCTGCTGCATACCTGCTCACACTATTCTCTGGCTACTAAGCTCCATGCCGTTGGAAGGAAACGGGCCCTGTTTACCCAACCGGCGTTGATTCTTCCTGTGTGCCCGCCAATCCAAGCTCAACGGCGATGCCTGTCATCGCCTGAATTACATTGGCGATATGCTCATCCAGGTCCACACCCAACTCGGCAGCTCCCTGCACCAGGTCCTCACGGTTGACCCCGGCGGCAAAGCCCCTGGCCTTCATCTTCTTGCGCACCGAGGAGACCTCCAGGCCAATGAGACTTTTAGTAGGGCGCACTAAGGCCGTTGCAGTCACCATGCCCGTCACCTCATCGCAGGCGTAGAGCGCGTGCGACAGCAGGTTGTTGCGCGGGTGGGTCGCGACATTGAGGTCGTTGTGCGCCAGGATCGCGTAGATAATGCGCTCATCGTAGCCACCAGCTTGTAACCACTGCGCCAGGACTTGCGTATGCTCGCGCAGGTCAGGATATTCCTCGTAGTCGCAGTCGTGCAGCAGGCCGGTCATGCCCCATAGCTCCTCGTCCTCCCCATACTTGCGCGCATAGAAGCACATGGCCGCTTCGACCGCAAACATATGCTTGCGTAGATTCTCGTTCTTGACATGCGTCGCGACTAACTGATACGCGTCTTCTCGTGTTGGCATGGTTTCTCTCACTCGTTTCCCAGCATATTCAAGGCAGTTGAACTACCTTTCGAAAATCTATTATAACATAAGAGCCTATCCCAACAGGCCCATGCATGTCATGGCAGTTAGCCAGGATGCTGTTAAGGGCACTGCCAGCTCAGGCAGTGTCGACGGACAAGGACCAGAAACTCGACGTGGATTGCACCATGACCGCCCACATGGCGCAATCGTACCAAAGTGTCGGCAAGGATAGCGTTTTGGGAAAGATGTATGCTATACTGAATGCAGTTGTAGAGTGCATTGTCATGAACCCCCGCATTGAATGCGGGGGCTTGCAGGCAGGCCGGCAAGCCCTGGACATGAGCAGACTCAGGTTTGAAAAAGAGCCTACGTTTTCAGGAAGTGTTCACGTTCCTACCTTCAGGTGCGAGGCCAGCCTGAAGCTCTAGAACTTCTCGGTTAAACAGGTCTAGAGGGTCAAGCCAGTGCCGAGAAGATATGCCGCCTGAAAACAGTGTCGAGGCCACCATTACCCTGGAAACAGGAGGCTCTTTCGGGAGCACAAAGAAAAACCAGATGAGCAACGTGTTTGTCGTAGACACCAAGAAACAGCCATTACCCCCGGTGCATCCAGGTCGAGCACGGGTGCTTCTCTCGCAGGGGAAGGCCGCCGTGTTCAAGCGCTTCCCGTTCACGATCATCTTGAAGGTGGCCATCGAGCACCCAGCAGTCCAGCCTCTGCGGATCAAGCTTGATCCAGGGAGCAAGACGACCGGCATCGCCATCGTGAATGACGCCGCTGGAGATGTGGTCTTCGCAGCAGAACTCACGCATCGGGGAGAGGCCATTAAAAAGGCGTTGGATCAGCGCAGGGCGGTACGTCGAGGCAGAAGACAGCGGAAAACGCGGTACAGAAAGCCGCGCTTTGCTAATCGGAGGCGACGGGTGGGCTGGCTTGCTCCCTCTCTAGAGAGCCGAATAGCCAATAGCCTCACCTGGGTCAAGCGGCTCTCCCGCCTCTGCCCCATTACGGCAATCAGCCTGGAACTCGTCACGTTCGATCTCCAACAGATGGACCATCCAGAGATCAGCGACGTGCAATACCAGCAGGGCACTCTCTTTGGCTATGAAATCAAGCACTACCTCTTAGAAAAATGGGATCGAGCCTGTAGTTATTGTGGACGCAAGGATGTGCCCCTTCAGGTGGAACATATCCAGGCCAAAGCGAACGGGGGAACTGATCGCGTTAGTAATCTGTGCCTGGCCTGTGAGAAGTGCAATCAGGCCAAAGGGAAGCAAGGTATTCGGGTGTTTCTGGCGGACCAGCCTGCGCTGCTGGCTCGTCTTCTGATGCAGGCACAGGTTCCTCTCAAGGACGCGGCTGCGGTCAATACGACCCGCTGGGTTTTGTACGGACGCCTCAAGCAAGAGGGCCTGCCTCTCGAATGCGGCTCGGGCGGCATGACGAAGTTTAACAGAACCAGCAGAGGATTGCCGAAAACGCATTGGATTGACGCGGCCTGCGTCGGCAAGAGTACGCCGCCACACCTTCAGATGGCTGGCGTGACCCCTCTGCTGATCACGGCAACAGGGCATGGGAGCCGTCAGAAGTGCAATGTCAACAAGATCGGTTTCCCATGCTCCAAGCCCAAGACCGCGAAAAGAGTGCAGGGGTTCCAAACAGGGGATATCGTCCGGGCCGTCGTTCCTGCTGGGGCCAAACAAGGCATCTATGTCGGGCGGGTGCTGGTACGCTCCAGCGGCTCCTTTGACATCTGCACGAAACACGACCGGGTGCAGGGGATCAGCCATCGATTCTGCATGCCGGTTCATCATTGCGATGGCTACAGGTACGAGATGGGAGGACGGTATGGGCAGGATACCCTCACCCAAGCCATCTCATAAGAAGCGCGCCATTCATCTCCCACTTACAAAGACGGGGGCATCTTGGCGCGGTTTTGGTGATTTTGGGTTGGCTGGTTCCCATGCAAAACCAGCCCCCGCAAGGGGAGAAGCGCCATTCATCCCCATAGCTCAAACTAGGGGTCTTCTGGCGCTTTCTAATAAAAAGACAAGGATTGAGTAAAGCAGAATGCCATTGAACAACAATCCTAGATTGGGCTGGTACCTTGATGAGTGAGATCAAAGTCAATCCGGGAGATTCATTCGATCTGGCTCTCAAGCGCTTCAATCGTCGCGTCCAGCAGGATGGTATCCTCTCCGAGGCCAGGCGACGTGCGCGCTATGAAAGCCCCCAGGACCGCCGTAAGCGTAAAGCCGCGACCCTGCGTCGTAAGCAAAGACGATCCCGCCAGGTAAGCTAAAAGGCCTCTATCGCGAAGGTGTGCCGATGGTGATGAGCGACGGAGTATGCACACCGTCTCTCATCACTTCGTGCTACCTGCGAATTACAAAAAGAACCTAAAGGACATATAGCTCTTCAGGTTTCACTTCTCCCAGATCGCCATCTTCAGATAGCTCCTGGGTAAAATCTTTCACCGCTTGCAACTCACTGTAACCAGCGGCCTAGCGCGCTTTCACACCCAGCCCTGGCCCATCCGGCAAAATGAGCTTCCCCTCGTTAACCGTCACGCCCACGTAGGGGTCATCATCAATCAGCAGATGCCCATCCAGGTCGGCATAGTCCACCAGCGGCGTCAGGTGAGCGGCAGCCGTGATCGACAGCGAGCTTTCGATCATGCAGCCGATCATGACGCGCAGGTTATGCGCGCGCGCTACGTGGATCATCTTCAGGGCGTGACGAATCCCACCACATTTCATCAGTTTTATGTTGATACCATCCACGCATTCGGCGACAAGCGGAATATCGTCGACGGTGATGCAGCTCTCATCGGCGATAATGGGCAACGCTACATTGTCGCGGATCAACTTCAGTCCCGCGAGGTCGCGCGCGGGGATCGGCTGCTCGACAAATTCGATGTTGTAAGGGGCCAGCTCGTTGATGTTCTTGATGGCTTCCTTCGGCGTCCAGCCGGCATTCGCATCGACGCGAATCGTGGCGTCTGACACCTCGCGAATGGCCTTGAGCACGTCGATGTCGTTTTTCGTGCCGACCTTGACCTTAAGAATCGGATAGTCCCTGGCGAGTTGGGCCTTCTTCGCCATATTCGCTGGTGTGTCGATGCCCAGCGTGAAGGACGTGTGGGCCGCGTGCGCCGGGTTGAGTCCCAGGAGCTTGTACACCGGCACACCCAGCATCTTGCCCATGATATCGTACAGCGCCATATCAATAGCCGCTTTGGCCGCCGGGTTCAGCCCGATGATATGGTCCAGCCGCTCGAAAATATCTTCGATGAGGAACGGGTCGTCGCCCAGGTTCCCGGCGAACTGGCCCATACAGGCCAGCACCGTCCCAGGGCTTTCGCCGTAGTATTCGGCCGGCGAGGCCTCACCAAGGCCCACGATATCCTTGTGGGTTACCTGCACAATCACGTTCTCTGAAATATGCTGCACGCCCCGCGAGATACGAAAAGGCACGGTGAGCTTGAGATTGAGTGGTCTGGCTTCGATATCCATAGCTTGTTTGCTCTTTCTCTAGATGTATTTCCGCGCTTTTTGCGGAGCTTTGAGATAATCGGTCAAACCAATTACATTGCCCCAGGGATCAGCGATCTCTACAACCCATCCTGTGCTCACTTCCCAGGGCTCCTTGAGCAAAATAACGCCGAGGGCCTCTAACTGCTGAGCGGCTGCGCGCGCGTCGGCCACCTCCAACCACACACGTGGGGTGGCGCGTGGAGCAGTGGGCTCGATATCCTGTACGCGCAGCAAGAGGCCAGCTTCCTCTTCCCCCAACCGGTAGGCGATCAGACCGGCTTCTGCCACGACAAATTTCACTGGAAGCCCAAGCTGCGTTTCATAAAAGACACGCGCCTGCGTGAGATCCCCAACCGCGAAGAGGATATTATCAATTCCTAAAATAGACAGACTCATCATAGTTCTCCTTGCGCAACTCATGAGCTACATGTATCCAGGAACCGTGCAGTGCTTGATCAGCGCATCCATCAGCGTCGCACATCCGAAGCGCACCACATCGGTCGCTGGCAGCCCGGTTTCATCCTCGGCGCGCTTCAACGCGTCGCGTGCCACCTCCTCGCTCAGGTGATGCGTCACCAAGGCCAACCCCACGACGCGGCTGCTGCGGTCAGGGCGCAGCCAGCTTACGGCCTCCTCGTTGATCTCGATCAGGCGCGTGAGCGATGGGAAGCGGTAGCGTGCATAGCCGTCAATGCCGCTAGCGCCCGCCATATGGGAGAAGATCATGGCATCGGGCATGGAGCCGTGGACCAGTCCCAGCGTCACAGGGGAGTAGCCGGGATGATTGAGCGCGCCCTGTCCCTCCACGAAGACCCAATCGTACTTGCCGGTGAAGTCAAGCACCATCTCCTCAACCATGCCCGCCACAAAGTCGCTGATGATGCGGTCAACCGGCAGACCGTTGCCGGAGATCATGATGCCGGTCTGGCCGGTAGCGGCAAAGGCGCTGCTCAAGCCACGCTTGTGCGCCTCGCGATCCAGCTCCAGGGCCACAGTCATCTTGCCAACGGCACAATCTGAACCCACAATCAACACGGTATGGCTGCCAGGACGATGCGGGGGAAATTGGGCCACGCGATTCTTCGCCGGCGGGCGACGCACGTCCCAGATCGTGACGCCCCGCTTCTCGGCGGCAGCATGCAGCTCCGGGTCATCTGCAAGAAAAGCATGCAGCCCGCTGATGATAGCTAAACCGGCCTCGATAGCCGTGAGAATCTGCCAGCGCCAGGCCTCCGGCAACGCGCCACCCATAGGCGCAATACCTATCAGGAGCGCCTCCGGCCGATAGCCCAGCGCCTCGTTGATGTCATGGACCACCGGTATGCCCTCACCAAGCGCGGCCCCCAGGGCGTGCGAGACATCTTGCCCCGCTTTCGTGCTATCGATGACGGCCACGACCAAGTCTTTTCCGTACCGGATCACGCCCGTGGCCGTTTTGCCATAATGCCACTCAAAAGCCCCCTCCGCCAGTATCGCTATTCGTCGCATATGTCGCTCCCGTGTGAGATATGTGGTAGATCTTTCTCCCATTATATGACATCCATGCCCATCTACCGTCCACTCTCCTTTCATAGAATCTATCTATCCGAGAAAAAGATGCAGGAGGGGTAGGGGCGCCGTTTACAAGCCCGCCTGTTCACCGAAGACCATTCGCCGAAGAACAGGCGGGCTTGTAAACGGCACCCCTACCCCTCGTCATGATCCGTTGGAATCACATCCCAAAAACCTCTAGACTCTTTTCCCTAAGCATGCTATCATGGAGATGGTTTATCCGGGTGACAAGTCTAGAACGGAGCACTACACTATGCACTTCAATATAGTCAACTGGCTGTTCAATGACCCCTGGACAGCAGGCTCGAACGCCGGCCTGGGAGGACCAGAGGCCTTTCATTACTACATTCCCTGGCTGGTCTTTTGCAGCGTCGGGGTCTTGATCTGTTTCTACTATGCCGTAGAGGGACGCAAGCGCTTCGTGAAAAGCAAGCCGCTCATCAAGTACATGCTTGATCGCTACCTGGGCTGGTTCGCGGTTATCTGTATTATTGGCTACCCGCTGATATTTTCGCGCGCGTATCTTGACCAGTACTTCTTCGCCTGGCGGGTCTGGCGCTACCTCTGGCTCCTGAGCCTGGTCGTCCTGGCAGTTATGCTGATCGTGTACATGGTGCGCAAGTACCCGGCGGAGCGCGACAACTGGCGCGCCTACCAGAACCGGCAGCAGTACATCCCCAGCCCCAGGAACAGCAGGCGCAAGGCGAGAGTGTCTTCCAGGTAAGCACGACACGGCATATCTGTATCAGGAGGGAACGCGGTTGTCTGAAGCTGCCGCCAGCACTGCCTGCGTGATCCTGGCCGGCGGACGCAGCAGGCGCATGGGCAGGAACAAGGCCCTGCTGCCCCTCCCTGGCATTGAGCGCGTCACCTTCATCGAACACCTCGCCTCTATGCTCACCTCGCTCTGTCCAGAGGTGCTCATCGTGGCGCGCGACAGCGCCGATGCCGCTCACTATACCCTTCCTGGCGTGCGCACTGTGACAGACGAGGTGCCAGATCATGGCCCCTTGATGGGACTCGCCAGCGCGTTACGCGCGATGCATGCCACCCGCGCACTGCTACTGGCCGTAGATATGCCACATGTGCAGCCCGCACTGGTGACGTTTTTCCTCTCGCAGCCTGCCACCGCTGCCCTGCTGGTTCCCATCGTAGACAACATCCCCCAGGTGCTGCTGGCCCTCTATCCACGCTCTTGCCTGCCATTCATCGAGCAGCGGATACACCAGGGCCGGCGCGATCCTCGCAGCCTGCTCGATATAGCCCCTGTGTGCTATATCGCTGAAGCACAACTGCGACAGGTTGATCCACAGTTGCGCTCGTTCGTGAACGTGAACACGCCAGAAGATTTCAATCTGCTGACCTGAATATGCCATGCCTTCGGCGCGTAACGGCTTCACCTTTGCTGTCCTTAACGGCTCACCCTTCGTAGCTGCGTGATTTATCACGCGGGGGCTGGCCAGTCATCATGTCAGTTCCCGCGTGATAAATCACGCAGCTACTGCTCTGTCAAGGTTCATGGCACGGATATCAGGGCTTTTTAGTTTACCCGTTTTGCCTTGAAAGCTTGCCAAGCAACAATCGTAAAGCATCTCTTGGTTGTGCGCAAAAATGTCTCATTTGCTTTGCAACATTTTTCACACCGATAAAATCCAAAA
>JALYTT010000643.1 GCA_030854145.1 Chloroflexota bacterium | reverse complement strand
GCATTGTCGGCTGGCAAGAGGAGCCGAAGCCTGCCCTATGGAGACGTGAAGCGGCCCCCTTGAGTGAACGCCTATGGGCATCGCCTCTACACTTTTTGACATCTCCCTGCCTGTATGATAGCATTTCTGTATCAACCTGGTCGTGAGGATAGAATCAGCATGCGCACGTTCAAAGACAGGCATATACTGCTTGCCAAAACCGGGATGATGTAATAAGGAAGGTATATGGATACTCTACGGACATTCTATGGACCAAATGCAGGCTATGTCCTTGAATTATATGAACGTTATCAACAGGACCCCAACTCCGTTGACCCGGCAACGCGGGAGATGTTTGCCCACTGGATGCCCTCGCCGGAGGAGATGTCAGGAGAGGTTGCCGCTGGACAGTATGCTCAAGCTCCTCAGGTCGCGCGCATCGTAGCGACCTCTGCCCTGGCACATGCTATTCGCGAGCGCGGCCACCTGGGCGCGCATCTTGATCCCCTGGGTACCGCACCTCTGGGCGACCCGGCGCTCTTAGAGGAGACTCACGGTCTGCGCGCTGAAGATCTTGCGCATCTGCCGGCCAGCATTATCGGAGGACATGCCGGCGAGGGGGTGAGCAATGCCCTGGAGGCCGTTGCGGCTCTGCGGGCGATGTACTCCGGCACGATCAGCTACGAATTTGACCAGGTGAAGAGTTCCAGGGAGCGCCGCTGGCTGCGCGATGCCGTGGGCCTGCACTGGTATCATGAGACGCCCAATAAGGCCGCCAGTCGCAAGTTGCTGCAACGGCTCACCCAGGTGGAGGTGTTTGAGCGCTTTCTGCAGCAGACATACCCCGGTCAGAAGCGCTTCTCGATTGAGGGGACCGATGCGCTGGTGCCGATGCTGGATGAGATCGCCGAGGGGGCTATCGAGTCGGAGACGCACGAGCTGATTATCGGCATGGCCCATCGCGGTCGTCTGAACGTGCTGGCCCATACGCTGGGCAAAGCGTATACGGCGATCCTCTCTGAGTTTGCCCATACTAAGCACGAGGAGGGCGTGCCCCTGACGGATACCTTCGGCTTCGGCTGGACCGGCGATGTGAAGTACCACCTGGGCGCTGAACATGTGCTTGGCACCGTCGGCCTGCGCGTCATACTGACCCCCAATCCGAGCCACCTGGAATTCGTGAACCCGGTCGTCGAGGGCATGGCGCGCGCTTCGCAGGAGACCTGCGATACAGCGGGTGTGCCGGCGCAGGATGTGGACCGCACGCTGCCCGTGCTGATTCATGGTGACGCGGCCTTCCCTGGCGAGGGCATTGTGGCCGAGACGCTGAACCTGTGGCAGTTGAAAGGTTACTCGGTCGGTGGGACCATCCATATTATTGTGAACAACCAGCTTGGCTTCACCACCGATCCCCAGGAGAGCCGCTCCACGCATTTCGCCAGCGACCTGGCCAAGGGCTTCGAGGTGCCGATTATTCATGTGAATGCCGATGACCCGGAGGCGGCCCTGATCGCGACGCGCCTGGCCTTTGGCTATCGCGACGAGTTCCACAAGGATATCCTGATTGACCTCGTGGGCTACCGGCGTTGGGGCCATAACGAAGGCGATGAGCCGGCCTTCACGCAGCCGCAGATGTACGACAGCATCCGCTCGCATCCGACCGTGCGTGAGATCTATGCGCGCAGACTTGAGGAGCAGGGCTTTGTGTCGCGGGACGAGGCCGAGACGCTGCTGAAAGAGGCCTTCGCTGTGCTGGAGCAGGCAAAAAAAGAGGTCGACAGCGGACTGCACCCCCTGACCCAGGAAGAGGGTCATGGAGCGAACGGGCATCACGAAGAGATGGAGACGCCTCCCACTGTACCCGCCGAGCGCTTGATAGCACTCAATAAAGAGCTGCTCGTCTGGCCCGAAGGTTTCACCGTCAACTCGAAGCTGGCGCGCCTGTTGCAGCGCCGCGCGACGGCCATGGGAGCGGAGGGCGGCATCGATTGGGGTCAGGCGGAGGCGCTGGCCTTTGCCACGATCCTGGCCGCTGGCACCCCCATCCGCCTGACCGGGCAGGATACGGAGCGTGGCACCTTCAGCCATCGTCACGCCGTGCTGCACGATATCAATTCCGGCGCGCGCTATGTGCCGTTGCAGCACCTCTCAGAGGCGCGGGCGCCGTTTTCGATCTTCAACAGTCCGCTGACCGAGGCGGCGGCCCTGGGCTTCGAGTATGGCTATAGCGTCTATGCATCCAGCGCGCTGGTGCTCTGGGAGGCCCAGTTCGGCGACTTCGCCAATGTCGCACAGGTCATTCTTGACCAGTTCATCTCGGCGGGGCGCGCGAAATGGCGCCAGGACTCTTCGGTGGTGCTCTTGCTGCCGCATGGTTACGAGGGGCAGGGGCCGGATCACTCCAGCGCTCGCCTGGAACGCTACCTGCAACTGTCGGCGGGGAATAACTGGCGTGTGGCCAACTGCTCAACGGCGGCGCAATACTTCCACTTGCTGCGCCAGCAAGCCTTTAACCTGCTGCGCGAGCCACGGCCGCTGGTGATCCTGACGCCAAAGAGCCTGCTGCGCCATCAGATGGCGGCGGCGAAACTTGACGACCTGGCCCAGGGGACCTTCCAGCCGATCCTCGATGACCAGGCGGCGTGCTCCCACCCGCAGGCCATCCGGCGCGTCATCCTGTGTAGTGGAAAGATCGCGATAGACCTGTTGACCTACAGGGGTCAGACCGATCCCGGCGATGTGGCTATTGTGCGTGTGGAGATGCTCTATCCGCTGGCGACCGAGCACCTGAAGGCGGTGCTCGCCGACTATCCCCAGGCGCGCGAGGTGGTCTGGGTGCAGGAGGAGCCGCGCAACATGGGCGCCTGGAACTACATGCTGCCCCGGCTGCACACGCTCGTTGATCGCGATATCGAGGTGCAGGTGATCGCGCGCCCCGAACGCTCCAGTCCCGCGACCGGCTTCATAGATCGCTACGAGGCCGAGCAGCATGTGATTATTGAGCAAGCTTTGCAACCCATAAACACAGCGCCTAAAGAGAAAGAGCGAGTATAACGTCATAATTGGAACAGGGCGCAGGCCAGCGGCGCCGTTTACAAGCCTATGTCCAGATCGCGCATGAGGTAGATCGTAGGGAGGGTATAGAAGTATTAGATAGAATAACCATATTCCACGCATGAAGCATCAATCAGGGAATACGGGAGAGGATACCGCTCATGGAAACAGAATCGATGGGTAGCATCGAAATACTTGGATATAATCCAGGCATAGCTAAAGCACTGTGCAGGCCGGGTCTCCTCCATCTTGTGCATGGGCAAGGAACGCCCTGTGATTCCCTTCACACCTTTTCCAGAGATAGCAGGCGCGTGACGACCCTGACCAGTCGAAATGCAGCCGGTATAGGTCATACTCTGGCTGCTTGTGCCATTTTGAAGGCGATGTATAATATACCC
>JALYTT010000187.1 GCA_030854145.1 Chloroflexota bacterium | reverse complement strand
CTCTCGTTCTGTTCTTCGTAGGTGCCTCCGAGCACGATATCGTGCGTGCGAGGTACGATATAGATGAGTTGAGCGAGGTTGTGTTCATCAACCAGCACCCGGCGAAACCCGGTGTGCCTGACGTGTACAACCTGGCCACGCGCCGCATGCAAGTCCCGATCGCCAACCAGTTCGCGCGCGCCCAGGCCAGTGCAATTGATGACGATATTGCTCTCGACAAAAGCTTCTGACAGATTGGCAATGTCGCGCTGATAGATCTGTCCTCCGCGTGCCCGAAAGCGGTGCAGCAAATAGTCGAGGTACACGCCCATGTCAATCACCGGAGCCTCGAAGGCAAAGCCATCGGCATAGCCAGAAGGCAACTCGTCCTGACCTGCGTGCCGGAAGTTCTCCACTGCCGAAACCCACCAGGGATCAGCGCTGGGGACCGTTTTCAGATCGAGTACGCCAGCCATGAAGACGCCGCTCGCCCGCTCAACCTGGAGCGTCTTGAAACGCTGAAACGTCGTCTTTCCCCACGCGGTCACACGCTCAATGGGGAAGGCTTTGAAGGGTAGCCAGACCGCAGCCGCCACGTTTGAGGTGGTCTGTGGCGGGAGGTCTCTGGCCCAGATGGTGACGCGATGGCCTGCCTCAAGCAGGCAGAGACCTGTCGTGAGGCCAGAGACGCCACAGCCAACCACAAGAATATCCATCGCTTCCTGCTTTCTCGCTCACGGTTCGCGCGGTTTGAGGTACGTTTCAAACCAGTCCAGGGCCAGCTTCCATTGGAAATAGCGGTGGTGCGGGCTGGCTGTGCCGACGATCACATGGCTGGCGTTGGGAAAGCGGACCAGCTCTACCGTCTGCCGGCGGGCGCAGAGCGCGTTGAAGAGCTGCTCGCCCTGCTCAATGGGACAGCGATAGTCGTTCTCGGATTGCAGCAGGAGCAGGGGCGTTGAAATGCGGTCCGCGTAGGTGATTGGCGAATGGGCGCGGTAAAACTGCCAGGTCTCCTCGCTTTCCCAGAAGCGCCCGTACTGTACGCCAAGCCAGAGCGCGCCCAGGTCGCTTGTGCCGCTCATGCTCATCATATTCGAGACGCCATTCACCGAGACGGCAGCGCCAAAGCGGTCGGTATGCCCCAGCGCCCAGTTGGTCATAAAGCCGCCGTATGAGATGCCCGTAATGCCGAGCCGCTGCGGATCAGCCTCGCCCGTTGCGACCACGGCATCGATACCCGCCATCAGGTCGAGGAAGTCCTTCTCACCCCAGTCAGCCGCCTCGGTAAAGGTCAGGCCATAGCCCTTGCTGCCGCGTGGATTGATGTAGAGCGAGGCATAGCCCGCGCCTGCCAGCGCCTGGGCCTGGAAGTAGAAGGTGTGGCCCCACGCGCTGTATGGTCCACCGTGAACATGAAGAATCAATGGATAGGGGCGTTCGGCGCGCAGTGGCTTGACGAGCAGACCCTCGATTTCCCAGCCATCGGGTCCCGTGAAGCTGATACGCTCGGTCGGCGCGATGCTCACCTCCGCGAGCAAAGCCTGGTTGGTATCGACAAGTGGCCGAAGCTCGCCGCCGCTCCAGGGCAGCGTGAAAAGATCGTAGGGCCGTTCCGGTGTTGCCGCCACGCCTACGAACATCTGGCGCGCCTCCACGCTCTCCAGGGCGGCGATATCCGCGTCGGCGGACGAAACGCGCCAGCAGTTGCCGCTCTCGAGCGCGAGCGCGAAGAGCACGTTTGACCCATGCTCAGCGCTCACAAAGTAGAGCGTTTGCCCATCCGGGGACCAGATGGGCGCGGCGACCCCGCCAAAGTGATAGTCGGGCTGCACCGCTGACAGGGAGCGATCCAGATGGCTCATGAGGTCGCGCTGGTCGCCGCCTGAGCGCGATACCAGCCAGACATGCGATTCTTCATAACCGCGACGGGCGTTCAAGGGATGTTCCGCGAAAAACGCGATGCGCTGCCCATCGGGCGACCAGGTCGGAAGCATAATGCTGAGGTCGCCATTCGTGAGGCGCTGCAACTCGCCACCCTCGACCGCAACCGTCCAGATGTCGGCGGCCAGGGTCGCGTTGGCATCGGCGGAGCGGTTCGCTACAAAGGCGATCAGCGCGCCATCGGGTGACCAGGCCGCCTGGGTCGCGTCAAAATCGCCCTCGGTAAGCTGGCGCGGCGTGGCCTGCGCATCGTCCAGGCTGAGTAGAAAGAGCTGGGTGCGGCGCTCGATGAAGCCGCGTCCGTCGAAACGGGTGAGGAGTTCGCGCTGGCGGCGCAGGCGCGTCGCGCTTTTCTCCACCTCGCTGTGCGCCTCGAACCAGGCCGTCTCTTGCGGGACCTTCAGCCAGTCCGTCTCCAGCGTTGAGGTGTAGCAGAGGTGTTTGCCATCGGGCGACCAGAGCGGCGATGTCGCGCCATCGGCCGCTCTGGTCAGGCGGCGCGCCTCTCCACCAGTGACCTCAATGAGAAAGATCTGGGGCTTTCCCTCGTGGCGCGTCGAGACAAAGGCCAGTTGCCTGCCATCGGGCGACCAGCGCGGCTGCATATCCTGGCTCTCGCCGCTCGTCAACTGGTGGCACCGGCCATCTTCCAGCGAGGCCAGCCAGATCGCTGAATGCTCCTGATTCTTCGCCTCATCATAGCTGCTCACCACGTAAGCAACCTGCGTGCCATCGGGCGAAGGCTGCGGATCGCTTACCGCTTTGAGTCGCCAGAAATCCTCCAGGGTTAGCGCGCGTTTTTCTTCGGACATCGTATGCTCCTTATCTGTGTGTTGTTCCCGGCAGAACGGCCCTGCCGGGAGTAACGGTCTCCTGTGTGAAGAGAAAAGACGATAGGCACAAGCGTTTATGCTGTGTTTTTCTGCCGGGGGTCAAAGGCTTTTTGCAGGCCGTCTCCCACGTAAGAGAGCGCCAGCACGATGCTCGTGAGCACCAGCGAAGGTAACAACACCTCCCAGGGATGGGTATCGATGACGTTTAATCCCTCTACAATCATCAGACCCAGACTCGAACCAGGCGGCTGTACCCCCAATCCTAACAGGCTGATGCCCGCTTCCCCCACGACGATCGCTCCAAGATTCAATGTGGCAGTCAGCACAATGATGTTCAGCAGATGGGGCAGGATGTGCCGCCAGATGATGCGCCTATCGCGAGTTCCGCAGACGCGAGCTGCTTCCACAAATGGCTGCTCCTTAATCTGGAGAGCCTGTCCTCGGACAAGGCGCGCCATCAACGGCCACCCGGTCACTGCTATCGCCAGTGAGACAATTACCAGGCGCGCATCCCCATTGGAGCCGACGAGCGGAATAGTCCGCAAATGCGTGTCGGCCCAGGGTCCGAAGATGCTGGCAAGCAGGATCACAAACAGAAAGCTCGGAAAAGCAAAGGTAAAGTCGATGAGGCGTGCCAGTACCTGGTCCACCCATCCTCTATAATAACCGGCCAGCACCCCGATCGTGACCCCCAATGCCAGGACGATCACCTCGACCATTACCGCGACAGTGAGCGAGATCAGTATTCCCTGCATCAACCGCGCCAGCAAATCTCTGCCCAGATCATCGGTTCCCAGCCAGTATTGCGCGGAGATAAATTGATCCTGGTTCTCCAGTTCCTGGTGATAGGGACTGTGGTAAAGTGTCGCGGGTACAACGCCGTTTAGCGCGCTCTGATAGGGCGCCCCAATGTGTTGATAGATGAGCGGGCCACATAGCGCGACAAACACGAAGCACAGCAGCAGGGACAGGCTTATCATGGCGCGTTTATCGCGGCGGAACACGAGCAATGACTCCCGTGTGGGTGAGAGTGCTGGCACAGTGAGAGGATTGGTAGAAACTCGCTCCGCTGGTCCGCTCATTTCTGTATTCATGGAAACCTTTTCCTCTCACCTAAGCAAATTTGATGCGTGGATCAACCTGCGTATAGAGGAGATCCGAGAGAAAGTTGCCCAGAACCACTCCGAAAGCGAGCAGGATAGCCGTTGCCTGGATCACCGGGTAGTCATAGGCCATAACTGAGCGAATCGTAATGTTTGCAATACCAGGAATGTTAAAGATAAACTCGATAAAGAAGGCCCCTGTAACCAGCAGGCCCAGAGAGAGGCCCAGCAGCGTCACCAGCGGGATCAAGGCATTGCGCAGACCATGGCGGTAGATTACTACTCGTTCTGACAACCCCTTGGAGCGAGCCGTGCGGACGTAATCCTGCTGGATCACCTCTAGCAGGTTGGAGCGGGTAAAACGAGCGATGGAGGCGATGCCACTCAAAGACAGGAGCAGAATGGGGGCAATCTTGTATTGCAAATCGGTCCAGCCATACTGCCAGGGCGCGCCCCACCCGGCGATTGGCCAGCCGATGCCGGTCTGCTGATCGAGCCAGACCAGGAGAATCTGCACGAAAACACACGTAATGAATGTGGGTAGGGTATAGATGATCAGGAGCGTGCCGGTACTCAGAGTATCGACCCAGGTGTTCGCCCTGGTCGCTGACAGGACGCCCAGTGGAATACCAACCAGGTACTCAATCACCAGCGCCCAGAAGCCCAGTTCAACAGAGATTGGCACTCCCTCTTTGAGAATATCCCAGACGGGGCGGTTCGTCTGCGTGAAGGAGAGGCCCAGGTTGAAGTGTACGAGATTGACGAGAAAGTTCCAATACTGTTGATACCAGGGCTGATCGAGGCCATATGTATGCCTGAGCAGGGCATACACCGTGGGATTAAATTGCTGCCCCAGCAGGGTGCGAATAGGATCACCCGGAGCGATATACCCCAGAATGAAGGTGACAAAGGTGACTGCCAGGACGATCAAGATCAGGCCAACCAACCGTTTTAGAAGCATCTGGACCATGAAAGCTGCCCCCTTTCCCATACGCTATGGAATAGCTCGACAATTTCAAACCGACCACATCTCTCCTCAGCGGCTTCTCTGGCAGGCATGAATGCTGTGTCTCCCTGCCTCTCCCGCGTGGGTGATCTTCCCCGGTACAAGCACGCGCGAGACCACGAATGCCTCTCCTGACCTTCCAGGAGGTCACGAAGTGGTACTCGGAGTTCCCTTCCTCTTGCTACACCGAAATGTAGACATCGCTCCAGGTCTTGGTAGGAAGACCATTGGCCGCGAGATTCTGTACTTTCGGGTTGAGCAAGACATCCAGTCCTGCCTGGAACAGCGGGATCCAGCCCACGTCGTCGACGATTTTTTGTTCAGCATCATTGTATTGTTGTGTGCGCTGTTGAGGGTTGGTATTCGTCGCCGCCGTCGCCAGTTCTTGCTGGACCGCCTGTTGTGCAGATGCTTGCCCATAGTTTCCGTCGTTGAGCGATCCCCCTTTGCCGAAGAACGTATTGAGCCAGAAGAAAGGATCGGCGAGATATGTGTACCCCAGGAACCAGACCTGTAAGGGGCCAGCATGGCCGCTGGTAGCCGGCAGGTCTCGCGAGACGAAGGTAGGCACGTCCTCCACTTTTAATTGCGCCGTCACGCCGAGTACCGTCTGCCATTGTTGCACAATCGCCGTTGCCACATTCTGGAAATCCTGACCGAGGTTCGGGAAGGTAAAGGATATAGCAGGTAACGCACTGACACTGCTATATCCTGCCTCTTGCAAGCCCTGTTGCAGCAGCTGTTGCGCTTTCGTCTTGTCACCTGCGGTACTGCTCACACCAGCCGGTCCTGTCAAGTTGTGGTTATAACCCGGCATCCCCTGCGGTAAGAGGTGATTGGTCGGCGTGTACGCCCCGTGCAAGACATTGCGAGCCAGCACATCCTTATCGATAGCCAGGGCAAAAGCCTGACGAATATGGACGTTGTCGAAAGGCTTGGCCAGGAAGTTGAAGGCCAGGAAATCGATATTGAGAACAGCGGCATGGTGGTAGTCTTTGCGGGATTTGGCGCCGGCGAGGTCGGCCAGTGGAATCTGGGCATAGTCAAGCTGACTGGCCAGATACTCTTTATACACGGTGGCCGGGTCACTTGAGGGCAAGAATTCGAGCTTCTGCAAGCGGGCTTTGGCACCATAGTAGTCAGGATTGGGAACCAGAACCATCCCCTGGCTGTGGCTGTAACTCGCCACTTTGAAAACCCCGGCACCAGCGCTTTCAGGCAGGTGTTCCGTCCAGGATTTGCCGTATTTGGCAATCAGCGCTTTATTGACCACATGCGTATTGAGTCCTGCCAGTTCTTGCAGGAAATAGGGAGCAGGAGCACTTAACACAATCGTAATGCTCTCTTGATTGTTCACAATCAGACTATCGCCAATCAAGGTTGGGATCTTTCCTGTGAGCATAGGGAGAAAATCTTTGATAGCTGACAGAAATGAGGCGGTCGGCGATGCAGTCGCCGGTGTTAAGGTCCGGTTGATACTGTAGGCGACATCCGTTGCGGTCAGGGGGGTGCCATCGCTAAAGGTCAGGTTGGGATGAAGCGTAAAGGTATAGGACATCCCATCCTGCGACATCTGGTAACCAGACGCCAGGTCGAGTACGACCGAGTTGTCACTGGCGAGCCGCACCAGGCCAGGAAAGATCAAACTGACAGCCGTGTAGTCAGTCGATGCGTCGCTCACAGCAGGATCGAGCGCCGAGAAATCCGGCGCGCCAATGGGGTACCGTAACACCTGTTTGTCAGGAGGCGCAGCGGAAGCGTTGTTCTGGGGAGAAGGGGTTGGGCCTCCGCAGGCAGCCATCACCAGGGCTAGCAGGCATAGGAAGATGGAAAGAAAGATTGGACGAGTACGTGTCTGTTCTCGCATAGGAGTAGCTCCTTAAAATACTGATACATCAGTGTATCAGGTTGCGTAACGAAATACACCAATGAGTTTTATTTTGTTGGCTGTTCTGGCACGCGTGTGAAGACCAGCGCTTTCACCGTCGGCTCCAGCTTGACGGCCAGGCTCTCTATGTCTCCTTTCTCGGCAGTAGTAAACGACACCTTTGCTTTGAATTCAAAGCGTTCGAGATTCAACTCGAAGATGTCGTAGTGGACGTGGGTCAGGGATGAGGGAATATCGTTATAGATAAACTGCAAACGATCTCCGACCTGGCTGATCGTCACAGCGCCATAGCCGGCATGCTCGTAGCGCCCGCAATAGGCGTCCAGCTCGTGCGAGGGTTTGGTTCCGGGAATCGGAGGCTCGGCTTTCTGCTTTTCCGCGAGTTGCTTTTCCGCCTCGGCTTTGAGATTCGCGAATACTTTCTGCAAGCGTCCATGCCAATCCGTCTTTTCCGCACCGAGCAGGCGATCACAGGCAGTGAAGGCGATGCTATAGGGTACAAGGGTACTGCCGCAATTGGTGAAGACGGCCACCGCCGCGTAGTCGTCGGGCAAAAGGACGACCTCGGCCATAAAGCCATCGATCGAGCCGCCATGCTGAACCATACGATGACCGCGATAGGTACCAATGAACCAGCCCTGCCCGTAGCACCAGTTGGAAACCTCCGAATACTTGCCCATTGGAACCTCGTCGCTGGCCGGGACGACCGTGTGGGGGGTGTGGCTCTGCGCCAGGTGTTTGGCGGCCAGCAGCTGCGTCTCTCCATGTTTGCCCTCGTTCAACTGGAATCGCAGCCAATGCTCTATATCTTCCAGGTTGGTGCTGATGCTGCCCGCCGGACCCATAGCTTGGAATTTGCTGTAGAACGGGACTTTCACAATCTCGTCCTTTTTCTCCTGATAGGGCAACGCGTAATCGTCGGTGTTTTGCGAGTTCTCGACAGCGGTGTTGCTGGTGGCCATGCCCAGCGGCTTGAAGATGCGCGTGGCGATAAATTCTTCCCAGGTCTGGCCAGTTACGCACTCAATCAAATAGCCTGCCGTTGCATACATCAGATTGTTATACTGGTAGAGCGCGCGAAAATCAGCATTCGGTTCAAGATGCGCTAAACGCTCGACCATCTCTTTGCGCGTCAAGCTCGAACCATACCACATAAATTCGTGACGTGGCAGCCCGCTGCGATGGCACAGGAGATCGCGCACCGTCAGGCGCTCGCTCGCAACCTGATCGTATAGCATGAAGGCTGGCAGGTAGTGTCTGACCGGCGTATCCCACTCCAGTTTTCCCTCTTCCACCAGCATCGCGATTGCCGCCGAGGTAAAAGCCTTGCTTGATGAGCCAATCGGGAACAGTGTGCGCGGGGTCACATCCAGGTCCTCAGCCACGTTGCGCTTGCCGAAGCCTTGGGAGAGAAGCACCTCGTCATCTTTGAGAATGATGACAGCAGCGCCTGGTACCTTGCTATCCTGGAGGATAGAGCGTACATCGTCCTCAAAGCCTGCAAGCTGGTCTCTGCTGATCCCTGTTTCTGTGTGCGAATTCATAGCTCTTCCTTTCTGCTGATTGTTCTTTGCTCCCAATGCAAGTAAAAACGCTGAGTTCTCTTGAAGTGTACCTAAGCAGAACCTGCAAAAACATCTACCGAAGGGTAAATGTGGGGATAACTTTTCCAGAGGGGAAATGGATTGCAAAATGAGAGAGGGCGGGGGTTAGAGAAGGCCGAGCGAGCGAGCACGGGTAATGGCCTGAACGCGGTTGGTGACGCCGAGTTTCTGATAGATCATGTTGATGTGCGCTTTGACCGTCCCGGTGACCACCACCAGTTCATCAGCAATCTCGCGGTTCTTCCGTCCCCCAGCGATCAAGCGCAGTACCTCGCGTTCGCGTAAGCTCAATGGATCAAAGAGCGGTGGGGACTCAGCGAGTGGGGTTGGCAGGAAGAAGGTACCGGGCTGAGCAAAGGCTTTGAGGAGCGTGGAGAGATAGGCCAGGCTGATTGTTTGTCTGCTGCCTTTCTGTGCGCGCTGCTGCTCAAGCAGATGGCGCAAGAGCCGGGCCATCGGGTCGCCCTCACTCACAAACAGGCGGATATATCTGCCCGGCTCTGCCAGGGTAATCGCACGCTGAAGAGTACGCAGCGCGTTTACGCGATCATGTTGGAGCTGGAACGCCAGCGCTTGCAAAATCAGAACCTCTACCAGCACCCTCACTCTGCCCGCTTGATTGGCTGCGACGTACCAGTGTTCCAGGAGTTCGAGCGTTCGCGCACCGGCGTCCGGCTCAATGCCAGCCTGACCCGCCGCGATCAGTATGCGCGCGTGGGTCAGATCGAGAAGTTCGCTGTGTTTGTAGCTGGGATCAGCGGCGCGCTGGTCCTGTTCGTGCATCCAGAAGAGCGCGTCTTCCAGGTGGCCCTCCCTTAGGGCGAAACGGGTGCGGATAGGCGTGATTATTTCAGTCAGCTCGATATAGCTGGCGCGCTGGCTGAGCAACTCCAGTTGCTGCAACCAGGACTGTGTGGTCGCGCTATCTCCCTGCGCGTGCGCGACCAGGGCGAGCAGCAGTGCGCTATCGAGCAGGATCGTAGTTGCCTGCGTGCGCTGCCCCATCGTCCAAGCTTGCAGCAAATGATGCTTAGCCTCAGCGAGATTATTCCATTCCCACAGAAGATAGCCCAATCCGAAGTGGGCGAAACCTGCCACAAAGAGCGAGGCAACGCCCGGCCTGATCTCCTGCGCGAGGACGTGGCGATAGAGCTTCGCAGCCTGGAAAGGATAGGCCTGGGCTGCGTACAGTTCGGCCTGCGCCAGCGTGACGTAGGGCAGCAGGAGGACGTGTCCTATCGCCTGGATGTTACTATTTGCCTCGGAGAGCGCTCGTGCTGCCGCCCTCACATCGATGCTACGTGTGTACGCCAGACCCAGAAGCATCAGAATCAGGCCGCGTAGATAATGGCTACCGGCGGGAAGCTGTTGTAGGGCCTGCTGACAGGAGGCAATGGCTGAGGAGAAGTCAGCGAACGAAATGGTGTAGAGCGAGCGGAGGGCGATAATCTCACTCTGGAGTGCGACAACTGTTGGTGGGGGCAGCGTCTCCCCAAGCCGGTGAATCGCCTGTTCCGTCGCCTCGACCCATAGGATGTACGTACTGGGCTGCGAGGTGATAAACTCTTGCCAGACCCGGCTGATGCAGAGGCGCGGACTGGCGCGCACAACCTCCTCGGGCAACGCATCGAGCCAGCTTTGCAGGATGGTGAGTTTCCCCTCGCTAATCAGGGTCGGGGCAACTCCCTCGATCAGGATAGCCGCGCGCGCGTAGTCCTGGGCTGCCAGGGCGTGTTCGATAGCTTCTGCGGGCAAAGCGTGAGCCTCGAACCACTGACTGGCTCGCAAGTGCAGCGCGGCAACCAGCTCCGGCTGAGTGCGTAACAGGTGATGGCGTAACGCGCTGGCAAAGAGCCGATGGTAGCGATACCACCCCTCCTGTTCAGCCAGCGGGCAGAGAAACAGATTCGCGCGTGCCAGCTCTTCTAGCGTTTGCGCGGTATTCCCCCGACCCGTCATAGCCGTACAGAGCGAGCTATTGCAGCGCTCAAGCAGGGCGGTATGGAGCAGGAAATTTTGCGTATCTGGCGGCAAACCCGCCAGCACCTCCTCAAGAAAATAGGTCTGGATGTGCCGGTTGTTTCCAGAGCAGGCGGCGCGAAAAAGGGCAAAATCCGTCTGACCCTGCATAGCACTTCTCGCCAGGTAGAGACCTGCGATCCAACCTTCGACGCGCTCTTCCAACTCACCTAGCTCTTCCGGTTCGGGTTTCAGATGCAGGACGCAGGTAAGCAGTTCTTCCAGTTCCTCACGAGTCAGGCGGAGCGCGCTCGTTCCCAGTTCCGTAAGCTGTCCACAGGCGCGTAGGCGGACAAGTAGACCAGGCGGTTCGCTGCGACCGGCGATAATCATATGGACATGCGCGGGCAGGTGGTCAAGAAGCATCTTGAGCGCACTATGAATGTACTGACTCTCGATCAGGTGATAGTTATCGAGGATGATGGTGATATGCGAGGGCAGCGCGGCCAGTTCGTTGAGCAAAAGGACCATCCCTTCGCTCAGGGCTGTCTGTCCCTCGACCTGGATGCTAGCCAGTATGTCCCTGCCGAGATCTGGATGGACGCGCCGAAGTGCTCCGATCAAATAAGCCAGGAAACGCTGCGGGCCGTTCTGTTCGCTATCCAGGGAGAGCCACGCCACCCGTCGCTTGCGCGCAGCGAGCCATTGCGTTAAAAGCGTAGTTTTGCCGGAGCCAGCCGGAGCCGAGAGCAGCGTGAGTTTGCGCTCAAGGCCGGCGTCCAACAGAGCCAGCAGGCGCTCACGTGGAATGAGAGCGGCCTGTGGAGGCGGTGGATACAGCCTGGAAGCGAGGAGTGGTCCCTGGGGTGCCGTTAGGTGCAATGTGGGAGATGTGTCGTCCACAACGTGCATTGGTTGTAACATACGTTCTTGTCCAGCTTGCTGCGGGAGTCGGTCAATGGAATGGGTCTTGTTGGTCAGGATGTCAGGAGTATAGGCCAATTCCTCCAGATGAGCGATCGTCAGATCCGGGGTGCGCCCGGCGTAGTGCTTGATTCTGCGTTTGTCCTGGCGGTGATACGCATACCAATAGCCATCGTTGCCCCGTGCGCGCGCCTCTTTAAGCAGGGTGAGATAGCCATGCCTGCCCTGGAAAGAGAATGAACTGCGGTTTGCAAGCCAGGCCAACCACGTTTCATCGTCTCCCGACAGGAAAGAAATTTGTTGTTGACCCTGTTCATAGGCAGTATAGATAGTGTGTTCCGACGACCAGATCAGGGCGTATGTGGCAGGTTTCGGCATGGTCTTTTTCCTCAGAGGCGCTGTGTCCCCCAACAAATGACCAACGTTTATTGGCTCCCAACACTACATTCTGATGTCCCCAACACTAGTATACATGGAAAATTGGGCGTGAGCAAGCGTACAAACCATACCAATATATCAGCGCGCTTGCCTTGCTTTGCCTTCCGTAAGATATTGTGCTGATTTTCCATCCATTGCTTGAAGCAAGCGTGACATATGCGGGTTTCTGGAGTGCAGCCATAGAATTGCACCCCACGAGTCCAGATGGTGCGATTTCATAGATATCTAGGCAATGCTCGTGAGGCATATAGTGGTTCTTCCGCAGGCTCGCTGATGGTGGTGATCAAAAACCAGAGAGCGAGGTGTGTGATGGGCATCGTCTGCAGTGCCATGTCATCGCCATCATCC
>JALYTT010000186.1 GCA_030854145.1 Chloroflexota bacterium | reverse complement strand
TTATACCATTAGTTTCGTAAGGAAAGTGAGAGGGAGAAATAATATCACACTTACAATGAATATAGCGCTCCTGATTTTCCGCGTCGTCATCGGCTTGACGTTAGCGGGACATGGCGCGCAGAAGCTCTTTGGTTGGTTCGGTGGCCCTGGTCCCGTCCGGCTGCGCCAGGGATTGGAGAAGCAGGGCTTCAAACCAGGGTGGTTCTGGGCTAGCCTGGCTATTGTGGGCGAGCTCGGCGGTGGCCTCTCCCTGGCGTTGGGCTTCTTGACGCCACTGGGTGCGGCAGGCATTTTGGGTGCGATGGTCATGGCGGCCAGGACGCACTGGAAAAACGGCTTCTTTGGGCAAAAAGGCGGCTATGAATATCCCTTGATGCTGGCAATTGCCAGCCTCACTATCGGGCTGATCGGACCCGGCAGCTACTCACTGGATGCTCTCTTTGGGATAGCCCTGCCAGAGGTGCCAGTGTTTGCTGTCCTGGCGGTCGCGGCCCTGCTGGTTGATAGTATTGGTATCATCATCACTTCCCGCCATGTTGCGGTGGCGCAATCTGAGAGCGCGTCCAGGGCTTCCTGAAGACGTTTGTATGGAGTAAGGCAGGCTTTCATGACACAGCACATCAATGATGACATGCAGGCAAGGAAACCGGGGGAGCACCTGTTGCAAGAGTTGAAATTATAGCCGAGCAACTCTGTGATATAATCAAATCAACGCCCGGAGATTGTAATGTACTTCCTCTAGAGGAGAACAACGCATGGCCCTGGAATATCCGCAAACGATGACTGTTGAGGAATACTTTCATCTCGAAGAAGCCGATACCGAGAACCGCTATGAGTACATCGATGGTCAGGTGTACATGCTGGCTGGGGGAACGTTCGACCACAGCACTATGAGTGGCAACATTTACAGTATTCTTCGGGACCTCCTTCGCGGAAAACCGTGCTGTGTTTACAATTCTGATATAAAAGTGCAGATTTCTCAAAAACGCTACGTTCATCCCGATATTACTGTCACGTGCGATCCACGCGATAGAGGGAAAGGTGATCTTCTCCAATCTCCACGCGTAATTTTTGAAGTGCTCTCTCCAAGCACCGAGATCTCGGACAGAACGTGGAAGCTCCAAAACTATCTCGCCCTTCCGACTATGGAAGAATATATCCTTGTCAACACCAAATCTTTAAAAATGGAGATGTACCGCAAAGAGAACGGGAGATGGATCTACGATATCTATAAGTCACATGAAACAGTTACGTTGCCGAGCCTCGGCGTCCAGTTCCTTCTCCGCGATGCTTACATAGACATAGAGTTAGAAGGCATTTCCCTAGAAGAAGAGAGCAACCAGGAAACAATTTGAGAACGTTATTCACTATGCTTCGCTCCTGCCTTGCAGCATCTGCATTCTATTGCGCAGGATTCGGGGGTCTCGCATTATATCGGGGGCAACTCATAGCAGGAAGTGTACTCGAAGGGATAGCGCTTCTTTTCTGGGGTCTGCTCTTTTTTATTGCTCGCAAACATCTTGGCAGCAAATTTAACAGAGCAGCAATGGAAAATGGGATAGCTTTTTTTGTCATTGGCTCTTGCATTCTTGCAAGTGTTATTATTCTTCTAAATGCGATTCCATAACAAACACGTCACTACAGCCATGGGAGGGGAGTCTTGCGACTCCCCCATTGTTCATATACCTTCACCACAAGCGATAGCCAGGGCAGTTTACCTACTCTCGATCTGCCACAATCGATCCCACACGATCTCCCAGGGTCGGATCTCTGCGGCTGAGGATGATGGCGTAGATCAGTCCGACGACAATGATGGCCAGGGCGGTCCAGGGGAAGAGGTTAAGATGTACACAATGCCCAGGCCAATCCCAAAAAAGACCAGGAAACTCACCCAGGGGGTATGCCTCCTGGGGTCAAGCTTTGCCAGGCCACCCAGCAAAAGGCTCTCGCGAGCCGCGTTAAAGATCAGGCGAGACCGCGAATTCGAGCCGGCAATCAGAGAGCTTAAGATCGATGTGAACCCGGCAATATACGCGAACAGCACCAGAATGCCGAAGATCTTCTGGGCAGCAGTCGCGAATAGCACCTGGATGTCGGAGATCTTCTGGGCAGCAGTAATGAAGGGGACTTCCGCTGCTGAGAGGGCGCTGACATTGTAGTCAAAGGCCACGATGGTGGAGTAGGAAAACAGCAGGTAGGAGAGGCCCATCAGCAGAATACTCGCGTAGATAGCTTTGGGAACATTGCGACGCGGATCATCGGTCTCTTCGGCAAGCGCCGCGGAGTTTTCCCAGCCGACGAACAGATAAACTGCCACCGGAAAGCCAAGTCCAAAACCTGTCAGTCCACCCGAGATATTCGCGGGATTGAAGGGAGCCAGGGAGAGATGGCCCGCGTGAGTGACCAGCGCAACCACTGAAACAAGCACCCAAAGCTAAAATAGAAACTCATAGCGGGTGCAATGTTCGCCATGGTGGAAGTGGCAATGTCAACCAGCTTCAACGCGCCTCGCTCAAGGCGCGGCGACGCGATTACTTCCATACCACGCTTCCCAAATCATCCTGGCTATCCTTTGCCCGTGTGAGTTCTATGACAAAATTGTCGTATGTAATATCAGACATAGGTACAGGCAATAGTATAAAGGTGAGCATAATCGCATGACTATCTCCACACTTGGCTATGCCATTTTAACCCTGCTGGCACGCGAGCCACTCTGCGGCTATGATGTGGCACAGCGGATGAAAAAACCGCTGGGCTTTTTCTGGCAGGCCCAGCACAGCCAGATCTATCCTGAACTGGCTCGCCTGGAGGAACTGGCATACGTTCAGCACCAAGTGATCGTGCAGGAAGACCGTCCGCAGAAGAAACTGTATACCATTACTGAGGTCGGGCGCGGCACTCTCAAGCAGTGGCTGACACGACCTCCCCAACCGGCACCGGAGCGCAATGAACTCTTACTCAAGACCTATGCCATCTGGCTCGCCGACCCTCGCGCCGCTCTGACCCTGTACCGGGATCAAGAGCAGGCCCATGCCGAGCACCTGACGCTTTTTGAACAGATCCAGGCCGAGATCGAACAGCGAAGTGCGGGCATACCTGCTCCCGGTGATCCACGGTTTGGGGATTACGCGACAGTGCGGATGGGAGTGGCCTACGAACGGGAGTATCTCTCCTGGTGCCGGTGGATGGTAGAGCAACTTGAGCAGGCCCTGGGACGCAAAGGAGAGGATCTTCTATGAATAAGCATACACTGAGTAGCGAACAAATACCTCCAAGGCCAAATCTCTCCAGGCGCCAATGTCTCGCGTTCATTGCTTCCGGGCTGCTGGCAGCCGGGTGCGCCCCTGCCTCGCAGGTGCCTGCCAACACGGGCCAGCACGCGAGCACTCCCACTGTGACGGCGCTCCAGCGCGGCGCCCTCCAACCTATCCATGTCAGGAATGCCGGACATATCAAGTCGCTAACCACGCTGACTCCAGAGGGAGTGGCTGTAGCCTGGTCTCCAACTGGCAGCGTCCTGGCGATTGGAAGTGCCGAGAACGCGATCCAGGTGTGGGATGTGGCCACACTCAAGCAACTACGAACTCTTCAGGGACATAGCGATCGCGTGAATCGTATTCGTTGGTCACCTGATGGTCGCCTGCTGGCGAGCGCGAGCGACGATGGCACAGTGCGGCTCTGGGACGGGCAACGGGATATCCCGCGAGCCGTGTTGCAGGGACCCTTTGCCAGCAATACGGTCCTGAGCGTCGCCTGGTCTCCAGATAGCCGGCGACTGGTGGCTGGATACGGCAATGGCGCCGTCGAGATCTGGGATGCCGCCACAAACACAGGCCATGCCCTCCTGGGTCAGCAAGCGACGGACCTGCGCACGAAGGCGGTGTGGGGCATTGCCTGGTCACCCGATGGCAAGTGGATCATATCACCACAGTATGATGGCATACTCCATGTCTGGAAGACCGAGAGTGGTGGGTTGTCACGGACTCTGCATGCTGACGATTTGCCTAACGATGTTCAATGGAGACCCGATGGACGGACATTTGCCTCATCAAGCGATAAGGGTACAGTGCAGCTCTGGGAGCCAGCGACGTTCAGCAATCGCACAACGCTCACCATCAGCGGCAACAACGGCTGGGTCTATCCACTTGCCTGGTCTCCCGATGGCCGCCTGCTGGCGGGAGGCTATCAGACGGGTTTGATACAGATCTGGGACGCTGGTACCGGAACAGGCATCCACACATGGCAGGGTCATACAGACCGGGTATGGGATCTGGCATGGTCGCCCGATGGGCGATTGATCGCGTCCGCGAGCAAGGACGAAACAGTGCGCCTGTGGGGAACAACATAGCAAGCCTGGTCACACAGCTCAGTGCCAGCAGTTGGAAAGGAGATATCCTCTATGAAACGTACTCATCTAATACCATTGATCCTCCTGTTACTCATCCTTGCCGCCTGTGGTGCGAGTGGGCCTTCACAGCCGGCAGCAGCGCCCTCACCGAGGTCAACCCCAACCATGGGGATTACCCCAACGCCGACGATCCCTGATATCCCCGCACGCGAGGTACATTTCCTCACCTCAGACCATGTCCGGCTCGCGGGACTGCTTTATGGCCACGGGACAACGGCGATAATTTGCTCACACGAGCTACACACAACTAAGATAATCTGGAGCGCGAGCGGGATCGCGCAGCGCCTGGCCGCACACGGGTACCTGGTGCTGGCCTATGATTTTCGTGGCAACGGCGATTCGCAGGGTCAGGCTGACACAGCAGCCCTGGCTGTCGATGTGCGTGCCGCCATAGCGTTTGTGCGCCAGCAGGGGGCCACAAAGATTGTCTTGCTGGGCGCGAGCATGGGAGGAACGGCTACCCTCAAAGCCGCGGCGCACGAACAACTCGCGGCGGTGATCACCCTCTCGGCCCCGCAGGACTTTGGGGTAACTGTCAGCGAAGCCGATCTAAAGGCCAGCAACGCTCCCAAACTCTTTATAAACAGCCAGGGTGACGATTACGCCGCTGACACTATGCATATGTACACACTCGCCAGCCCGCCCAAGGAGATCCACCTGTACCCCGGATCGCTTCATGGCGTTGACATCTTTGACAGCGAACAGGGCGCTGATCTGATGCAGCGTCTTCTCACCTTCATCGCGCACTACGCGCCCGCCACTTCGTCGCGCTAGCTTCACCTTATACAGACGATTGTTTTCTCCTCCCACGCTGGTTGCTGCTCTTGATTGATGAAGAAGATCAGGAGCAGCACTATTCAAGCATTTCGTAATCGATCACCCTCTGCTCTCTCGAAAAAGGCCTTCTTTGCCGATACTTCTGGTATAGGAGAAGCATGCTGACATGGGAGCGGTGAGGCCGTTCCTTTCCAGGCACCTACACAAGTAAGCATCCGGCAGCGCTTCTATCCTCTGATGTATTGGCCCTGTGTCTTTTTGGAAAGGGAGGCTCTTCACGTGAGTATGCCACATCACTATCCATCGCAATCGCCGGAGAGACCGCCCGGTTCACCCCTGGCTGAAGGACGCTCGCGGTCCACACCGCTTATCAGGCAAATGCGCAAGAGTCGCAATCCTTTGCTGAATATGCCCATTGCCCGCAGATTAACGCTGGGGTTCCTCATTCCAGCGCTCATTGTCTCCCTTGCTCTTGGAGTTATCGGGGTCCAAAGTTCGCAACTGCTCTCTCAAGAAGCGCTTTTCTCTCAGGTGCTCCTGCACCTGTCTACATCACTTACCACCTCCAAAGATCTGTTACAACAGATGGATACAACCATGCAAGGAACGCTGAACGATGCTGCCCTGGCGCAACCATCGCACGAAACCCTCGCTGAGGATCACGTCGTTGTGCATCGCATTATACTGCGCATCAACAGCCTTCTCGATGGCGAGGTACAACAGGATTCCCTCGAACGCCATGCAGACCTGGCGGCGCTCTTTACCCAGGCCGGACACCAGAGCCAGATCGCTGAGCAACGCAACCTGCTCGGGACCACTTTACAAGCCTGGCAGTCCTACGCCCAGATCCAGGTCCAGGTGCTCCACAAGATCGACATGGGAGATATCGCGGGAGCCCATGCCCTGGAGTACTCACAGGCCGAACTCGGATTGGCATACACCCTCAGGTCCCTCAACCTCCTGATTCAGTTTAATGGCACCCTGACAACTTCAGTACGCGACGCCACCAATGTAGCGATCCGCTCATTGGTGCTCATCATTAGCCTGGCAACAGGATGCGTCCTGCTGGGCATTGGAGCCATTGGTTGGCTGGTCTCCAATACCCTGGTGCGGCGTTTACACCAATTGCGCTCGGTTGTGCAGTCGATTGAACAGGGAGACCTTGAAGCGCGTATGGTAGTGGTAGGCAGCGACGAGGTGGCAACTGTCTCTGCCTGCGTCAACTCGATGCTTGACACTATCATCAATGGGCAAGAGATGGAGAAGCTCCACCAGGAACTGCAAGCGCAGCACGAGGAACTCAATCAGGCTCATGACCAGCTTTCTAGCGCCAATACGCGCCTGGAAGCCCTGGCAACAACCGATGTGCTGACCGAGCTGCCCAACCATCGAGCTCTGGTCTCGCTGATCGATCAAGAACTTGCGCGCGCGGGGCAGTATGAGCGCTCCTGCTCCCTGCTATTTTTCGATATCGACCATTTCAAGGCCCTCAACGACGGCTATGGGCACGCGGCCGGAGACGAGGTGCTCTCTGAGTTTTCCAGGCTGATTCGTATCCGGCTACGCGGGATCGACACCGTCGGTCGCTGGGGCGGCGAGGAATTTGTGGCCATCTTGCCCGAACTGACGGTAGAACAGGCCCAGGAGTTCGCGGAGACGATTCGAGCCGATGTCGCCGCCCATACCTTCAGCGCTGGCGGCGGCATGCGCTTGACGTGCTCCCTGGGGGTCGCATGTTATCCGCTCCATGCGCAGGAGCGAGAGGCATTGGTGACTGCTGCCGACCAGGCGATGTATGGCTCCAAACGTCTGGGACGCAACCAGGTGCGAAACGTCAACGATCCGCTGGTCCAGGCCCTGCTTTTGGAGCAGATGCAAGACGGCGGCAGGGAAGAAACGGCACTGGCAGGCATTATTGAAGCCCTGAGCAGGTTGGTGAAAGTTCATGATAGCTCAACCGGCATACACTCCAGTGATGTCGGCGAGATGAGCCTAGATCTGACCCGGCAACTCGGTCTACCGGCGGCCGAGGCGCACATGGTCGCCCTGGCGGGCCATCTGCATGATATTGGCAAGATCTCTATTCCCACCGCCCTGCTCCAGAAGCCTGAAAAGTTGACAGAAGAGGAATGGGTGGTGATGCGCACACATCCTGAGATCGGTGCAGAAGTCGTCAGCAGCATTCCCGCGTTGCGCCCCCTCGCGTCAGTGATCCGGGCGCATCATGAACGCTGGGATGGCCAGGGATATCCAGATCAGTTGGCGGGAGATGCTATCCCCTTCGCGGCACGCGTGATCGCCGTGGTGGAGGCCTATCTGGCCATGACAGAGGAGCGTTCGTACCAACCCGCGCGCTCCCATGCATTGGCGCTCGCAGAACTGACGCGCTGCGCGGGTAGCCAGTTCGATCCCCTGGTGGTTGCGGCAATGGTGGTTCTCCAGCAGAGCGATCAAGAGATGCTCGCAGTTGCACATGTGGTCTAATGGGAGAGCCGAACGCTTTGAGGATGCGCCCTCTCACGTGTACGCATCCTCAGCCTGCTTTAGCCGACCACCAGGACAAAGCCTTCCATAGGGAGCGGGTACTCCGAGGCTTTCATGAGAGCCTCGGCCCGATCGGCTGTATCATTGATCCGGTCATGGTTGCGGCAATAGTAATAGTAGAGGCCAGGAGTATTGAACGACACCGTGACGGTCTGTCCGCCAGGCACGTCAACGCTCCCGGCCATGCGATAGATGCCAATGTCCTCAGGGTTGATCGGAGCTGACCAGTGAGGAACCAGGCCCACGAAATGCGGATCTTCGTCAAAGTTGTGCCAGGAGACCGAGCCTGGCGCGTGGATGGCGATAAATTCTAGCGCGAATTCATCGTGATTCACCGGGATATGGTTGAGGGTTGCCAGGGATAGCGCTGGCAGCGAACCCTGGACCCAGATCACGCCATCCATTGCCAGGGGCGCACTGCCGTTGCCTTTTCCGGTCGCCACGCGGGAAAATTGGGCATTCCAGCTATCCAGCACGGGGTCATAGTAGTGATATATCCCAGGGAGATTAAAGGTGAACGTCACACGGTTGCCCGCCGGCGCCTGTAAGGAAAACGCTTGCCGATTCAAAAAGGACTGCTGGTCAGGAGTAGTGCTAATACGATGCGCCTTAATGTCCTGGTTGTCCCATGTCACGATGGTATGTGCCTGGATCACCAGGATAAAAGGCGTGAAAAGATCCTGCGCTGGCAGAATCGTTATCATAGCGCCAGGACGAGCCGGGGCCGCCAAAGGACCGCTTCCACGAGAGGGGGACGTCGCAGGGCCGCAACTGACAGTACCAAGAAGGATGAGCACCATCGTTCCCATCACGTCCAGACGCAGGGGTATTTTTCGCATAGAAACCTCCACTGAAGACAGCGACATCTAAATCAGTATAAAGATATCGATATCCTAGAACCAGTATAGGGAACATGCGAAATGAATACATGCCAGAGCAACCCGGCCTTTACGCAAGCGTGATTGCGCCTGTCGCACTATCTACGTGGATCGCCACTTTGGGCAACGGCTGATCTGTTGGGCCAGCAACGACGGCAGCCGCGCGCGCGGGATCGAACTCGGCCCCGTGACAGGGGCAGAGCAGGTGCTGGCTGCTGGAATCATAATCCACCGGGCAGCCCGCGTGGGTACACACCGCGTCGTAGGCTACAAACTGTCCATTGCTCAGGTGAATCAGCACGCCGGGGTCGCCACTTGAGGGAATCGTGAAGGTGACCGCGCTGTTGGCCGGCACCTTACTGGCAACAGCGATTGTGGTTGTCGTGCTCGCGGTCCCACTGTTATTCGGGGTACCACTGCCGGCCCCGCCGTTAGCGCCATTTCCCTGTTGAGGACTGGTCGTGGAGGAGGGGAGCGACCCTTGATCAGCGCTGCGAATGAGGCGCTCGAAGAACCAGACCACTCCCAACGTTGCCAGGCCGCCTGTGATCAGGCCCCCCACAAAATCGCGCCGCGATTGCTGCCTGCCTACCATGCGCCTGGTGTTCTGTGTACGCGGCGACAGCTTGCCTGTGACCTGATCAGCTAGTGCAACGGGCGCCTGCTCCCCTTCGCCGACGCCCAGCAGGAGGCAGAGCAGGCGCGCCAGACCGGCCCGCTTCTCAGGCACCGTGCTCCTCAGCAGACGCGAGGCCAGGAGAGCATCAACCGAGGGCAGCCAGCTTCCACGCGGGCCGGCCAGGAACATCGTCAGCCAACTGAAGACAAAAACGATATCGGCCCCGTAAAAGTATGGCCGCACCCGCCAGCTTGCCGAGAGGAAAAAGACCAGGCTGATCAACATCCCAAAGAACGCGGCCGGCCGCAATAGAAGCCCTAACAACGCTCCCACACCGATTGCCAACTCACCATACGCTACCAGTGTGCCAAAGAAGGCGGCATGCGGCACAGCAACATGCATCAGAAAATCGTGAAGCGGGGAACCTACGGCGAAAGATGTGATCTGCTTCCCGACGAAGCCGGCGGCGGACGGCTTGAAGTACTGCGGATCGGTCAGCTTCTGCACTCCGGCATAGATAAATGTAATCCCCAGGAAGAGACGTAAGGGCAAAAGTAACCAGCCAGGCAGACTATGGGTCGGACGAGTCTGGCCGGCTGTATCAGATAGGGAAACTGGCGGCGCAAACTGGCGTGTCGACCCCGCCTGTGCTGGAACAGAGTGAGACTGTATGCGTTGCCCCGTCTGCTGCATTGACGACTTAGGCGCTGATGGCGTTTTCTTCATAATGTGGTAACTGCCTCTATCCATTTGAACATGCCTGGTTATATATTTTACCATAGAGATATCAAGAAGTTCTCAAGGCGCCTACGAAGAATGATGGTGCGCGCTTAGCGCTTCGTCTCCAGGTAAATAAGCATCGCCATCGCATCCAGCCGCATCACATCCTCTGGTGAACCCTGGGTTTTGATCGCGCCCTGCATATAGTTTGAGGCGGGGTCGGCGTCACACCAGAAGATGTTCGCCAGGTCTTCGCTGCTCCCGCGCACGATGAGATCAGGCTTCCCCTGCACGCCAGCGCTGACCGTCGCCGGGCCACCCTTCACCTCCATGGTAAAGGCGGCCTCGATATCCGTGGCCTCGATGTAGACCACACAGTTCCAGGTGCGCAAAGCCCGGAGCACGCGCTCGCTCTTGCCTGCCTGGGCGACATAATCGTCCAGGGCTTCCCGAATCTCTTCCCGTGTTGCCATGCATGCTACCTCTCTTCGCTATTACAGGGATGCCTGGCGTTCTGTAGACGCCGCCAGCACCTCTTCCGCCGCGCGCTCGCCCGATTGCACAGCGCCATCCATGTAGCCATTCCACACGGTCGCCGTCTCCGTGCCGGCCCAGTGGATGCGACCGACCGGCCTGCGCAGGGCCGCACCGTACATCGACCAGACGCCGGGCGCCATATAGCCGGCATAGCCTCCGCGCGAGTACTCTTCCGCCGCCCAATTCTGCTCGATGTACTCATATGGTATGCCCGCCTTCTCGCCGAAGTAGTCTGTCAGGCAAGACAGCACAGCGGCGCGCCGCTCGTCTGCGTCCCGATCGCCCCACGTGCGGCCCTCGTCTCCCTCGATGAAGCTCAAGAGGACGCCAGGGCTGCCGCTCTCCGGCGTGTTATCGAAGGTAATGCGCACGACGCCGGTATCGCTCGCGACCTGCCCCGATAGGCCCTCGGAGCGCCAGAAGGGGGTCTCGTAGAGGCACTGTATCTTGGTGACCGTGCCCATAGGCACACGCTGCGTCAGTTGATCACGCAGCGCCGGCATAGCTGGCCTGTAGCGCAGGCGCCCGGCGAGCGCGGGCGGGATGGCCACAATCGCTCGCTGCGCCGTCACCAGCAACGTGTCAGCCTCGACCCGCACACCATGCTCGTCCTGGCTGATGCTGTGGACAGGCGTGTTCAGGATGACGCGCTCGCCAAGTTCCTGCGCGACGCGGTTGGAGACGGTCTGCGAGCCACCATGGAAGCGGCTCTCCTGCGCGCCCCGCGTGACGCTGACAAGCTGGTTGAGGCTCCCCGCCGAGTGGATGTAGAAGAGCACATGCAGCAGCGAGAGGTCGCGCGGCTCCGCCGAGAAGACAGCCTGGATAGCCAGCGTCAGCAGCGAACGCGTCCCCCCGGCTGACACGTTGGCCTCCATCCAGGTAGCGAAGGTCTGCGCATCCCACGCCTGGGCCTCGCTGGCCTCCCACGGCGCCGCCAGCGGCACCTCGCGTGCCAGCATATTGAGATTAAGCATGCTCTCAATGACCTCCATCGAGACCAGAGGATCGTGCATCGGTACCGGACCAGAATAAAAATGGCGTTGCCCACCACGCTGCTCGATATTGTTCCCGCTATCATACGAGAGGAAGGTACCCACGCCAACCTCTTGCGCCAGAGCCGCGATACGTTCCTGCGTCGGCCCGATCCACTGGCCTCCAAGGTCCAGCGGCGTCCCATCGTTCGCCGGCCGGGTATAGGTGCGCCCCCCAACCCGGTCGCGCGCTTCGAGTACGAGAACATCTTTACCCGCCGCTGCCAGCCTGCGCGCCGCCGCCAGGCCCGCCAGGCCCGCGCCAACAATCACAACATCGGCGCGACGCTCGTTGCTAGTGGATTGACTCATAAATGCTGTTTCCTCATCTCCAACAATGATGGGCGCGTTGCAGGATAGGCATAGGCCCAACGTCTGCCCGCTTGTTGTGCATGATAGCATGGAGCAAGCGATATTTCAATCAACCAGACCCGGCAGTGTAGCTTGCCTCATAGACGTGAATGTAAGACATGAACGAGCGGGAATCGCGGGCGTATCCGTAGGGGCGCCGTTGACAAGCCCGCCTGTTCGCCGACGAGATCGTGATACCGTAGGC
>JALYTT010000185.1 GCA_030854145.1 Chloroflexota bacterium | reverse complement strand
CGTGTGCGCTGACTGGCGAGGCAAGCCACGTCCTACGGAAGAACAGCCCGCTTCGGCTTCCGTTCACGCCTATGAGGCAAGCCATCGCCCCTACGGACACACGGAACGGGCATCCTTTTCAACGTAAGTTAACGTGTATGGCGGCGCCCCCCGCGGACGCCATGTTCCTGCCTTACGCCGTATTCGACATCGGCACACGGAAGCGCTGCTCTTCCTGCTCATTGAGTATCTGCTGCGCGGCGGCCAGCACCTCCACCACAGCCAGGCCAACGCCGCCGTGCGCGCGTGGCTGTGTGCCGGTACGAATAGCATTGGCGAAATCTTCGCATTCCAGCCGCAGAGGCTCGGTCCAATCGATATGCGGGCTGGTGATGGCGCCGTAGCGATACGACACGCCGGGGTCGGCATGGACATCGGCGCCCTTATTATAGATCTTGATCATTTCGGACGGATTGGTGTCATCATAGACCACCATGCGCGCGTCGCCGATCACCGTCACCTGCCGGACTTTACAGGGATGCAGCCAGCTCACATGGATATGGGCGGTCAAATCACCGGCAAATTCGAGATCGAGATGCGCGATATCGTGGATGCCCGGCTGGATATGGGAATGCGCCTGCACTCTGATGCGCTCTGGCTTTTGACCGAGCAAGTAGAGCAAGATCGACACATCATGAGGGGCCAGGTCCCAGATCACATTAATATCGCTACGGAACAGACCCAGATTCACGCGTTCAGTCTCGATACAATAGATGTGCCCCAGTTCCCCGCTGCGCACCAGTTTGCGCAGTTCGTTCACGGCGGGGCTATACTCAAAGGTATGACCCACCATCAAGACACGGTTGCGCTCCTCCGCCAGGGCCACCAGTTCCCTGGCCTCCTCCACATTGGCAGTCAGCGGCTTCTCCACCAGTACATGTTTATCATACAACAATGCCTCACGCGCCAGCTTGTAGTGGGTGCGGACAGGTGTGGCAATGACCACGGCATCCACATCCGATTGAAACACATCCTCTACCTGCGTCGTTGTGCGTACCCACGGCTGGCTCACGCCCAACGACGCCAGGCGCTTTCTATCCAGGTCTGAGATCATGGTTACCTGGCCATGCGGCAACGCATCCAGGTTACGGGCGATCTTTGGTCCCCAATATCCCCAGCCAATTACTCCAAACTGTAGATCGGTCATCATCATGACAATATATCCTTTATGTAGTTATTACAGACAAATCCTGTGCAACTATCCCCGGTCTGCTGGCTTTCTTGACAACTTCAACGACGCGTTCTATCTGCTGAGTAGTCAATTCAGGGTACATCGGCAAGGAGACAATACGTGCGGCGGCAGCTTCCGTCACAGGCAGGGTCCCAGGTGCATAGCCATAACGTAGAGAGGCGGGCTGCAAGTGAACGGGGATTGGATAATGGATGCCGGTTGCTATGCCCTCTTGCTCCAGAATCTGGCGGAAACGTTCGCGCTCCTGCACCTGTACGACATAGACATAGAAGACATGGCCCGCCTGCGGTCGCACGACAGGCACGGTCTCGACGCTATCCCGCAGCGCCTCTGTATAGCGCCGGGCATGCTCCTGGCGGGCAGCGTTCCATTGATCGAGGTAGGGCATCTTCACACGTAGCACAGCGGCCTGCAACTCATCCATGCGCGCATTGACGCCCATGACCTCGTGATGATAGCGCACGCGCGATCCATGGTCGCGCAAAAGGCGCAACTTTTCCGCCATATGCTCATCATTCGTCACGCAGATGCCCGCCTCACCATACGCGCCCAGGTTCTTACTATAGTACAGGCTAAAGCAGGCGATATCTCCGAAGCTGCCCACGCGCCGGCCCTGGTAGGTGGCGCCATGCGCCTGAGAGGCATCTTCAATCACACGCAGGTCGTGCGCACGCGCGAAATCCACTACAGGCTGCATTTCAGTGGGATGGCCATAGAGATGCACCGGCAGGATAGCGCGCGTACGGGAGGTCAAGGCCTGCTCAAGCTGCCGCCAGTCCATAGTATAGGTGTCGGGATCGATATCTATAAAGACGGGAGTAGCCCCGACCGCCGCGATGGCTTCAACCGTGGCGATAAACGTATTGGAGACGGTGATCACTTCATCGTCGGGACCAATATCGCACACGCGCAGAGCCAGGATCAGCGCGTCGGTACCCGAAGAGAGCGATACGCCGTAATGACACCCACAATAGGCCGCGAACTCGGCCTCAAAGGCCTGCGTCTGCGGCCCCAGAAACAGGTGCATAGTATCCAGCACACCTTCAAAAGCCGCCATGATCTCCTGTTTGATCACCCGATATTGGGCCTGCAAATCAACTAGAGGTATCTGCATAGATGACATAATCGTCCCCACCTTTCAAAGCCTGATAGTAGCCTCTTGTCCTTACGCTAACAGCTAGAAGTGTTCATTGTATGAACACCCACGTCGCATATTGGTTGCTCTTCCTGCACAGGTATAGAAACCAACTCTCCATTTGAAGCGATAGGCACTCGTGTTCAAATCGATACGTGTTGAGCGCTTTCTGCCCCACATCTGCATAGTTATGTGTACCGTTTGAACACCCGCATCACCTAAGATTAGGAATAACGGCGAAGTTACGCCGCCTGTTAATTGGCTCTTATGCGCACCACTCAGAGGAAGAAAGAATGATGATCTCTCAATCGCTACCCACTACGCAGATCATTCGTATCAATCCAGGCTACCTACGCCTTAAACGCTTCCTTGACATCCTGCTGACACTACTCGTTCTGCCTTTCCTCTGCATCGTCGTCGTCATCGTGGCAGTTGGCATTCGCCTGAATTCAAAAGGGCCTGTCTTCTACCGTCAGAAGCGCATAGGCCAGGACGGCAAAGCATTTGCCATGTATAAATTCCGGTCTATGTATGTAAACAGCGGCCACTCCTCTCACCAGGAAGCGATCACGAAGTACATCAATGGAGAGAAATTAAATGCTGAGGCCGGTACAAACATGGCCTATAAACAGAGTCACGATCCTCGTATTACTACAATCGGCCGCTTCCTCAGAAAAACGAGTATTGACGAATTGCCGCAATTCTTCAATGTGTTGCGTGGCGAGATGTCCCTGGTTGGTCCTCGCCCACCTGTGCCCTACGAGGTTGAACTGTATAGCGAGCGTGACCTGCTGCGCTTAGCCGGGAAACCCGGCCTGACCGGTGTGTGGCAGGTATACGGGCGTTCGCGTGTGGAGTTCCGGGAGATGGTTGAGATGGACATCAATTACCTGCACTCGCAATCGCTCTGGCAGGATATCAAGCTCATTGTGCTCACGGTGCCTGTGATGATCCTTGGTCATGGGGGTGCTTGAGGTGAAGAAGAGGCTGAAGGTAGTAAAGGATTGGTTTCTACCAATGAAGAGTGGCTGGCTGCGGGTCAGGTCGTCATCAGGAGGCCAACGCCAATGCCGATCAGGGCGCCGACAAATACTTGCACAGGAGTATGCCCTATTAGCTCCCGCAGCCGTTTCTCGGCTATCACATGACCCTGAAAGGCCTCGTCGATCATCTGGTTCAGTATGCGCGCCTGGATGCTCACAGCCCGTCGCACGCCAGCCGCGTCATACATTACGACGCTTGCCAGCACGACAGCAATGGCAAACGCCGCCGACTCCACCCCCATCACGCGGCCGGTCGCAGTGGCCAGTCCCATTACCAGCGCCGAATGCGAGCTTGGCATGCCACCGGACGATACCAGCCGGCTGGGATTGAGCTTGCGCTGGATGATCAATTCAAGAATGGTCTTACTGACCTGAGCTACCGCCCAGGCGACAAAGGCCGCCAGTAAAATACGATTCCCTAAGAGCGTATTCATTTCTTCTTCGCTCTCTGCGTTACGATAACTCGAAGGGTTGCACGACCAGCATACCCTCGCTATCAACACTCAGTTGCTGCACACGCAGCTCTGCCTTTTGCAGCAATTCATTACAGTAGTGTGCCAGCTTCATGCCTTCTTCATAGGACTGTAAGGCACGCTCCAGAGGCATCTGCCCATCCTGCAGCGCCGCCACCGCTTCCTCCAGCCGCTTGAAGGCCTCTTCGTAGCTTAATGCGTCCATGTCGCCCAAACATCCCTTTCTGAATCTCGCCTGCCTTTTTGATCCTGGCTAATACTAGCACTATCCGTATGCGAACGCAACAAGCTTCCATCTTGAGCCAGGGCTTTCCCCTTCTCTTCTTGTCGCGCCGAAGGCGGGAGAGAGGGGGGGGGAAGATGCGAGGACCCCTCGCTCCGGCAAGGGGCTGACTACCCCTTGCATCCCCGCTTTCGGCGAGAATGGGAAAGCCCTGCATCTTGAGCAGGATGCGCCATATTCTTGCTACAGCACCTCAACGGGGATATGCCCATCGGCCACCTGAATGCTCAGGGTATCGCCGGGCTGCACCTGTTGCGCGCTGGTGATCACCGCTTGATCTGGCGTGCGGCGGACGACCGCGTACCCGCGCGCGATGGTCAGCAAAGGGCTGAGCGAGTGCAGGCGCAGCGACAGGCCGCGCAGGCGTTCGCCGCGTAGCGCCACGATATGGCGCAGGCCCATTTGCAGGAGTTCGGTGGTATCGTCAAGTTGTTGGCGGCGTCTATCCAATTGGCTACGGGGGCTGGCGCGATACAGGTCGCGAGTGATGCGTCCCAGAGCTTCGCGCTCGTCGGCCAGGCGCTCCTCCACCAGTTCCATCAGGGCCTGCTGCTTCTCCTGGATGTCCCCACGCCAATCGGCGATATCGGGCACAGCCGCTGCTGCCGCTGCCGTGGGGGTCGAGGCGCGGTGGTCGGCCACGAAATCCGCGATGGTGAAGTCGGTCTCGTGTCCGACGCCGCTGATCACCGGTGTACGTGAGCGCGCGATTGCCCGCGCTACAATTTCTTCGTTAAAGGCCCACAGGTCCTCGATTGAGCCGCCGCCACGCGCCACGATAATCACATCGGCCTCGCCATGTTCATTGAGCAGATCGATGGCGGCCGCGATAGCCGCCGGTGCCTCGGCGCCCTGGACAAGCGTGGGCGACAAAATGACCTCCGCCAGCGGGTAGCGCGTATGCAGGACGCGCAGCATATCACGCAGGGCGGCGGCCTGGGAAGAGGTAACAATCCCAATCACGGCCGGCTGGGGCGGCAAAGGGCGCTTGCGCTCTTCATCAAACAGGCCCTCTTCCGCCAGGCGCTCTTTCAGGCGCTCAAACAGCAGAAAAAGCGCGCCCTCTCCCAACAGCTCGGCATGCTCAACGTAAAGCTGGAGCTTCCCATCGCGCTCATAAAACGAGACCCGGCCGCTCACAGTAACGGCCATGCCATTGCGCAGGTCGGGAGCCAGGGAGCGCTGGCGGGCGTGTTTGAAGAAGACACAGAAGAGCTGGGACTTGCTATCCTTCAAGGTAAAATAGCAATGGCCGGAGGGGTATGTTTTGCAATCAGAGATCTCTCCCTGCACCCAGATACTCTGCAAAACATCGTCTAGCTCTAGCAGTTCTTTAATGTAGCGAGAAGCTTGCGAGACACTCAATACCGGGATGGAATCCGCCAGCATCACAACCCCTCCGCAGTCTCGACGACCATCAGCGCCTGCCCGTATTCTACCGGTTGCCCTTCCTGCACCAGGATCTCGACAACGCGGCCCGCTACATGAGCCTCCACATCATTGATGACGTTCAGCGACTCGATGGTCGCTACAAGCTGGCCTACCTTGACCTGGTCACCGGCGGCAACCAGGATGCCGCCCCTGGGTTTCGCGCGCGTATGAAACGTGCCGACCAGCGGCGCAACGATGTTTTGGCGCGTCTCTACGGGCGCTGGAGTCGCGGCTGGCATCATCAGGCTTTGCTGGGCCAGCGTCTGTTGCTCACTACCTGTCGAGACCTTGATCTTGCGTAGCACCAGGTGCGTCCCCTCGGCGATACTTTTCACTTCCACTTCAGAAACATCGCTTCTATCAAGCAGGCTCACAAGACGTTCCAGGTGTTTGATGTCGATAGTCCTGCCGGCAGCCACCGGCTCAGTCGGAAGCGACCGCGCATCCTGGGAATGAGGGTGTTTTCCGTCCATCAGAGATCTCCTGCAAACATGACTAAAAGGGACAGGCTGACTGATCCATTCAGGATGCCAATCAGCAGGGCACCCGCGCGGGGTGCCCCTCCATTACACGCGCTCAACGTAGGTACCTGTCGTAGTATTGACGCGGATGACATCGCCGGTCGTAATAAACAGCGGCACCTGTACCACAAGGCCTGACTCAGTGGTAGCTGGCTTCGTGCCGCCCGTTGCGGTATCGCCCCTGAAGCCAGGCTCGGTATAGGTCACCGTGAGCACCACTTTTTCGGGCAGTTCCACTGAAATCGGCTCGTCGTTGAAAAGGATCAGGTCAAGCTCCAGATTATCAATCAGGTAGTTTCTGGCATTGCCGAGCTGCTCCGCGGTCAGCACGACATCGTCGTAGGTGCTGGTATCCATGAAGTGATACTGGTTATCATCCTCGTACTGGTACATCACCGTGCTGCGATCCAGGTCGAGGCGCTTGAACTTCTCGCCGGCATCGCAGGTCCGATCAAACGTCGACCCGGTGCGCAGGTTGCGCAGTTTCAGGCGCACAATAGCCCCGCCGCGGCCTATTTTGACGTGCTGCCAATCGAGGACGCTGCACAACTGGCCTTCAAAGTCGATGGTGAGACCTCTCTTCAGGTCACCCGTGGATATCATGAAACAACTCCCTCACTCCTCTAGCGCTGGATCACCAGGTCCGTTGGCGACTGCGTTAAGACCTCGCAGCCATCTGCCTTTAGCAGGACACAATCTTCGACGCGCGTGCCACTCCAGCCGGGGATATACACGCCTGGCTCAACCGTGACGACCGCGCCTGCCGGCAGCACAGCATCTTCTGGCGAGCGCGGCGAGAGTCCAGGCTCTTCGTGGATCTGCAAGCCGACTCCATGCCCGGTACTGTGAATATAGTATTGCGCGAGATCTTCCTGCTTCAGCACATCGCGGGCCAGAGCATCGGCGGCGCGCGCTGAAATGCCGCCATGCAGGCCCTGCTCGCATGTCTTCATAGCCTGGAGCACCGCGTCATACACCTCGCGCATGCGCGGCTCCTCCGGCTCCCCAAGGCAAATAGTCCGCGTCATATCCGCGCAATAGCCCTTGTAGCGTGCCCCCATATCAATGGTGATCAGCTCACCCTTCTGGATGCGGCGCTCGCCTGCATGTGCGTGAGGCATGGAGCCATTGGGACCGGAGGCCACGATGGCTTCAAAAGAGGGACCATCTGCACCCAGAGATACCATGTGGCGCGAGATCTCCCACTGCACCTCTTTTTCAGTCATGCCGGGCTGTATCCAGCCACAAATATGGGTAAATGTTTCATCCGTAATCGCAATGGCCCGCCTGAGCAGGTCCAGCTCGTGTGGCTGTTTGACCTGGCGCAGCGTATCGATACTCGTGCTTTCAAACGGGTGTAGCGTATACACACCCTCGCCCGCGCTGCGCAGCTTTTCGTACTCTCCATAGGTGAGCACCAACGACTCAAAGCCGATCTTGTGCCAGTTGTGCTCGCGAGCCAGGGTGCCCACCGTGTCAGCGTACTCGCGCCCCTCGGGAACAATCACCTGCCAGCCTGGGGCCTCGTTAGCGACAACTTCCTTATACAGCGGATTGGTCAGCACTATTTGCTGCTCCCGCCCCACCAGCAGCGAGCCGGCACCCTCTGTATCATCATTCAACCACCCGCTGAGATAGCTGCGATTCTGGGGCTGCGTGATAAGAAACGCATCCAGGCCCTGCCCGGCCATCCAGGTACGAAAGGTAGTAATAGCTTGCTGATTCATGATTTCTCTCCGTTCTTCAGGCCTGTTCCCGCGCTAACTCCACCAAGGCCTCTAACGCCAGCAGATAGCCGCGCCAGCCCAGCCCAACAATATGTCCTTTACTGATGGGAGCGATCAGCGAGTGATGCCTGAAGGATTCACGTGCGTAAATATTGCTCAGATGCACCTCGATAATCGGAGCTTTGACCGCCACCAGGGCATCGTGCAGGGCAATCGAATAATGCGTGAACGCACCGGGGTTGATAATCACCCCGTCAGCGTGATCCGCGTGCTGCTGGAGATAATCGATCAATGCCCCCTCGTGGTTCGATTGAAAGTCATCTATCGTCACCTCCAACTCTGCTGCACGCCTGCGCACCATCTCAGCGATTTGCGGCAACGTTACCGTACCATAGATAGCCGGTTCGCGGGTCCCCAGAGTATTGAGATTGGGGCCGTTTAAGAGTAAGATCTTTATCATAAACTACCGTCTCTCCTGCGCGAAAAATGACGTAACGACCGCCTCTACCAGGTCGCCGGGCATAGAGGTGACGGTCACTTCGCCAATATGGCGCGGCATGATCCAGCGCACCTTTTTTTCCGTCACCTTCTTATCCAACTGGATAGCCGCGAGGATATCTTGTGCCGATACCGGCCCGCGATACGCGACGGGCAGTCCCAACGCCTCCAGCAAGCGGTTCTGGCGCGCTGCTTCAGCGACGGGGAACATGCCAGCTCGTTGCGCGATAAGGGCGGCGGCTACCATCCCCAGGGAGACCGCTTCGCCGTGCAGCCATACGCCATAGCCCGCCACATTCTCCAGCGCATGCGCCAGGGTATGGCCGTAATTGAGAATAGCCCGGCGACCCTGCTCGCGCTCATCCTCTTCGATAACGACTGCCTTCAAATCAATAGAGCGCGCTACGATGTGACAGAGCAGCGTGACAGGGGGATGCAAAAAGTCGCGCAGGGTATCCGCGTGTGCCTCTAGCAGGGCAAACAGTTCCGCATCGAGTATGATACCATACTTTACTACCTCTGCCCAGCCCTCGGTACGCTCACGCGCAGGCAGTGTCAGCAGGGTTGCGGGATCGGCCAGCACCAGGCGCGGTTGATAAAACGCGCCGATCAGGTTTTTGCCTTGAGGATGATTGATGCCCGTCTTGCCGCCGATAGAGGAGTCGACCTGGGCCAGCAGCGACGTTGGCACCTGGACCAGCGGGACGCCACGCAGGTAGGTGGCGGCGGCATAGCCAGCCAGGTCGCCCACGACGCCTCCACCGAAGGCGATGAGCGCCTCGCCGCGTTCGGCACGCTGCTCTACCAGCCAGTCATAGAGCGCGCTGAGCTGCCGCTGCGACTTGCTCGCCTCGCCCGCGGGCACAACATAGACTTCGGGCGCGAATCCCGCCTGTCGCAGGCCATCTATAACCACAGGGGTGTAGAGGTTATGCACATTGCTATCCACGATCAAGAAGACTCTGGGGGGGAACCGGAGTTGCGCCAGGTAGTGCGCCATCCGGCCAAGCCCTCCCCAATCAACGACCGCATCATAGCCGTCGCCCACAGCAATGCGCCGTACCAGGGGGGGCATGGCATTGAGCCGGGCAGAGCCAATGAGCAGGGCGATAATCTCCTGCGCGACGCGTTCAACGCTCTTCCCCTGGGTCGCGCAGGTGAAATCGGCCTCCTGATACCAGTCGGAGCGCACGGCCAGCAACGTCTCCAGGGCCGCGAGGGGCTCGGGGCCAGCAAGCAGAGGTCGAATTTCCGGACTACTGTGCAAGTGCTGCGCGTCAAGTCGCTCAAGGGCCACAACTGGCTCGACGGCTAAGAAGATAGTGGTCCCCTGCTCGGCCAGCAACGCGCGATTCTCTGAGCGGGTGACAATGCCTCCCCCAGTGGCGATAATCGCGCCCCCCTCTGTGTGGGCGGCCTGGGCCAGCACGCGGCTCTCGCAGTCACGAAAATAGTCCTCGCCGTGCCGGGTAAAAATCGCCGGGATACGCGCCCCACACTGCTCCTCAATCAGGGTATCCGTATCAAGAAAGGGTTTCCCCAGGCGCTCCGCCAGTACACGTCCTACCGTGCTTTTCCCGCTGCCGGAAAGTCCAACCAGAAAAATATTTTGCATGTGAGTATTGTATCACCAGACCTTATCCTCAGTAGAGTTCCTCATTCCTGATGCTCGTGTTCAGGGTGGCCAGCAGACTAAATGTCGTCGTATCCACAGGATTCAAACGATTCTGCATGGCCAGACCCTCGCGCACAAATGCCGCCGAGCGGTTATCGAACACCTGGAATTGCTGCCCGAAGGAGAAGGCATACTGGGCCAGCTTTCCTGTCTGGCGATCCAACAGCAGGATCGTATCGCTTGTGTTACAATTGCCAGCCTCTACACAGCGCGAGCGGTCGATAAACGCGCCTACCAGGATCTGCCAGTGCTGATCCCAACTCTGGACGGTGTACTGGTGGATCATCTCCAGTGAACTATCAAAGGCCATAAAGTTACTGTTGCCTGCCTGGGGATCGTAGAGCATCACACCCAGGGTCGGCATCCCGAAATGGCCTACATACAGGACATCGTTGGTCCCCCACTGCGAATAGGTCTTCTGCGTTGCCAGCGAGAGATCGGCGGCGAGAGCCAGGAACTGCGCATCACCCGTGCTGGGGTCATACAGTAAAACCTGAGCGCGCCCGGAGCCATTAAAGTCGCCGCTAAAGACCTCCCAGTTCCCATTCAGATTGTCTATCTTCTGATCCTGCTTCAGGTTCAGGCTGTTATCAAAGCCAATCACACGCGCGATGCCGGTGAAACGGTCAAAGAGGAACACGCCATCGTGATTCTGATCGATAAAGCTGCCGGTATATACCTCCCAGGCGTCGTCCGAGAGGGTATATTTCTGGAAATGATGAACGCTAAAGTCGGCCTTAAAATCGATCATATATACATTTGGCACCTGCCCCTGGCTCTGACTTGAGCCGACGTTTGTTGAGTTGCCGCCGAGGTCGCCCCCACCTGTCGAGGAACTCCCATCGGGACTCAGATTAATCATGCTGCCAGAGCTATGCGGCGTCACCGTCGGCGCCACAGTCGTCGGGCTGGGGATCGGCTTTGGAGTTGGCCTGGGCGTCGGAACCGATTTGGGAGTCGGCGTCGCCGTCGGGGTTGATCCGCCCGTTGGCGCTGCCGCCGTTGGGCTGGGCGTCGGACTCGGCACCACTGTTGGGCTTGGCGTCGGTGACGGACTCGGCGATGGCGACGGCGATGGGCTTGGCGTCGGTGACAGACTCGGCGTTGGCGTCGGTGACGGACTCGGCGTTGGCGATGGACTTGGCGATGGCGATGGACTCGGTTTCGGGTTGGGCTTAGCCGTCGGACTCGGCCTGGGCTTTGCAGTCGGGCTGGGTTTTGGCTTAGCCGTCGGACTCGCCCCCGGCACAGGGCTTGTAGCCGGCACAGGGCTTGTCGTTGGTCCTGGATTGTTCGACGGCGGGTTCACAGGCAGGGGTGAATTAGCAAAGCGATTGTACATAAAGAGGCCACTGCTCTGCCCATTGAAATGTCCAACATACAATTCCCATCCAGGACCCCAGGCGGGCAGGAAGACGTGCTTCTTTATCTTAAAGTCGGATGTCAGGCTAATCAGTTGCACCTGTCCCGTAATGCGATCGTAGAGCAGGATCTCAGACTGGCCAGTGCCATCAAAGTCACCCACATGGATATCCAGCGAGGAGCCCCAGCCATCCACGGGCGTCTGAGCATCAGAGAGCGTAATAAGCTGCGAAGCTGAGATGGCAGCGTTTTGGGTTGCAGGGTCCAGGCTGGGAGGCGGCGATTTCCCTCCCCGGCGCGCGGAAGGTACATTACCTAGCAGACGCGTGATCTCTAAGCGTCCATGCTGGCGATCATACAGCAAGAGTTGACTCTGGCCCGTCCCGGCGAAGTCGGCATTGAACTCCTGATCGGAGGAGGTGGGAGGCAGGCCAAGAGCGATGCGCGCACCCGTTAAGGTTTCGTTGTTAGAGGTTGTCGTCAGCACATTATTGGATTGCGTGACGCCGGCCATATCATTGCCGTTGATACCCGGCAGGCGCGCGAAGAGGCTGGCATCAATAAGCTTAGGGAAATAGATAAAGCGCAACTGACCGCGCTGGTAACGCGCTTGATTGATCACCGAGACACTATAGCCAACGCCGACATGCATGTTGACAGGATCGCCATAATTCTGATAGGTCACATTAAAGGTG
>JALYTT010000184.1 GCA_030854145.1 Chloroflexota bacterium | reverse complement strand
TGCCACCAAGTGGTTCGTCCACCAGAGTCTGGGCGTGCGCGATCCCGAATGCGTGCTGGTATAATGTACACTACGCGGATGCGGCAAGCCGGATCCCTACACGGATGCGGCAAGCCGGATCCCTACGCGGAAGCGGCAATGCACGGGTATCAGGGCGCCTCTCCATCACGCGTAGGGATCCGGCTTGCCGCATCCGGGTGGGGCCTCGCTTGCGAGGGCGGGAAAGGCCTGCCACGTCCAAGCTTGTCACACTGATGCGGCAAGCCGGATCCCTACGCGGCATCCTGGAACTGCTTATGCATAGGGTCTCAACAGGCGCCTCTTGACCAGTTCAACGAGGAGCAAGTAGCTCACAATCATCCCGGCCAGAAAGAGAAAGTACAGGGCAGGCAGTGGTGTGAAACCTAGTGGTCCGGCGAGTGGCGTATATGGCAGCACGAAGCCAACCACGACAATCAGCAGCGTCGTGATCGCCAGCGGGAGACTTGGGCGACTGCGTAGCGGATTGCCGGCGGTACGAATGCTAAAGAGGACCAGGGTCTGCGTTGCCAGCGACTCCACGAACCAGCCGGTATGGAAGAGCACCGCGCCGGCATTGAAGACGCGTAACATGATGAAGAAGGTCAAGAAGTCAAAGATCGAGCTAACTGGTCCAATGAAGATCATAAAATGACGGATGAGTTTAATATCCCAATGCTGCGGCTTTTTGACATAGCTTGCATCCACGTTATCGGTGGGAATGGTCACCTGAGAGAGATTATAGAGAAAGGTGTTGAGCAGAATCTGCGACGGTAACATGGGCAGGAAGGGCAGGAAGACATACGCCCCCGCCATACTAAACATATTGCCAAAGTTGGAACTGGTGCCCATGAGCAGGTATTTGATGACATTGCCAAAGGCTTTGCGCCCCTCGATAATCCCATTATGCAGGACCTGCAAGCTCTGTTCGAGCAGGATAATATCAGCCGCGTCCTTGGCGACATCGACGCCAGACGAGACCGAGATGCCCACATCGGCGGCATGCAGCGAGGGAGCATCGTTGATCCCATCCCCCATGTAGCCGACCACATGCTTGCGGCTCTTGAGCGCCAGGATAATACGATTCTTCTGCGCCGGAGAGACGCGGGCAAACACATTGACCTCCTCGACCACCTGCGCCAACGCTGGATCGGACATACGCTCCATCTCGCTCCCCAGGACGATCCTGCTGCTCTCTATGCCCACCTGCTCACAGACATGGCGTGTGACCAGTTCATTATCGCCAGTTACGATCTTGACCTGCACCCCATCACTCTTGAGTGCTTGTAGTACCTGGGCAACATCCGCTTTGGGCGGATCGGCAAAAGTCAGGAAGCCGAGCAGAACCAGAGACTGCTCGTTCGCTTTGCTATACGCCTCTTGTTGCGGGAGTGTACAATAGGCAACAGCGAGCACACGGTATCCCTGCGAGCTGAGAGCACGATACCTGTCCACGTAGGTTGTTCGCATATCACCACTTGTGCCTGTCAATGGCTGGATTTTACCAGCGCTTTCATAGGTAGTACAGCAAGCCAGGACGTTCTCGGGAGCGCCTTTTATAATCAGCAGACATTCTTCCCCATGTCGTACAACTACCGAGAGACAACGCCGTTCAAAATCAAAGGGAATCTCGCCAATCTTGCTATATCCACTCACATCGAGCGTGCCATGCTGCACAATCGCTTCATCGAGTGGGCTTTTGATCCCGGTCTGGTAGGTACTGTTCAAGTAGCCAAACAGGAGCACGTGGTCAGAAGCCTTCTCCGAGAGATCGAGATAGCCTTCAAGCTTCGTCTCGCCGCTGGTCAACGTCCCTGTCTTATCGCTACACAGTGTGTCGATGCTGCCAAAGTTCTGAATCGACTCCAGGTGTTTGACGATCACCTTTTGTTTGGCCATGCGCAGAGCACCCTGTCCCAGCGTCACAGTCGTAATCATTGGCAAGAACTCAGGCGTGAGACCGACGGCCAGCGAAATAGCAAAGAGCACCGTCTCAAATGGTTGGTGATGACCAATAATGCCAACCAGGATGATAAAGACCACCATGAAAAACACGGTCTGCATAATCAACATGCCAAAGCTCTTAATGCCACGTTCAAACTCGGTTTCGGGCGCACGGCTGGCAAGCCGCACCGCGATATCCCCAAAGGCCGTCTTGCGACCAGTTGCGGTGACCAGGGCTGTCCCCAGACCGCTGACGACTGAGGTCCCAAGAAAGACGCGATTACGCGCATCGGCAAAATTTTCTGTCGCATCGCCACTATCATCCGCGCTTTTCTCTGTTGGCAGCGATTCGCCTGTCAGTGCTGCCTGTTGCACATGGAGATCGGTGGCCTTGACCAGACATGCATCGGCAGGCACCAGATCTCCTGCCGCCAGACGGATGATATCACCTGGCACCACCGCGCGACGTGGCAGCTCAAGCCATGCGCCATCGCGTCGCACGTTCGCTGTGGGAGCAACGTTCGCACGCAGTTTCTCAACGGCGTTCTGAGATCGCGAGGTCTGGACAAAATTGAGAATATTGCTGAGCAGGACGATGACAATGATGATACTGGCGTCGACGGGATCACCCAGGATCGCTGAGACGACGCTGGCAATGAGCAAGATGATAATCAGTGGATTCAAGAACAGGCGCAGAAACTGGACAATCGGCGACGTGTGCTTCACGCCAGTCATATCGTTGGGACCATATTTTCCCAAACGCTTGCTTGCCTCGGCACCTGTCAAACCCTGTTCGCTGCTCTCTAGTTGCTCGAAGAGTTTCTGTAATGGGACCATAGATGTACCTGCTTTCTGCTCGCCGGATAGAGCTTGTGTTACCGGTGAAGGAAGCGCTCCTTTTGCATGTCATGACAGCCGCCATGACTCTGAGCCTTCATAGTGTCCTCCTGGAAGATGAATGCTAACGGCTTGCCATACCATCCCAGCTTCTAGAGCATGCACAACCTCAGAAGTAAGTGTAGCCACTGAGTGTTAAAAACGTGTTATCCAGGCGTGTGTGATAGCGTACTCACATCTCACCATATAAGTGATATGTGTCGTTGTTCCTTGGCAATCCAGATGTGCTCCTCTTCATCACAGGTCTGATGTTGATCACACGTAACAGATAAAGTTCCTACAGATTATCCAGTCTATGTAAAAACGTCAGCACCGCGCGATTGAACGTCTCCGGTCGCTCCATGTTTAACATGTGGCGTGCGCCGGGCAGGGTTACCTTCTTGACATCGAGGATACCCACCTCGAATAGTTCCGCGATGGCCTGGCTCTCCAGCGTGTCCTGGTCGCCTACCAGCACCAGCGTCGGCACGCGGATCTCCATGAGCTGCTCAATGGCCGGCGGATCAAGTTCTTGCTGTGGTGCCGGGTTTAAGTAATGCACAAAGGTGTAATCCTTGAGCATGGCCCGGTAGCGTCGATGGGCCTCCGGATTCTCATCTGCTTGCGGCATCATCGGATCGCTGGCCCATAGCTCGAACAGGCGCGGCACATCGCGCTGCTCAATTGCCGCCTCGATCCTATGCTGTCGCTCAATGGCCTCCGGCGAGTAGTTGTCGTATCCGCCCACCGAAGCCGCCGCCAGGATCAGTCCAGCCACCTTCTGAGGATGCTCAAGCGTAAAATCGATGGCGATGCTCCCGCCAAGCGAGAGGCCGAGCAGGTAGGTCTTGTCGATATCCAGGTACACCAGCAGGTCGTACAGGTCGCGCTCATCGGCATACGCTGTCCCACTCATCTCGGAGGCGCCAAAGCCGCGTATATCGTAACGCACAACCCGGTAGTGCCGGGCAAAGGCCTCGAACTGCTGCTCCCACATCCGGTGATCGAGGAGTCCGCCATGTAGCAGGAGCAGGGGATGGCCCTCGCCCGCCATTTCGTAATAGAGTTTCGTGCCACGTACCCGCACAAAGCCCTTTTCGGTTCTGTTTGCCTGTGTCATTATCGTATGATCGCTTTCTTTGCAGTCGAAATTTTCCGTCTCACAACCGGCAGCAGCGGCTTCCATGTCCTCTGCCGCATGCAACCAAGCAGCACACCTACCTCGTAGGCGCAGTCATCCAGCAGTGAGCAGAGCGCGTACTCTCCCAGGCGCATAGGTGGTCGCAGGCGTGCATAGTCCACGCCGATAACGATACCACAGAGGATGCCCACCAGCAACAGCAGCGGTGGTAGGATAACCCCTGCCAGCGCCAGTGGTAACGTGTAGTAGCGCGTCAGGTGCCGGCAGAGATGGTAGGTATATGCCAGGTGAGCGCGCAACGTGGCCTGCAAAATAGTTAGCGGCCCGATAGGAATGGCCTGCTTGCGCACCTGCCGCGCGCGCCTGTATGTGCCGGTGATGAGGAGTATGCCTGCCATGAACAGGCACAGCAAGCCGGAGCGTCGCTTGCCGCGCGCACGTATCGCGCTCCATAGCCCGCCGATTGTCAGTCCCGCGAATGTCGCTCGCTCTGGTGGCAGCAGCAGCACACGCCGCTCACCTGGATGCCGGCTCAGTAGCATGGCCTCCGCTGAGGCGTAAGACGCGCGGATGCGCAGGAAGGGCCAGAGCTGTGTACGGTAATCGTGGTAGACCACCCCATATGGTATATACAGGATATGGCCGCCGGTAGCGAGCAGGCGGCGACAGAGATCGACATCCTCGCCGAAGGTCAGCGCTGCGAAGCCTCCCAGGCGTTGCCATGCTTCGCGGCGCAGCAACAGGTTGGCGGTGGGTAGATACGTCAACGGGCCTGCGGCGCTTACCTGTTGCGCGCGCAGGCCCATGAAGAGCGAGGAGCACACATCTTCGTAGCGACCAAGCATACTCTGCCGTTCGTATGCGCGGATCATGCCGCCGACCGCTGCTACATGCGCGTCCTGGAAGGCGGGCACCAGTTGTGCCAGCCAGCCGGGCGAGGCCACGCAGTCGCTATCGATATACGCCAGCAGGTCATAGCGCGCCGCCTCCGCCCCGCTGTTGCGGCCGTTTGCCACACCTTGTTGATGCGTGTGGCGCACAACGCGTAATCTGCTCCCCTGGTCCGCGAACTCCACCGCGAGGCGCAGCAGCAGCGCGCCGGTCTCGTCGGTTGAGGCATCATCCACCACAATGATCTCCAGGCAGCGTGCCGGGTAGTCCAGGGCGTGGAGAGAACGCAGGCAGCGTTCAAGCTGGCGCGCGCGGTTATACGTGGGGATAATGATAGAGATGCCGGGCCAGGTTACCGGCGCGAGTGCAGGCCCGGCCTCCAGCAAGTCCTTCCAGCGCAGTTGTTCGCACAGCGCCTCAACACGCTTGAGAGGGAGTTCCAATGCGTGTGCCAGCTCCTCGCAGGTTCGTTGCTCGCCGCAGAGCCGCAACAGGCGCGTTGCAAGGGGGCCGAGACGTATGGCGCGCAGGGGATAGCGGCAGATCACCACCTCGCTATCCTCCCGTGATACCACGCGAATGCCGCTCGCCAGGCGGTAGGTACCGGGAGCCGGCTGCTGGTCTCGTGCGAGCATGCGTTTAATTCGCGGCGATCAGGCGCAGCAGCGTTCCTGGCGTGACGACGGTATATTCCTCTCCAAGCTGCCCTATCACCTGCTTGATGTCCGATGGCGTCATATTCCAGGCCAGGATGTAGATGTTCAGGAAGAGCGGGCGCTGCGTATTGCCTAAAACGGCGTTGCGGATCAGCGAGGCCGCTTTGTGGACGCTGTTGGCGAGGCCCAGGTTCTGATAGACGGGCAGGCCATGATAGCTGGCAGAGATCGGCCGGCTGCCTGCGGCCCCGCTCAGCAGCCCAAGCAGGCCAACAGGGGCGAGCGCCTGCGTAAAGGTCTGGTGCAAGGCGGTATCTCTGAACTCCATGCCGCCGCCGCCCAGCCAGGCCAGGAAAGATAGCCCCATGCCCTGCAAGGAGTCTACATCCAGCACCTGGAGCGTCGTCATGCCCATGTTTGCCATCAACTTGCTCGTGAGTTGCAGAAACCAGGGCAGGTGCTCGGCGGGCCAGTGCGAGGGAAACATATACCCGGCCCCGCTCGGCCCTGCCAGCAGTTCATCGTGAGCTGTCGCGGTGCGTGTGTAGTATTCCGCCAGCTTTGGCGCGGCCTGGGCCAGCGCCGGTGGCAGCGTCCAGCCAATGGGTACGGAGCCGCGCGCGGGATCGTTCCACAGGTGTAGCATACGGTGTTGGACGTACTGTAGATTGTCGCCATCGCTGATCGTAAATGAAACGAAGATATCCGCCTTATTGTCTGCGCTGTCGGGAGAAGACGGAGATGGAGGGATGATGGTCTGTGCCTGCACGGGCTGGGCCCGGCTCAGCGGGCCGGTGGCTGGCACGCTCGTCCAGGTCTCCAGGTTGTAGAAATAGTCGCTGGCCAGTACCAGCTTCGCCGCCTGGGAGGTCAGGCTGACGCCGCTGCCCTCGTCAATGAACCAGCCAAGATGGATCACCCCTGTCGGGAAGGCGTCGAGGATCTGCTTCATCAGCCCACGCTCCGAGTCCCACTCTTGTGATGGATGAGGCAGCAGGTCGCGCGGGTCGAGCCAGTAGACGAATGCGTTGGCGGCCACTAAAAATGAGCGCAGCCCGCTGGTGACCTTCGGATCGAGACCTGCAACCAGGTGGCGTGAGGAACCGGCGAGCAGATTTTGCTGCGCCCAGGTGTAGGCCTGCAAGCGACTGCGCCACTTGTAGGTGCGCAGGTCTTCAATGAGCGTCAGGTGATGGGGAGCCTGCTGGAGCACCTGAGCCTGGGCCGGCGAGACAACTATGCCTTCACGCTGACCTGCCAGCGTTGTGGCGATGTTGATGCTATCCAGGAAGTCCGGATCATAGAGAATGACGCCTTTGACACAACCTGGATACGCCGTGAGCATGGCGCCAGGGATATCGCCGCCGCTGATCGTGGGCCTGCTCTGCGCTATGGAGCCAAAGGCCTCTTTGAGCCAGAACTCGTCGTCATTGTTGTTGATAAGATAGACCCGTGGCTGTGGGCGGTTCAGCAGTCCGGCCAGAGTCGTGACGCTAAGCTGTACATCGGCCGGCGTGCCGCGTAGATCGTAGACATCCAGATGCTGCGGTACCTGGAATGCTGGCAATAGCCTGCCATCAGACCAGTCAATACCCATTTCTTCTTTGCTCTCTTGCACGTTACTCATTCCCCCTCGTTCACTACTGATAAATAATATGTCTTCTCTATTCTAGTACGTTATTGTAACACCATTTTATGGTGTCGATGTGGTCACTCCCACGGGATCCCTCCTATGCGAACACGGCAACCTGGGTCGCAGGTTAATGAAATGTAACCCCATTTCGCGATTTCGCTCCCGTTCTTAACCAGCCCGTTGCTGAAATCGCAGGGGTAATGCGTTATAGTAAGAGCATAGCGGCGCGTATGTTCGTTATAGCCTATTATTTTATATATGTCAGGTCATTGATCTGGTTAAGGAGAAAGCAGGATATATGTCGCAAGCAGAAGAAACTATCCCTCAGATGGTCGAGGATGTGCGGGCAGGCAAGATGCCGCGCCGTAATTTTATGAAGGCTCTTACCGCCATGGGTATCTCTGCCACGGGCGTTGGCGCGATTGTCGCGGCGACCGAGGTAACGAGTTCAAGAGGCGCGCTGCCAGGGACAGGCACACAGGCCAGCGCTCACCCCGCTAGCCAAAGGCATATCCAACTGCACGACCAGCATCTAAAGAATCAGACCGCGCAAGACGCAGGCGCGCTGCATCAGGATTATGCTCCTCACGCGGTAGTCGAAGATAGTATGTATGGGGAAGCCTTTGTCGGTCGCGAGGCGATTATGGCGCGCAAGCATGTCGGTATGGCGGCTATTCCCGATCTGCAATTGCAGGTGACGAACCGCGTCGCCCATGGCAACCAGGTGAGCGTCGAATGGGTGGCCAGCGGCACCCACAGCGGCGATTTCCCCGGCTTGCCCGCCACCGGCCGCCCCTTCTCTATCCGCGGCGTGACCGTCGTGGTGCGCCATAACGAGAAGATCGTACGCGAGTCAATCTACTACGATATGCAAGAGGTGCGCCACCAACTCGGCTAACACGTCTTGTAATAAGATGGCAGATCATTAGATAGGATATACGGACCAAGACAGGTAGGGGCGCCGTTTACAAGCCCGCCTGGCTCACACGCGTACGGGCATCCCCATCGCTTGAGGCGAGCCAGGCGCCCCTACGCGTGATGGCCCCTATGCGTGTGAGCCACCATACCCGCGCGACAACCTGTATCTTCTATATTCAGCGCTCACCGATTGTAGCCATACATAGCATAGAAGTGGAAAGACCAGCACTATCAACTTATTATAGGAGAGTGCTTTCTTGAAGTCGCCATGCAGGACGCAGGCCAGTGCCCTGGTCATACCGCAGCCTGGGCAGGGGAAGCCGCATAGATTGCGGATCAGGCAGATGGAGCGGCGTGCCTCAAACCAGGAGACGGGAATCAACACAAAGCCGAGGGGAAGAAGCAGGTACGCGGCGATCTTCCCCAGAGCTATACGTGCTTCGTTGTTCATGCCCGCCGGTATAATGGACGGCCATTAACGTCCCTGTAACTGCCAGTAATGATTGAGATCAGGTCGATGAGTGTCCAGATACCACAACCACCCAGCGTGATCAGCTGGAGGATGCCCAGGGTCGTGAAACCTGTGTAGAAGCGTGCTCCCCCGACCCAGCCTGTGAAAAGACACAGCAGCAAGGTCGTCATCCAATCCTTATCTCCCGGCATGTACGGCTGCTGCGGTGGCTGGCCGAATTGGGGTTGGCCATATTGCTGTTGTGGGGGAGGCTGCTGGCCAAATTGAGGCTGGCCATATTGCTGCGGTGGCGGCTGTTGGCCGAATTGAGGCTGCTGCCCGTATTGACCATATGGTGGCTGCCCCGAAGGCGGTTGATTGTCCATACTTTTCTCTTCTCTTCAAACTCACTAAGCGTTGACATAATAAAAAGATCCTACGAACGGACCCCACTCATTTTAACAGAGGTGGAGGTTATTGTGTCAAGAGTTAAAAGCCTGATCTTTCAACTTTCCACCGTGTCTAGCGTATATATGTGTGTATATGAGCGATGGCGACCATGACTTGCCTCATTCCCTTTGTGATACCATAACATTTTTTATTGGGGGCGTGATTGATCGCGTCAGCCGCGCTATGATTACAATTAATATGATTACAATTTTGTAGGGGGCGCACTAGATGGCGTCCGCCCGGAGGTTTTATGGAGGAGCCGCGTAGCACGAGCGATGGTGAAGCCCCAACGGCGACACCGGCACATAGAATTACAACCAAACTTCCATCCGACAGCACGAGCAACAATACACCGGCGGCGGCCGTGCAGGATAATGGACAGAAGCAGCCTGCTAAGACTGTGGACAGCTTGCAACTTGTGGTTGTCGAAGGCTTCCAGGTCGGGCGCGGGGTGGCACGCATCGATCCGGCCAATATCGCGCGCCTTGGCTGCCAGCCGGGCGATATCGTGATGATCACCGGCGCGCGTACAACGGCCGCCAAGCTTGTGCCGAGTTCTGCCATTGATCGTGGCCAGCAGAGCATCCAGATGGATAGCCAGGTGCGCCAGAATAGCGCATCGGGCCTCGGTGAGCGTGTAACCATCCACAAGGCGAAGGTTCAGAGCGCCGAGAAGGTCACGCTGCTTCCGCTCACCAGCGGTGCCCCCATTCAAGAGAGCGACCTGCAATATATCGCGCGTTACCTTGTCGGGCTGCCCGTGGTCATCGGCGACCTGCTACGCGTGGGTACGCCGGGGGCCGCCCCGCGCGAATTTCTGATTATTAGCACGTCGCCCGCCACACCAAGTTATACCGTCCACAAGCGCAACTCCGGCGAACTCGCTGATCTTGAGCCGCCGGTACCTGTGCAGGATACCACTGATGTTGAGGCTGTGCTTGTGCAGCCGGGGACGGTGGTGCGCGCGCAGGCTCGTGGGGCTGGCAAGCAGGGCGCACCTGGGCGGGTCACCTACGAAGATATCGGTGGTCTGGGCAAGGAACTCCAGCGCATCCGTGAGATGATTGAGCTGCCACTGAAATATCCGGCCGTCTTTGATCGTCTAGGGGTGGAACCACCCAAAGGCGTGCTGCTCTATGGCCCTCCCGGCACCGGCAAGACCCTGATCGCACGCACCGTGGCTTCCGAGACGAACGCGGCGTTTTTCGTGATTAATGGCCCCGAAATCATCAATAAGTTTTATGGTGAGAGCGAATCGCGCCTGCGCTCGATCTTCCAGGAGGCGCAGCGCCGCGCGCCGAGCATCATCTTTATCGACGAGTTGGACGCCCTGGCTCCCAAACGCGCTGAGACCGGTGGTGAGGTGGAGCGCCGCATCGTTGGGCAGTTGCTCGGCCTGATGGATGGCATGGCATCGCGCGGGCAGGTTGTCTTGATCGGCGCGACCAACCAGCCAAATGCGCTCGATCCCGCCCTGCGCCGCCCCGGCCGCTTCGACCGCGAAATCTCCCTGCGCGTGCCGGACATGCATGGACGCCAGGAGATCCTGCGTATCCATAGCCGGGACGCGGCCCTGGCAAACGATATCGACTTCGCGCGTCTGGCCCAGCTCACTCCAGGCTTCGTAGGCGCCGACCTGGAGGCGCTCTGTCGCGAGGCTGCCATGAACGCTCTGCGCCGCGTGCTGCCCCACATCGACTACCAGCGCGGCTATATCCCTTACGAGACGCTGGTGAGCCTGAATATCACGATGGCGGACTTCCAGGCGGCCCTGCGCGAGGTCGAGCCATCGACGACCCGCGAGGTCTATGTTGAGGTCAGCGAGACTTCATGGGACGACATCGGCGGGCAGGCGAAGGCCAAGGAACTGTTGACAGAGGCCGTAGAATGGCCCTTGCGCTATCCAGAGATCTACAATAACGCCAAAGTCGAGCCACCGCGCGGCGTGCTGCTCTCCGGCCCTCCGGGGTCGGGCAAGACGCTGATCGCGCGCGCCCTGGCTCACCAGTGCGACGCCAGCTTTATCTCTATCAAGGGGCCGGAACTGCTCTCCAAATGGGTTGGCGAGTCCGAGAAGGGCGTGCGCGAGGTCTTCCGCCACGCCAAGCAGGCGGCGCCCTGTATCATTTTCTTCGACGAAATCGACGCGCTGGCTCCCCGGCGCGGCGGCGAGATTGATGGCCACGTGGGCGACCGCGTGATGGCGCAACTGCTGACGGAGATGGACGGTATCGAGGGCCGCGAGGGCGTGATTGTGCTCGCCGCCACCAACCGCCCTGAGTTAATCGACCCTGCGCTGCTGCGTCCGGGTCGCTTTGACCTGATTACTGAGCTGGACTATCCCGACGAGGCCGACCGCCGGGCGATCTTTGCCGTGCATACACGCGGCAAACCGCTCGCGCCGGAGATCACGATGGAGGAACTGGCGAGCCTGACGCCGGGTCGCAGCGGCGCGGATATCGAAGCCATCTGCCGCCGGGCCTCCATGCTGGCCCTGCGCGATTGGATCGCCCCTCGCCTGACTATTGGTCATGTCCAGGTCACCGAAGCTACCGGCTCTCAAGCGGAGACCCCTGCCGTACCAGAGACCACACTGGACCAGGGTGAGCGAGCAGCAGCAGTCGGACCCGTTATTCCCAGCACCCCTTTCCAGGTGCGCCCGGAGCACTTTGCTACCGCTATCGACGAGCAGCGCGAGCGCTACAATACCCAGGAGGCTGCCGAAGAGGAACGTGAGCGCAGAAATGCTGGCCGCCAGCGCCTGATCGACATGGCGGCAAACTATGGTAACAGCGAGAAACCACCGTTACACGGTTGGCGCCTCTGGCTGGCACGGCTCTTCGGCTTCGTTCCTCGTGAGCCGTGAGGTCCGCACCGACTGGAAACGTTCAGTAGTTACATAAGGGAATAGGTAATTTCTCTCAGTTTCATACTGCTATGTTAGAAAAAGGGCCCCTATGAACGTATTACCTTATAGGTGAACGTATTCATAGGGGCCGTATTCATGTTAAATGTAGTGGATAGCGCTCGTCAAAGCAGAACTCAGGGCTCCCTGTTCTTCGTAGCTGCGCGATTTATCGCGCCTGGCAAGCCAGTCGACAATGTAGCCA
>JALYTT010000183.1 GCA_030854145.1 Chloroflexota bacterium | reverse complement strand
CCGGCGAACAGGCGGGCTTGTAAACGGCGCCCCTGCGATTCTGTCTGCTAAAAGGGGATTTTTACAACTCGATTTTGCCGTTGAGAACCAGGAGCTTCAAAAATTCCAGGTGCCGCACAACCTCCACACGATCACTGCCACCGCTCTGATACCATTGGCGGAGCCAGAGCAGGGCCATAATCTCTTCAGAGGTAAAGCCGCTCTGAACAAGCATATCCGTGTCAGTTGTGATCGCCTCTATGTTCGATAGCATTTCAGTTTGTTTTTCAGAATGCAATTGTTGATTCATTAGTAATATCCTTCTGCCTGGCTGCCTCAGGCCCTTCTTGCTTGCCCGCCGCCTGCCTATTCCGCTTTGCCAAAGATTGTGTAGCGCGACCTGCCTATCACCAGACTGCTGATCCCATCTAATAGACGCACGAACCAATCCGTTTTTAAATACGAGTTTGTCTCTACTATACATAACGCTGCCACCCCTCCACTTATTTCATTTCTCTCTACGTCCATCATAAACGGAAACCAACAGGCTGGCTATCTAGCGGATGACAGTTTTCCTGTGAAATATGTCACTACCGTGTATCTATACGTTTCTAGTTACCAGATTCCTTCACAGCGAAGGTTCTCTGCTTCATATACGTCAAAACCACTACGCAGGTTCCAACGAATTTTGTCGATGTCGTTATCATTTCTACGGGGAGAGATAGTTGTCATTTGAAAATAGTTATTTACAGGGGAGTATCAAGTTGCGTAAGAGCCGCTTCATCTAAAAATTTACATAAAATGGGGGAACAAAGTGAGCTACCTCATTGATTTTCCTGGGAAATTCCCCTATGATTATCACGAGAAGAGAAAACAGGCACATTTAGTAAGCAGGTGACAAACATGTGACAGCACCATGGGGGGCATATGGTACGCTAGGGAGGGCTTATGACACTTGTAGGGAAAGAGTTCAGCCACTATCGCATCCTCCGGCTGGTCGGCAGGGGAGGCATGGGCGAGGTCTACCTGAGTGAAGATATCCGGGTTCAGCGGCAAGTGGCAGCTAAATTCATTCGGATGGAGAGGGTGGAGTCAGATCAGAGGACACAGGCCAATGCGTTGCGCCTCTTCTGGCGCGAAGCGACGGCGATCGCCCGCCTTGACCATCCCACGATCCTGCCCCTGTATGACCATGGAGAGGCTGTGATCGATGACACATCGGTGGCCTATCTGATTATGCCCTATCGTCCCGAAGGTTCGTTGGTCGCCTGGCTGCACACCTTCGCACCCATGCGGCAAAACCACCATTTGACTATAAAACAGATTATACACGTCATTCGGCAGGCCGGCCAGTCCTTACAATATGCACATGATCACCAGATCATGCACCTGGATGTCAAGCCCGCTAATTTCTTGATCCGCAGCAGATCGGTTGCCGACGACTCTCCCGATCTGCTGTTGAGCGATTTTGGCATTGCACGTCTAGCAAACGCCACGTCTAACGCCAGCCAGCAGGTTCGTGGCACTCCCACATATATGGCTCCCGAGCAATGGGCCAGCACTCCTACGTTTGCCAGCGACCAGTACGCTCTGGCGATCATGGCCTATGAACTGCTCACGGACAGTCCTCCTTTCCAGGGCGCACCCATGAACGTGATGTATGCTCATCTCCAGGAACACCCCCCATCCGTTCGTGACCGCAATCCTCTGCTGCCCTCTACGGTTGATGAGGTCCTGAATCGTGCGCTGGCGAAAAAACCGGAGGAGCGCTTTCCGTCGATCGCGGAGTTTGCGCAGGCCTTCGAGGACGCGTTTCAGAGCCTTGATGAAGCCACAGCCCTCCGCATGCTTCCCCTCTCACCAGCCACACCACCACAGGTGCCTGGCACACCAACTCCTGCAAGGGATATCTGGACAACCCTGGCTATCAGTGCCGAGGAAGCCAGCAGTGGCACCGTTCGGGCGCTGACGCTGGCCAATGGGCGAACGATCAGCATTCAGATTCCGCCGGATGCGCACTCTGGTCAGGTGCTCATTCTGATCGGCCAGGGCCACACACTGGACCAGAACACCCCAGCGGGCAATCTCTACCTCACCCTTGTGGTCGTCGAAGCGCCCATGCCGGTGGTCTCGCTCGGCGATGACATGACTCCGAGCACGCGCAGTTCTCAGCCAGCTCAAACACCCTCTTCTCCCTTAGTGGAAGCACCGGTACAAGAGAAGAAGAGCACGCCCCCTCCGGTCGTGCTGCCTCGCACAGCGCTCTCTCCTCAGCACGATTCCGAGCTTCGTTCGGTGAGCGCGGCTCCGCAGCCTATCCACGCTCTGCGGGATACGATGACGTTTTCGCTACCTGCACGGACGAAGCACCGACGTGTATCGCCTGTTCACCTTATTTTGATACTGTTGGCTTTGATACTTCTTGGTGGAGCGAGTCTTGGGATCTATCGTGCAGTTACAACTCAGCAACCACCCCCAACGCCACTCAACCAACATGCAACCCTAACGCCATCCAACCAGCATGCAACTCCAACGCCACCCAATCAGCATGCAACCCCAACCTCACCCCCTGGGAGCACCTGGACAGTTCACTCCTCCGGTACCTCGCAACACCTTTACGATGCAGCCTGGTCCGGCTCGCTGTTTGTGACGGTGGGGTCCCATGGCGCTCTTCTCACCTCTCCCGATGGGAGCACCTGGACACCCCGAACCTCCGGTACCCAGCAAGACCTTTGGGATGTAGCCTGGTCCGGCTCGCTGTTTGTAGCAGTGGGGCACAATGGCACTATTCTCACCTCTCCCGATGGGAGCACCTGGACGCCTCGAAACGCTGGTATTCCACAAGACCTTTGGAATGTAGCCTGGTCTGGCTCGCTGTTTGTAGCAGTGGGGCACAATGGCATTATTCTCACCTCTCCCGATGGGAGCACCTGGACAGTTCATCCCTCTGGTACCTCGCAAGACCTGGTGGGTGTAACCTGGTCCGGCTCGCTGTTTATGGCGGTGGGGCACAATGGCACTATTCTCACCTCTCTCGATGGGAGCATCTGGGCACCCCAAACCTCTGGTACCTCGCAACACCTTTGGGATGTAGCCTGGTCTGGCTCACAGTTTGTAGCAGTGGAGTCCAATGGCACTATTATCACCTCTCCTGATGGGAGCACCTGGACAGTTCATCCCTCTAGTACCTCACAAACCCTTTCCGGTGTAGCCTGGTCCGGCTCACAGGGTGTGGCGGTGGGGCACAATGGCATTATTCTCACCTCTCCCGATGGGAACACCTGGACATCTCACCCTTCCGGTACCTCGCAACACCTTTGGGATGTAGCCTGGTCTGGCTCGCACTTTGTAGCGGTGGGGGACAATGGCACTATTCTCACCTCGCCTTGATCTCCTCGTGACTGGGTGCGAGGATGGTGTTTCTCACACCCTTTGCTCTTTTCGTCATTGTGATGAAATTACTCTATCTTCCTGCAAAGTGCCATCTCGTTGCGCAACCCGTGGGAAGAGTCGTTATGTAACGCCTACCTGTATATCACAATGAAAAAACCGAGCGCCTCAGAAAGGATCTATGGCAAGCGCTATGCAGCCGTCAAATCACCCGCGCCGACAAAATCGCTTAAACTGGCTGGCGGAGATCTATCGCGTATATGCCGCCGATCTTCAGCGGTCTATCTATAGCAGAGTTGGCGATCTCGCTCTGGCCGAGGACCTGACCAGCATGGTCTTTCTCAAGGCGCTACGCTGGCTCAGAGAGGATCAGAGCCCCGAAAGTGCGCGCGGCTGGCTCTACGCGACGGCTCGCACGACAATTGCTGACTACTGGCTGACGCAGAGCCAGTACGAGACACGTTCGCTAAATGATCTTGAGGCACAGATTCTGGCTAACGATAGCGCGGAATGTGCTGGCCAGCAGGCCGAGATACGCGTGCAGCATCTTCTCAGCCTGCTGCCAGAACGCGATCGCACCATTTTGACCTTACACTATCTCCAGGGGTATAGCGCCTCCGAGATCGCCGAGGCCCTGGGAACGGGCGCGAGCCATATTCGAGTGCTACAGTTGCGCGCACTGAGGCGTGCCGCTCAATTGGAGACAATGGAAGGGAACAGTGATAGTATGCAAGAACAGGAAGCACCATTCGATGTATTCGTCAAATTGCTGGCGCCGGAGAGTCGCCGGGTGCTCGATCTGGCCCGCGAAGAGATGCTCAATCTGAAGCATTGGTTTATCGGCACCGAACATCTGTTGTGGGGCCTATCGAGCGAAGGCAACCTTGCCTCGTTTCTTACCCCGCTGAATATTACACCTGAGCGCGTTCATACCGGCATCGTTTTTATCTTCGCGCGTCACCAGACGCAACAAAGCCAGCCAGTCCCCGAAGAAACACCAACAGCGGATGTATTCAAGCTGCTCACCGCACGCGCCAAAAAGGTTATCGTCCTGGCAGGGGAAGAGATGAAGAGCCAGGGGGAGAAGAGCATACGCCCGACGCATCTTCTGCTTGGCTTGATGAATGAAGGCGAAGGGATCGGCGCGGGCCTGCTGCGCTCACTGGGCGTCAGTCTATTGCAGGCGCGCGCCGCGCTGACTCCTCCCGCTGCCAATCAGACCTGCTCCTTCTGCGGGCGCAGCGGTTCCCAGGTTGCCCGCCTCTTCCCGGCAGAAATCGGCATTGCTCAGAGTAGCACAACTTCGCCTGGTGCTTTCATCTGTGACCAATGTGTGCGGCGTTTCTCTAGCATGCTTGGAAGCGCTTAGACCGGGCATAGGCCATGTGTCGTGTTGGAACAGGGCGATCCCTTGCGGTCGCCCTGTTCCAAGACCGATATCTTGCTACCTATAGAGTACCCTGTTACGCCCCGCGCACGACGATGTTGACCAGGCGCCCTGATATGTAGATGACCTTCTGCACGGTCGCTTCACCGATGAACGAGGCGACGCGGGGGTTCGCCAGCGCCATTGCTCGCACCTCGTCCTCGCTGATGCCGGCCGGGACCTCCAGGCGCTCGCGCACCTTGCCGTTGACCTGCACCACCAGCGTGAAGACCTCGTCCTGCGTCATGGCTTGCTCGTAGGCAGGCCAGTCGGCCAGGTGGATGCTGCCGCTGTGGTCTGTCAGGTGCCACAGATCCTCGGTGATATGTGGCGCCATAGGGGCCAGCAGGTGCATCATCGCCTCCAGCATCTGGCGATAGGCCGCGCTACGCGCCACCGGCTCGTGCTGCTGCTTGATTAAGATGTTATTGGCCTCCATCAGCGCGGCCAGGGCCGTGTTGAAGCGGAAGTTGGCCAGCTCTTCCGTGACGCGCTTGATGGTCTTGTGGCGCAGGCGCTCGATGGCTTTAGCCTCGTCGCTCTGATCGCTGCCCGCTGTGCCTCCGGCCCAGGTATCATTGACCAGGGTCCAGAAGCGGTTCAGGAAGCGCCAGATGCCCTCCAGGTTATCCGCCTTGAAGGAGCCGCCCTGGTCGAAGGGGCCAATAAACATCATGTAGCAGCGCACAGTATCGGCGCCATATTTGGCAACGTACTTGTCGGGCGCCTCGACGTTGCCGCGCGACTTGGACATCTTCTGGCCATCGGGACCCAGCACCATACCCTGGTGGTACAGGCGCTTGAACGGCTCGCTAAAGGTCAGATGTCCCATATCGCGCAGAGCCTTGACGAAGAAGCGCGCGTACAGCAGGTGCATCACGGCGTGCTCGGCGCCGCCGACGTATTGATCGACGGGCAGCCACTTCTGCATCTGCTCCTGACTCCAGGCCTGCTCGCTGTTATGCGGATCGGCGTAGCGCAGGAAGTACCAGGACGAGCAGATGAAGGTATCCATGGTATCAGCCTCGCGCGTAGCAGGCCCGCCACAGACCGGGCAGGTGGTGTTCACGAAATCAGGCTCGTAGCGCAGCGGCGATTCGCCGGTGGCCTTGAACTGCACATGCTCCGGCAGCCAGACCGGCAGTTGCTCTTCCGGCACCAGCACCGTGCCATCCTTAGGACAGTACACGATGGGGATAGGCGCGCCCCAGTAGCGCTGGCGGCTGATCAGCCAGTCGCGCAGGCGATAGCTGACCATGAACTTGCCCGCGCCCTGCTCTTCGATGAAGCGCGTGACGCGCGCGATGGCCTCGCCGGCCGGTGTGCCGTCGAAGGGACCGGAGTTGACCATCACGCCCAGGGCCACTTTGGCCTCGGACCAGGTGTCGGGGTCGCTAGCCTGCTCATCCGCTGGGCGAATGACCTCGCGGATGGGGATCGCGAACCTGCGCGCGAACTCGAAGTCGCGCTGGTCGTGCGCGGGCACGCCCATGATGGCGCCGGAGCCATAACCCATCAGCACGTAGTCGGCCACCCACACGGGCACCTGCTCGCCGCTGACCGGGTTCGTGACGTAGCCGCCGGTGAAGACGCCGGTCTTCTCCTTGTCGGTGCTCATGCGCTCGATCTCGGTCATGCGCCTGGCCTGTTCCACGTAGGCCGTAACCCCGGCGCGCTGCTCAGGCGTGGTGATCTTCTCGACCCAGGGATGTTCGGGGGCCAGCACGAAGAACGTCACGCCATAGATCGTATCAGGGCGCGTCGTGAAGACCGGCACCTCTTCGCGCTGGCCGGCGATCTCCGTGAAGAAGCGCACCTCGGCGCCCTCGCTGCGCCCTATCCAGTTGCGCTGCATGGTGGTAGTCTTTTCGGGCCAGGCGATCTGTGAGAAGTCCAGCAACTCTTCGGCGTAGTTGGTGATACGCAGCAGCCACTGGTCGATCTCCTTGCGCACAACCATGCTGCCACAGCGCTCGCAGGTGCCATTGGCCAGCACCTGCTCGTTGGCCAGGGTCGTGTTGCAGCCCGGACACCAGTTCGCGGGCGCCTTGGTACGATAGGCCAGACCTTGCTTATAGAACTGTAAGAACAGCCACTGCGTCCACTTGTAATAATCGGGCAGGCAGGTCACCACCTCGCGCTGCCAGTCCCACTGCGCGCCCATCAGGCGCAGTTGGCCGCGCATCTTCTCGACGTTAGCCAGCGTCCAGTCATGCGCCTGCACGCCATGCTTGATGGCCGCGTTCTCGGCGGGCAGACCAAAGGCGTCGAAGCCGATGGGCTGCATGATATTATAGCCCTGGCGGCGCATATAGCGACCATAGGCGTCGAAGGGAGAGTAGTTATACCAGTGGCCCATGTGCAGGTCACCAGATGGATAAGGGAACATCACCAGGTGATAAAATTTCGGCTTCGGCGAGTCGTCAGGAGCGTGATATATCTGCTCCTCTTCCCAACGGGCCTGCCACTTCTTCTCAACCGCTTTGGGATCATATTTCGTTCGTGTAATCAAGGCGCCCCTCCCTATTGAACAGGCATAATTGCGCAGGCGGACGCAAGCAAACGCGTCCCTACATACAGAAACAGCCAGACAAAAAACCTTTCATCCGTGAGGGACGAAAGGTTTTTCCGTGGTACCACCCTGATTTTTCAATCGCAGACGTGATAGGTAAGGTAAATGGACCTGAGGGGATTCGAACCCCTGACCTCCTCCATGCCATAGAGGCGCGCTACCAACTGTGCTACAGGCCCATGCATGCTCCCAATCAATGAGTCGTGTGATCTACTCTCATTGTACGCGCTAACGGGCGCCCCCGACAAAAGCTAGGCGCGCCATGTGCTACGCGCTTCACCCTGTTGCTCACAGGCGAGTTCGGTCATGTTGTGTGTAGCCTCGCACCACCCGGCTACTCTCTGTGAGGGATCTGACCTACTACTCCTGCTCGTCGCAAATTGTTTTGTTTGTGTTCCCTTGATTGTACCATAGCAGTTTACGGTTTGCCAGGCATACCAGGAACAAGTGGAGATGAGGGGGCTCGAACCCCTGACCTCGACAGTGCGATTGTCGCGCTCTTCCAGCTGAGCTACATCCCCTGGTACGCTAGATGATAACACACCTGCGAAACCTTGTAAAGCCCTTTTTTTCTAGCTCACTCCTCCTCAACGGCACCTACAGTCAAACCAGGATCAGTCTGCGCGAGGCTTTCTGGTAGCGGATTTTGGATGATATCCCGTCTTCGGTTGCGCTGTCCTACTGCCACACAGAGCAGCACGAGAAGCGCGGTCAAACCAGTGGCCAGGGTAAGGGACTCACCCAGAAAGAGGGCTGCCCACCCAATAGTCAAAAGTGGTTGCAGCAATTGGATCTGGCCAATGCGCGCAATCCCTCCCAGTGCCAGTCCGCGATACCAGGCGAAAAATCCCAGAAACATACTAAAGACAGAGACGTAGCCCAGGCCAAACCAGGCCCCTGGATTTCCCTGTATTCCATGCTGGAGGAGCGTCCACCCGACTGGCAAGACCAGCACTGGCGCGGCGAGTACCAAAGCCCAACAAATAACGCGCCAGCCTCCAAGCTCACGCGCTAATCGTCCCCCCTCGGTATAGCCCATGGCTCCAGCAGCTACGGCCGCTAGCATCCAGCCATCTCCCGGTTGCAGGTGTCCAGCGCCTTGCACTATCACAAACAACAACACCGCCACCGTTCCCGCAGCACAACTCAGCCAGAAAAGGACGGAGGGACGTTCCCTGGCGCGCACTACCCCGCCGATAGCGGTTGCGGCTGGCAGCAATCCAGTGATGATGGCGCCATGCGCAACGGAGGTTCCCTGGAGCGCAAGCGCCGAGAAAAGTGGAAAGCCAATGACCACACCTAATGCAACCAACACCAGTCCTGGCCAGGTCTGCCGGGGAGGAAGTGGATCACGGCGCAGCACAAGTACCAGCCCTGCTAAGCCTGCTGCAATAATGGCCCGTCCGAGTCCGACAACGAGACCTCCGAATGCTGGAATTGCCAGATGGGTAGCTGGCAATGTAAAACTAAAGCACAGCACTCCCGCTCCTCCCCACCAGATGGCCGTATCGCGATACCATGGAGACATCGGCTGGGGAGGCTGAACAGGAGCAGCATTGGTCTGCGCCTCCGTCGTTGTGTTCATAAACAGTTCTCCTGGAGCAGGTGATTGCTATACTTGAACCAGTGCCAGAACAGGCCACTACATTGAATATAGAGCATGCGACACCATAAGGCGAGAGCCAATCCCAGGCAAAGTGGACTCAAAGGCTCTCCCTTGCTCAGCCAAGTAGAAGCAATCATTACGAATGTGGAGCTAATTCATCAGCACGCGTTTCACCTTCTGGTTGTTCCCAGTCAGTTCGGCGGGGACGAGCGTGCTATCCTGGCGACGCAGGGTGCGACTGCTACTGGCGGCGGACAGGTTGGGCGCGTGGCGTTCGTGCTGGCGGCGGGCGCGATAGGCGGCGTGCAGGATATAATCGGCGATGCTGCCCACGCGGCGGGGCACGCGCCCGAAGCTGGGGAAATCATTGATATCAACCAGCACCAGGCCACTCGCCGTCTCCAGCACATCAACGCCGTAGAGATCGAGGCCGAAGACCTGCCCCACGCGCCGCGCCAGCTTGAGCATAGCGGGCGTTACGGGCACCTCCTGTTCCGGCACTGAGCCATGCAGCGGCGAGGTTTTCGCGATGGCATGCACCTCCTGGCCCGTGACGTACAGCTTGATATCGAAGCCGCTGTTCTCCACGTATTGCATTGCCAGATAGTAGTTGCCCTCCGACACCGTCAGCCGCTGCATATCCTCAGGGGTACGCACAAGGTGAATATCCTGTAAAGAGCTGCCATTGCTCGGCTTCACAACCACCGGATACACCTCCGGCGGCAGCTTAACGAGCGCCCTGGGATGCCCCACAAAATACGTCAGCGGCACCGGCAGGCCGCAGGACTGCGCGTAGGCCACCGCCACCGCCTTATCGCGCACCAGGCGAATGGCGTGTGAATTATTGATCGTCGGGATGCCCACAGCTTCGGCGGCCTCCAGGATGGTCAGCCCTGGCCCATCCGAGACCGTCTTCAGGACATAGGCATCGTAATTTGTCAGCGAAAGGTCGGTGAGGCTGGTCACCGCCGCGTATGGCTGAATCACATCGATTTCATGGCCCCATTGCTGCAACTGGTTCGCAACCACCAGGGGCATCGGTTCGTCAGCATATTTCTCTTCCAGAATAAAACAGAAGCGCATAGTACCCTTCCCTCCAATACATATCTATGATTGCACTGTGCTATCAGTATAACGCTCTAAAAGACCCAGGACTAGGAAGTAGCTCACAAAATCAGAAACGCTTGGAGGTCTTCCCTCCCGATGTGGTATACTTATTTTGATGAAACAAGTTGCCCATAACTCAACTACATATATTTCTCGCGCACCCTATAGGTTTTACTGCGTGTGCGTGAGCCACGCTACCGTTGAACGTTACCTGCTTGCCGCCGGGTAGCGTCGCTCCATTTATGTCTCTCTACAGCACGCATCATGCATACTCGCAGACTTCATCCGCTCCGGCATAGCTGAAAATGTGATAGCATAAACAGGCTGCTTCTATTATATATGCATGTGCTTTGCCGGGCGGATGGCCGAGGGGATACCGGGAGGAACCACTGATAATGGATATGATGAATAAACTGGCCAGCCTGGCCGAGCGCTACGAAGAACTCAATCACCTGATGGCCCAGCCTGATGTATTAAGCGATATTGCGCTCCTGCAACGCTACGGCAAAGAGCACGCGGAACTGGCGAATATCGCCACCCGCTACTACGAGCTGGCGGACAACGACAAGCAGTTCGCCGAGACCCAGGAGATGTACCGCGAGAGCGAGGATGCGGAGATGCGCGATCTGGCCGACGAAGAGATGGAGCGCCTCAAGGCCCGTAAAGAGCAGATCCTCGCGGAGATGCAGGTCTCTTTGCTGCCCAAAGACGTTATGGACGAGAAGAACGCCATCGTCACCATCCAGGGTGGCGCTGGCGGCGACGAGGCGGCCCTCTTCGCGGGCGAGCTTTTCCGCATGTATATACGCTACGCCGAAAAACGCCGCTGGAAGACCGAGATCCTGGATAGCAACGAAACCGAGCAGGGCGGCATCAAGGACGTTACCTTCGTTGTGCGCGGCAAGAACACGTATAGCCGCATGAAATACGAGGGCGGCACCCATCGCGTGCAGCGCGTCCCCGTCACCGAGGCCAACGGGCGCATCCATACGTCGACCGCCAAGGTCATCGTCCTGCCAGAGGTTGACGACGACATCAACATCGAGATCAAAGACAACGATCTCCGCGTGGATGTCTATCGCTCCACCGGCCACGGCGGCCAGAGTGTCAATACGACCGACTCGGCGGTGCGCATCACGCACCTGCCCAGCGGGCTGGTTGTGACCTGCCAGGACGAGAAATCGCAGATTAAGAATAAAGCCAAGGCCATGAATGTGCTTAAGGCGCGCCTGTGGGACCTGGAAGAGGCCCACAGGCAGGCGGAACTGAGCAAATCCCGGCGCTCGCAGGTGCAGACGGGCGATCGCAGCGAGAAGATTCGCACCTATAATTATCCCCAGGACCGCGTGACGGATCACCGCATTGGCTTCACGCGACACAACTTACCCGGCGTGCTCAACGGTGAGCTTGACGAGTTTATGGATACCCTGATCGCAGCCGATCAGGCCGACAAATTACAGCGGGTGTTCGAGGAGGAAGAGGTGAAGGTGCAGTAATGCGCGGAAGGTGGACTGTAATCAGGGCAATATACCGCGATCTATGCTGTGTGGGCAGCACCCATATTCCGGCTGGATCGCTCATTCCTACTTGATTGAAAGGTTGGCAATGCTCATGACACAATTGGTACAAGGACACATTGAAACGCAGCAGGACACCATCCCTGAACTCAATCCGCCCTACCGGCTACTGCTTGGTCCCGGCCCCTGCAACGTAGACCCGCGCATCCTGCGCATCTCCTCGGCTCCACAGCTTGGGCATCTCGATCCAGAGTTCTTCACGATCCTGGAAGAGACCGCCGCTATGTTGCGCGCGATTTTCCAGACGCGCAACGAGATGACGTTGTGTATCTCCGGTTCCGGCTTCTCCGGCGCCGAGGCCGTGCTGAGCAACCTGCTCGAAAATGGCGACACGCTGATCGCCGGCTCCCTGGGCTTCTTCAGTGGCAAGATCGTTGAGATCTCGCAGCGCGCGGGCGCGCAGGTTGTGAACCTGGAGACAGAGCTGGGCCAG
>JALYTT010000642.1 GCA_030854145.1 Chloroflexota bacterium | reverse complement strand
TGTCATGTCTGCCTCCGCGTGATAAATCACGCAGCTACTGCTCTGTCAAAGTTCATTGCACGGGTGAGAAGCCCCCGCCCGCGTAGGGATCCGGCTTGCCGCATCCGTGGGGACGGCCTCGCTTGCGAGGGCGGGAAAGGCCTCCCAGGCCCCAGAGCCTGCCCCACGGATGCGGCAAGCCGGATCCCTACGCGACATGGGGACACGCCCCACTATTCCGTGCCATGAACTTTGACAGAGCACTACAAAAAAGAGTGAGGACGGCGCCTGGGTAAATTTTCCCGGTTAGCGGAAAAAACTGGCAGGAACGCGTTTCTTTGAGTATACTTGGAACTGAACACCACATACGCCCCTCATAGGATCTTCCTCTGTAGTTGAATCACGCGTACATTGTAACCTGTAGGCACCATTCTCACTCACTATTAGTCGTTAAGTGCGACTCTATCTTCTTCAGGAGGTGGCAACATGGCAACGCAGGATGATATTGTCCGATCCGAGGCATTCACCGGCGATATCGACGTTGATAGCGCCAACGTCGATCGATTGCATAAGAACGCTATCGGCCTGCCCGGCGTTCTGTATTTCTGCCTGGCCGGCTCGGCGCCCATCTCGGCCATGCTTTTTAACGTGCCCTCAATGGCGTCCCAGGCCGGGGCAGCGACCCCACTGGTCTTCCTGCTCTCCGGCATTGGTCTGCTGCTGCTGGGCGTCTCCATCGTCTATCTCTCGCGGCGCCTGACCTCTGCCGGCGGCTTCTATACCTGGGTGCGCCACAGTTTGGGGCGCGGCACGGCCTTCCAGGCCGGTTGGCTGATGATGGGAGGCTATGCTCTCTTCGAAGCCTCGTTGCTGGGCGCCTTTGGCTCCTATACGAACACCGCGTTCTCCAGCTACGTGGGCTTTAATATGCCCGGTGGCTGGATCACCTATGCCATCATTGGCGGGCTGATCATCTTCCTGCTCTCGTACTTCGATGTCAAGTGGTCGGTCTATGCCATGGCCCCCTTCCTGATCCTGGAGGTAGGTGTGCTGGTTGTCCTGAACCTGGCCATCACCATCCACGGCGGAGCGGCTGGACATGATATTGCCCACACCTTTACCGCCGCCGGAGCGGACCTCAAGGGGGCGGCTCCCGGTGGCCTGCTGGGCATCGGGGTAGCCATGGCGTTGGGCGTGTGGTCCTGGGTGGGCTTCGAGGCGGGCGCCGTCTATGGCGAGGAGGCACGTAATCCGCGCCGCGCGGTTCCCGTGGCTGTCTTCTCAGTGGTGGCCTTTCTGATCTTCCTGTACGTGTGGACCTCCTATTCGGCCACCATCGGCTACGGTTGGACCCATGCCGTCGATAAGTTCGGCAACCTGACTGCCAATCCGACACCGTATTATCCGCTGGCGGAGACCTTCGTGGGTGGCTGGCTCAGAACCTTGATGATTGTGGCTATCAGCACGAGCGCGCTGGCCTGTGGGTTGGCCTTCCATAATGGCATGGTGCGCTACTTCTACGCTATGGGCCGCGAAGGCATCCTGGGGCGCGTCTTTGGTCGCACACATCCCCGCTATCGCAGCCCGCATATCGCGATCATCACCCAATCGCTCTTGTCGCTCGTGCTGATTCTCTTCTTCGCCCTGGTCACGCAGAAGCCAGTGAGCACAGGAACCGTCTACGCCTTCGCGACCTTCGGCAATGGCTACACTCAGATCGATGGCATTGTGCCCTATGGGTGGTTGGCTATCATGGGTACTATCGCGTTTATCATTGTCTACATCATGGTCAATATTGCCTCGCCGGCCTTCGCCCTGCGCTTCGACCGGCCGCGCTTCAACATCCTGATGCACATTGTGGCCCCGATCTTGAGTACGGTGGTGCTGCTGGTGCCACTGATCTCCTTCGTGATGCCCGCTATCCCTGGAACCATCGGCAACTACTTCACAAGCCTGGGCTTCGCGCCCACGCCCTTCCCGCTGAATATCCTGCCGGTCTTTGTGATTGTCTGGATCCTCATCGGCCTGGCCTACTCTCTCTACCTGGCACGCTCCAGTCCTGAGAGCTACGAGAAGATGGGCCATATCGTGCGCGGCGACGTATAGCTGCCTTGAAAGCATAGCAGAAGGAAAAGGGGGATGCGATTGTTACGCCTCAGCATAACAATCGCATCCCCCTTTTCCGAACAATAATGTCCTATAACAATATACTGTATTGACATCCCACCATAGTTCTGCCATACTATACAATCATAATGGTATTTTGTTCAATGGAGGATACAGACGTGACCATTTATTGCCGCTTCCGGCTCTTATTGGCGCGTGCGAATGTCGAGCGCATCACGCAAGGGAAGGCAGCACTGAGCCTGCGCCAGGTGGCGGAGGAGAGCGGCGTCTCGCTCAGTGTGCTGGCCGCGCTGAACACGGGGCGGAGCCAGCGCATCGATTATGGCACTATTGATCACTTGCTGGCCTACTTCAACCGCTACTTCTCAGTAACCACCAGCGATCTGCTGGACTGGGAACCGGTACAGCAGGAGGATAAACACCCGGTTGGCTCTGCCTGAGGGTATACGCGGCCGGGTTTTTGCTCAACATTACAAGAAAATGGAGATATGCATGCATCCGCTAAAGTCAAAAGAAGAGATTGCGCTTATGCGCGAAGCTGGTCTGATGGTCTGGAGAGCACACCAGGTGGCTGCGGACCTCATCAAGCCGGGCATCACCACATCTGAAATCAACGAGGCGGTCGAGCAGTTTCTAGCGGAAAATAAGGTCATCCCGCTGTTCAAAGGTGTGCCCGGCAAGGTGCCGTTCCCGGCGGCCGCCTGCATCTCGGTCAACGATGAGATTGTTCATGGCATCCCCGGACGACGACGCCTCAGGGAAGGGGATATCGTCAGTATCGATATCGGCTCCAGGCTCAATGGCTGGTGCGGGGATGCCGCCGTCACCCACGCGGTCGGCAAGATTGATGCCAGGAAACAAAAACTGCTCGATGTGACGGAGGAGACGCTGCGGCTGGCCATCCAGCTCGTGAGCGAGAAGGAGCGCTGGAGCCAGGTTGCACGCGCTATGCAGCGCTTTGTGGAGAACGCCGGTTTCTCGGTAGTTGAGAACCTCGTAGGCCATGGCATCGGTCGTGACCTCTGGGAGAGTCCGCAGGTACCCAACTACTTTAGCCCGAACTTCGCGCGCAATGCCGACTTCGCGCTCAAACCAGGCCTGGTGATAGCCGTCGAGCCGATGGTCAACATGGGCACAAAGCCCACGAAGCTGCTATCAGATCACTGGACCATCGCGACCCAGGATGGCCAGCCAAGCGCGCATTTCGAGCACACTATCGCACTCACCGAGGCTGGTCCGCAGGTGCTGACAGCAGGGCCGGATGGCAGAGCCTGGTCCTGCTTGTCATAATGTTTTTGATTATATATAGTGCAGGTATGAATTATAAACATATATCGAAAAA
>JALYTT010000182.1 GCA_030854145.1 Chloroflexota bacterium | reverse complement strand
GCCGGATGCTATCGGGCGCGCGGATATCTCCATCCTGATCTTGCATGCCCCTATTGAAGGGCTGACCAGCGGCGCTCCGCTGCTGGATACACGCGCACAGGTCAGCCGCGCCAGCATCAGCAATCAGGCTGCGTTTCGCTATATCCTGGCCGGCTCCCAGCATAGTTTTCGCCAGACACATATCGGGCAGTGCGATGTCGTGGTCGCTGGCGCCACGCAGCATATCAATTTCAGCGATCCCGATGATGCTCCCGGCTTTGTTTACCTTGGCCTGGCCGCCGATGGTATACGCTGGTGCCAGCATGTGGCCGTCGACTCCCTGCACTTGCGCCGCCTGGTGTTACCGACGACAGCGCTCTGGCCTGCCGCGCCAGGCACGGCTGAAGGCGAGGGCGCGAGCCAGGCGCCTATGCAGATTATCCTGGAGCGCCTGCGCCCATTGTGCAGCGCAGATGCTATGGTGCAACTCAGACTTGAGGGCGAGTTGACCCGCGGCCAGTATCATCAACTGGACCTCAACCAGATACGCCACTACGGCGAACAACACTGTTTCGCGCTGGCCATCGACGATAGCGCCCTCTCGCTTCTATCTGAGCAAGAAGCCACCTCGGCCGAAACTGGTGAACGCTTCTCCCCGCGCGCAGAACTGATCACGCTGGCGGATGAGTGGATCGCCGCCGCTGACGATGAGCAGGAGAAGAAGGCCTTACGGACAACAAAAGAGGTGCTGCTGGCGGCACTGGACGAGATAAGGATCAAAAGATAAGGCAGGCAAGGCATGATTATTCTTAAACATTTAACGGTCGAGCGTTTCAGACTCTTACGCGAGGTAGACCTGCATTTTCCGCAGCGCGGCAGTATCCTGATCCAGGGTGCCAACGAGGCGGGGAAGTCAACGCTCTTCGAGAGTATCTACTTTGCCCTCTACGGAGAACCCCTCGCCTCTGATCGCGAGCGACGCACTCTGGATGATCTTGTGCTCTACGGTGAGACACAGGCGAGCGTGACGCTCACGCTCTCGATAGGCGCGACTGAGATGACGATTACGCGCGCTATCGAGCGTGGTAAGGGCCAGAGGGTCGCGCTCTCCGTGCGCAGGCTGGGCATGCCCGACGAGGAGCCGATTACGCGCCTGAACACCGCTGACGAACGTATCATCACCGAATTAGGATACCTCGATGGGAGCACACTACGCAACTCCTGCTTTATCGAGCAAAAAGGTCTGACGCGCCTGGAACAATTGAGCGGGCGCGAGCGCGAAGTCAGCCTGCGTAAACTGCTCGGACTGGAAAAACTGACGCGCCTGGCCGAGCAATTTAAGCTCACGCCGGCCGATGAAGTCCAGCTCAGCGAGTGCGGCGAACGCCTGAAGCTGGCTGAGATCCAGGCGCGCATTCCCGAACTGAGCGAAAAACTGGGGCAGATTGAGGCCTCCCTTGATGCGGTAGCCATCACCGAGAACCTGGCGGAAGTGAGCCAGCAAGAGACAGATATCGACGAGCAGGAACGCGCGCTTGAGCGGCTGCGCACGAGGCGCGTGGAGATTAAAGCGCGCCAGGGACGCATTCAGCAACTGAAGCGCGCCGATGCCACCCTGGGCGAGATCAGCGCTGCCTATGATGCCATGGCCGAAGCCCGGCACGAGATCCCCGAACTGGACCGGCAGATCGCCGAGCTGGAGCGCCGCGAGCGCGAAGAACTCCCGACCCTGGACAGGCGCGTCCAGGACCTGGAGGACCTGACGCACTCTTTCGGGACGCTTGAGCGCATGGCCGCCGACCTGCTGACGGCGGTGAACACGATCAAGGAACTGGAACAAGAAATCAAGGAGCACAAGGCTTTCCGGGAGAACGTGGGTGAGCTTGACACGCTGGTCGCGCAGGCGCGCGCGCGCGTCGCGCAGGTTGAGCAGGCCCAGCGCGAACTGGAAGAGCGCCGTCGCTCAGGTCGTCCAAACCTGGAGGCCCGCCTGCGCCGCCTCCAGGCGCTGGTTGAGCGCCTGAAGAGCCTGCATGACGCGGAAGAGCAATATATACGCAATCTGGCGCAGCAGGCACAGGCGCAGGAGAATACCCAGCAGATTGAAAAGGCGCAGAAGGATTTGCAGGGAACCGAACAGGAACTGGCACTGGCTGAGAACGAGGCCCGGCAGGTTCAGCAGCAAGCCGAGGCGCGTGAGAGACGCTGGCGCCAACTGAACCTGGCGCGCCAGCTCGAAGAATGGCAGCGCCTCAAGGGTCTGCTGGGCGGCCTGACCGAGGCCAACCAGCACCTGGAAGCGGCCTACCAGTATCAGTTCCGCCTCAGCCAGGAGGTAGCTACTGCCCGGCAAGCCGCCATGTGGCGCCTGCTCTTCATCATCGGCGGCGTGGTCTTATGTGTACTGTTCGCTATCCTGGGTTTTATAGGGGCACAGCACGGGCTTTCATTCCTCTCAATTGTGCCCATCATTCTGGCTATCGCGTGCGCTGGGGTCGCTGTGCTGGGCTTCGTCAATTATAAGAAGGCCCAGGACAGGCTACAGGCGGCGCTGCGCATGGAGCAGGAGGCCAAAGGCCGCGTTGGCATGATGGTGGCGGCGCGCGAGACGGCGGCACGTGTAGGCGGTGGCCTGGAAGCGCTGCAAAAGGTCGAGCATGAGATTCGCGCGCTGGGTGGTAACCCTCCGCGTTCCGTTGAGGAGGCACAGTATTTCATCCAGCAGGTGCCGGACCGCGACGAGAGTATTGCCGATGTGCAGAAGCGTATGACGGAGGCACGCGATAATGCCGCCGCCGCGCGCAACCAGGTGAACGTCACCCTGGAGGCGGTGGCCGCGCTACGCAGGCAGTGCGCTCAACTGGAGGAGGAGCGTAAAAACGAGGGCTGGGAGGATATCAATGGCAAGATACGCGCCGCTCTCGTCAGGGTCGAGCAGGTGCGCCACGATATCTCTGCGCTTATGGGGCAGGAGGGTCTGCCTATCCCTACATTCGAGTCCGCGGTCTTCAATTCGGCGGCCAAGCATGCCGAATTGAAAGCCATCCTCGACGAGGCCATTCAAGGGACCGAACGCGAGATCGCGTCCCTCGATGGCAAACTCGACCTGGCGGGGGATCTGCAGGCACAGTTGAAGATCGACCAGGCGGAACTGAATGCCTTGCTAGCGCGCCAGCAGACGGTACTGAGCCGGCAAGAGCAGTTTCAGACCCATGACCCGGAGCAGCAGGTCTCTCGCGCGCGCGAGCAGCAGATGGCTCTGCGTGATGCTTTGCGCGCCTTGCAGGATTCCCTGCGCCTGCGTGTGAAGCCGCTGGGCGTCGCCTTTGGCCAGGCGGCTATCAGCAGCGCCGAGACCAGCGCCCGCAAAGAGTTGGAGGCCCTGGACATCATCTTAGGGCGGCACGTGGAGCTGGAGGCACGCCGCTCCACCTATGCCACTACCCTCAAAGAGCGCCAGGACTCCCTGGCCGGACACTATCAGCAGCTCGCAAAGTTCAGCGCGACCCTGGGGAGCTGGGTCGTGCCCCCCAATCCCTTCGCAGAAACGCTGGCGACCCTGCGCGGTCGCTGCCAGCAAGAGTTAGAGAAGGCCCGTGAGAGCACGATTATACAAGAACTCGACAACTTGCAGGCCGAGGATGGTGCCTCCCATGCCAAGATAGAACTCTGCCGGCAGGAGATCGAGGAGGCGCGCGAGCGGATCGCTGCCCTCCTGGCGCAGCGCCATCGACCGGCCGCCAGGGAACATACCCCGGAGCAGATCGTGATCGTCTGGCCCCTGGTAGGTGAGCGTTCTCCTCAGGACCGCACTCCATTGCAAGCGGAACGTCAGACCATTGAGCAGGAATTGCAGCAACTGGAGCAGCGAGAACTGCAACTCAGCGAGCAGTTGCAGATGGGCGGCACGAAACTCGACCTGGAGGAGGCGCGCCGGCGCATGGAACAGCAGGAACGCAGTTACCAGACGAAGAAACGTGGCAGCCTGCTGGTCACCGCCGTCACCGAACGCCTGATGCGCAAGATGATCCCGCGTATCGAATACTATGTCCAGCAGGTGCTGCCGCTGCTCACGAGCGGTCGCTATCACGATGTGCAACTGACAACTGAGGAGGAGGAGCACACGGTGAGCGGCGGCCGCTTGCAGTTGCGTGTCTGGGACTCGGCGGCCGCTGAATACATGCCCAGGTCGGCGCTCTCCGGCGGGGCAGCGGACCAGGTCTCGTTAGCGCTACGCCTGGCCTTCGCCATTGCCGCGCTGCCACGCGAACTGGGCGCGGCACCAGGCTTCCTGCTGCTGGATGAGCCACTAAGCTCGTTTGATCGCTTACGCATGCAAGCCTTGATTGATGTGGTTACTGGAGACACGCTGGGGCAGCACTTTGAGCAGATCCTCTTCGTGTCGCACAACAGCGCCTTCGATCCCGCCATGTTCCCCTACCACATCTATGTCGATAACGGCCTGGTGGTAGAGAGCAATCTCCCCGTTGTACACGGCTTCCCTAAAGGAGAAGCCAGCGAGAACCAGGATACGACTCCTGGCCCGGAAGACGCTGGACAGGACGCCGGAAGCAGGCCTGATGGACACAGGCCAGCGGCGCCCGTACACGAAATGGCATGAATGGGCGTTAGCCCTGGCCGATACGTTCCCACAGGCCCAGGCGCCTCAATTCGTTGCGTGCCTCGAAGCCGAAGAGGTCGGGGTCCATCTGACGACCGTGGCGCAGCACCAGGCCACGCAGCATTTCGATCTGCTCCGCCTTGCTGGCGAGGTCGCGCTCGAATGGGACGTGCTGGGCCAGTTGCTCGATGGCCTGCCGGTTATACCACTGCTCTTGTGTCTCTGACATCAGAATATGGAGAGGCGCCCCTGGCGGGTACGCGGTAAGAACAAACGATGACAATATAGCATGCTGTCATGGTAACATGCCTGCCTACGCGGCGCAAGGTTTCCAGGGCGATCTGGCGTCAATCCCGCGTCTGACCGCCCCCATCGGAGATCGCTTATCATTTCCGGCGCGCCACGTACATCATGGCAAGGTATCCTTTGGTAATATAACCATGATAGCGTGTATTGATCAAATCAGCGATATCGCGAAAGAGACGATCGTGTCTGTGACGCTCTAACACTCTGTGGTTGGAATAGGTATCCAGCAAGCGCAGATAACTGGCTGCATCGTAGGTGACATCCCAGTGGTATCGACGGACTGCCACGTCGCCAAAGAGGCCAGTCTGCTCAATTTCTGCCTTGACTGGTTCTGTGATCTCATTGGGCCACAGTAACGGGCCGTATTTCTCTTCCTGTTCAGGCACCTCACGCCGATAGATCTGCTCAACCTCCTCAAAGAAGCCCTGGCTGGCCTCACTCTGGACATGCACATGCCAAAACAAGGCTATGGTCCCAAAAGGTTTGAGGGCCTGGGCTGTTTTATAATAGGAGATGGCGGGATCGATCCAATGGAACGCCGTCGCTGAAAGCGCGAGATCAAAAGCATGCTCCTCTAACCGCCAGGCTTCAAACGCCCCTGTCTGGACAATGACCAGAGGATATGCTGCCAGATTACGGTGGGCAACGGCTGCCAGATTTGCCCCAAGCTCAATGCAGAGCATGGGATAGCCACGGCGTGCCATGGGCACTGTTGCCTGCCCAGTTCCGCATCCAATTTCCAGGATACGCCCCTCAGGTGGGATAGCCGAGAGCGTTACAAGATCGTCGAAAAGTGCCTCAGGATAGCCTGGCCGAGCCTGATCATACAGCAAGGCATCCTGGTCAAATGTGGTCCGCAAGTACGTTTTGTCTTGTGTCATCTTCCTTAAGCATCCCTCAGATGAAGCAGGAAACGCGGAGCATTCCAACAACTGATCTAACACAGAAGTAAATTTCCAATATCTCAGTGAAAGTATACCAGATATGGCGAGGAATGAGGAGGCGATGGAATATACTCAGATACGTCATGACACACGTTTATATTCAATGAGTATAGCCATTTTACCCTAATCTGGGTGGGAAAACTTGACCGGAGACGGACACAATGCTACTGTGAGAGATAGTGTTTAATGAAGAAAAAGGACGATAGGACGATAATGCTCTGTACATATTGTAATACTCAACGGCCAGCAAATACAGCGCCATGTCCGCGTTGTGGGGCACCGTCGCCACTCGTTAGCGCACCAACAAACGAGAATGGGGCCTCGCCTTCAACAGGTTGGCCCGGCTCTGCCGGCGGTACATCCTGGAATGTGCAGTCCCTGACAGGCACGCAGCAACAAAATGATGCGCCGCTGTGGGCGCAGGTGATGTCGCCCGAGTTGATGCAGCAGCAACCATTCCCACAGCAGTTTCCTGACCAGGAGCAGTCGCCATCATCATTGCCCATACCCTACCAGCAACCACAGTCCCCGCCTATGCAATCGCTGATGGTCATGCCTCCCAACACAGGCATGATGCCCATGCCCAGCCAGGGAACCTCGGCCCTGGTACCCGTCATCCCAGCCGAAGAAGGGGCATCGGTCTACATCCCACCCATGTATACGAAACCGCGCTCGATCATCCCCCGCTACCGGGCTATCAGCGGCCTCCTCAGCGTGCTGATCGTCTTCACGCTGCTCTGTTCCGCAACGGCCTACTACGCCAAGGCCAACGGCAAACTCTCCTTCTTGCATCAAATCATAGGCGATAGGCCTCTGACAGGCCAGCCCGCACAGCCAGGCGTCACTCTACCAGACCCGCGGCCGGAGGAGAATGGCCCCGCCTATACCTCCCACATCATTCCTTCAGCAACCACAGCTTCGAAAATTGATTCCACGACAGCTATCCCATTGCAAGCAACCAGGATATTTACGCCGGGTGAGATCATCTATCTGACCTATAGCGTGCATACTGTCGCACCTGGCACCGTCAACATCGAGTGGTACACCAATAATCTCCTGTATAAAACGCAAGTCATCACGGTTACTCCCGACTCCAAACATACCACCTTCAACGGCTACCTCACCATGCAGTTTCCACAGGCTCTTGAGGGCAAAGTAGAGCTTTACTGGAACAACGGGAAAACAGCCGATCAGTTGGCCTGGCGCATCTATTTCGTCGTACGCTAAAGACCTCTGCGTAGGCTGAGGCAAGCCACATATCATTTCGCGCTGGCCAACGAATTGAGCGCTTCAAGCAACACATCCTGCGAACAGGGTTTACTAAGGTAGGCCTGAGCGCCCAGATCAAAAGCGCTCTGCTGGTGCTTCTCGGATGTGCGCGCGGTGAGCATGATGATCTTGAGGTTGCTAAACTGGGGACTGGTACGAATCATGGCGAGGAGATCGTAGCCATTGAGGTTGGGCATCTCGATATCCAGCAAGAGGATATCTGGTGTATGCGCCAGCAACTGCTCCCAGGCCTCCATGCCATCGCGAGCGAGCATAACCTGGTAGCCAGCACGGCTCAACATCTGCTGGAGCGACTGCCGGATATAGACAGAGTCATCGGCGATCAGGATCGCCGGCGCGGACTGCGCTACATACTGTGGCCGCATCTCGCGCCGGCTGGATAACGATGCGGCGCTCGCTGGGATATGCTGGCGCTCAAGGCTGTGCAGCATCAGGCGCGGTAGATCGAGGATCAGCAGGACGTTGCCCAGGCCATCGATGGCGGCACCTGCGATACCCGGACGGCATAGGGGCTTTGTCAGCGGTTTCACCACCAGCTCAACATTCTCCTGGATATCGTCCACCTGCACTGCCGCATACACGGCTCCCGGTTGCAGTATCAATACAGGTCGCCTATCTTCACTAGCCGACTGATCGCCGGGGAAGCCAAGCAGCTCGCTGAGAATGCAGAGCGAGTCGTATTTCTCACGCGCACCATAATCTATGCGCTGCACCTGCGAGAGCGGCACAACGACGTGTTCGCTGCCCGCGCGCACACACAAACCCTGGACTGCCCCCTGCGAGCGTGGCAGGTTCAGATAGAAGCTGACGCCCCCGACGCTGTTCGGGCGTGCGATGATCGAGCCATGCAGTTGCGCGATAGAGCGGCGCACAAGGTCCAGCGCTCCACTGCGTACATTGAGCGAAAAGCCCAGCTCGATAGTTACCTCGTTGCCGACCGCGTACGCATACAACCAGACACGATGATAGTAATGTAAGGACGGCCCTTGTGGGTGCTCTACTTCCCCTGACGGTTCTTGTGAGCTTTCCAGGCTATCAACCACACAGTAGCGCACAAGTTGGAGCAGCGGGCGGGCCAGCGCCTCCAGGATATCCTGGTCAATCTCGGTCGTTTCACCTTTGAACTCAAACTGTACCTGCCGCTGTTGAGCATGGGCGCTCATTTTAATAGCGCGCTGGATGCGTGGCAGCAGCGTGCCCAGCGGGGCCGAGCGCAGCAGCAGCGTATCGCTGCGCACGCTGCCGGCAAGATCCATGTGTTTGTTCAGCGCGCGGTTGAACTGGGCGAAAGCCTGCCGCAACTGCGAGGAGGCGGTAGAGACATCGGCAATCGCTTCACCGAACGCGCGTATCAGCTCATCGTTGGCCGAATAGCGATCGACCTCCAGTTCATCCCAGACCATCTGCTCTCGCGCCTGCCGCGCCTTCATAAGCAGAGCCTGCGATTTGCTCTGGTAGGGAGGCAGATGTCCGCTACGCTGCGCAGCCTCATCGAGGATACGCGCAATGAGCGACGATGTGGAGCGCTGCACCGCTGACCTGGCAGAGCGCTCATCGGCATCCCTGGCCGCGAAGGTGTTGATGGAGAGAAGCATCTCCAGGTGGCGCAAACGCGCCTGCGAGGCGTGTAACTCCTGGAGCGCCACATCAATCTCATGGCGGATATTCTCCAATTGCGCATGCTGCTCCGCCAGTTGTTCGCTGTGCAACACAAGCTGTTCCAGACGATGCACATCGACGTGGACCGAGGGCAGGGGAGAAAAGACCTCCGGCGCAGGTCGGGAGGTGAGGTAGAGATGGGCGATCTCTTCTCTCAACGGCGAAGTCGTTCTGGCAGTAGCGTCGGCCTCGCCCTCGTAATTGGCCGCCAGCGCCGTCAGGCTATCTGACGGAGGACGATACGCGCTCCCGAACTCGTTGAGGGCCTCGTACTCCGCTTCGAGTTCCGTGAGCGGCGTGCCGCTCTCCTGCCCCTGGTTGACCACGCTTTGCAAGGTCGTTTCGAGCGCGCGCACAGCCTGGACGAGGGCCATCAAGCCGATCATCTGCACGACCGCCTTGCTCTGCACCAATCCGACCAGCATCTCTATGTAATAGGCAATGGTAGACATCGAGTTGCAGCCAACCGCGCCCGCCGTGCCTTTGAGCTTATGCGCAGCGTGCTGTAATGTCACGAAGGCCGGCGCGTCCAGGCTGCTCTCTTGCTCCAACTTCTCAAGCGCCTGGCGCATGATGGTGATATCCTCGTCGGCCTCGGTGGCAAACAAGACCAGCATGTCATCTAGCAGATCACTGTCCTCGGAAGAGGAGGAGGGAGAGAATTGCTCTAGCAGGCTTTCTGTATGCATCGCCTCATCTACCCACGCCGCCTCGTCGTCAGAATCTGTGCCTGCCGCGCTCGTTGTTCCTGATCCTGCATCAGCCAGCCCCGGCGGTACTTCCAGATCTTCCATTTCCTTGAAGGCCTGCAATACAGCCAGATCCTCAGGCGTTAGTTTGCTTTCAGCAAGCGTATCGGAAGACTCATCCATAGGTCGCAGCCATTTCTATCTGCCGCACCGCCTCAGCGAGGAGGACCGGTATATCTAACACGAAGGAGCCAGCATACACGCCCTTGTAGGGACCCGCGATATCGCTGCCGGGTTGCATAGATGATTGCACCTGGTCCGGTTTGATGGCGGTGATCGAGCCGATGGCGTCCACAAGCAGACCCACAGGCTGGCCGCCGAAATCAGCGATCAGCAGCGTCCCCTCGCTGGTAGTAGCCCGAGGCGGCTCGGCTGGGGCAGCGCCGAAAAGGTAGGCATCCAGGTCCACCACCGCGATGACCTCGCCGCGCCAGGCGATCAGACCCGGCATCCATGGTAGCGCGTCGGGCAGCAGGGAGATGCGGTAGGGCGGCGGCACCACTTCGAAGAGCGCCGCCAGCGCGATGAAGGACGTGCGCCCGGCGCGCAGATGGCATTCCAGGTATTCTTCGGGGAAGATGGCCACGGGGACGATGCTGGCCAGCTTACGCGCATGCTCCCAGAACTCCTCGTCGCTCAACTGTTCCAGGGGCCTCTCCATTGAGCCATCGCCTGTGGTAGTCGTAACCATGAGATGTTCGTGTGTAGACATACCAGCCATCTTAAAACATACTGGCAACCAGGACGGCGATCAAGGTCCTCGATCTCTCTCTATGAAAGCCGGGAACCCGTCCATCCTGGTTGCCAGGGCCCTTTCTACATATAGGAAGGAACACCCAGGTGCTGGTGTACCACAGAAATAACGTCTTGTGTCCTGAAGGGCTTGGTAAGATAATCCTTGGCACCCGCGAGTCGACCTTTGAGACGGTCTATCACGCCGTCGCGGCCTGAGAGCATGATGATCACCGTATTTCCAAATTGGGGCTTTGTCTTAAGGAGGCGAGCGATTTCATAACCATCCATCTTGGGAAGGCCAATATCGAGTATCACCAGATCTGGTACAGGATGCCGCCGCTTTGTCAATGCGTCTAGAGCCTGAATCCCGTCAGGATAGCTTACGGACTCAAAACCTTCGCGCTTCAGGCTGGTCTCGACGATCTTACGAACCGTGAGAGAATCATCTATGACCATTACCAGTTTGCTCATGCTTTATATCCTCATTTCTGCTTCCACACTACTACCATCCGACCTATCCGCTCCACATACAACAGCCGTATGTACCGGATTGCCCGTCCCCTTGAATTACAAGGGAGGGTCAACTCTCGTGTATCCCGCCAGGTATCTGCATAAACAGGCAGGTACTGTGTGTTCTACATCCAGGGCTAACCAAAACACCGGGGCTGTAGGCAATGGTACCATAGAAGTTACGGAAGTGCAACACGATGACATAAAGAAACGATTAAGATTTCTTCACATCACGCCCTCAAAGAGCCTGGGCCGCAAGCCCGCCCATAGAGACGGAGCTTGCGGCCCATGATCAGCCGATCAGGCGAGGAGGCAAGACATTACGGGTAGCTCACTACGGTGACCGGGGTATCCGGGTTAGCAATGGTCGACGACCCACCTGTGTCGTTGACCACGTGCAGGATACCACCGAACCCGGCCGTGGAGAGGAAGATCGTGAGCAGATCGTGCAGGCTTCCCGCCGGCAGGGTGGTGGGGACCTCAAACGCGTGTGCCGCGTAGATAGCCACACCCTGGTTGAAGAAGCTGTAGCTACCCATACCGTAGCCACTGAAGCTGGTCACATTATCAGTCACCTTGAAGGCCGCCCAGCCAGGGACGCCGGGAGCCTCCATCCACGCCGCCTGGCTGGGCGGATCGTAGGGCATCTCGTTCTGGAAGAAGATGACTGTGCCACCATTCCCTCTCCAGATCACCTCGTACTTCTGGTAGTGCTCGACGAACAGACCGTACGCGGTCACGTTGTCAGCGTTGACGATGAGGCCGGTGTCGGCAGTGTTGACGGTCCAGCCCACACCATTGCCGTGGTCGGCCCGCCAGGCCCAGATGTCATCGAGGATGGTGTTATTACTGTTGACGATCAGGCTGGTCGTCGCTTTGCCTGCCTGCGCGCCGCCGATGCGGAAGAACACATCCTGAAGAGCCGTCGGGTCGGAAGCGTCATTGTCGCTGCGCGCCTGGCTGTCGCCTTCGTGGTCCTCTCCAACCTGTAGCAGCACCGGAGAGTTCTTAGGGCCCGCGTCGAAGAGCAGCCCCGAGAGCGAGACCCCCCTCGAACTGTCGACCTTCATTGACACATTTCCGTTGTCAGGGATTAGCGTCGGGAAACCGAGACCGAGCACTACGGTATCGGGACGCGTGACCCTGATGCTCTGGTTCAGGTGATAGACGCCGGGGGTCAGGATGAGGTTCAGGCCAAATGCTAAGGCGATATTGATCAGCAATACGGGGGTCCCTGGATGGGCAATGAAAAACTTCTTGATTGAGATGGACCGGCCGGGCGTCGCGCCGCTGGCCCATGACGTACCCA
>JALYTT010000641.1 GCA_030854145.1 Chloroflexota bacterium | reverse complement strand
CCTCACAGACTCGCTGATACGATGAATGGCGGAGACGAGACGAGTATCGACAAAGATGGTTGTGTGAACAAATGAAGAAAAATATTTCTCTGCAGATCCGTAGGCCCTATGAGCGTGATGCCGAAGCATTTCTTCATCTGAGAAAACAGGTCAATGAAGCAACCTCCTTTATGTTGCGTGAACCTGATGAAAACGCGATGCTAGCCCAGCACCAGCTCCAGCAGTTTCTGCACGATTCCTCACCAGGAAATATCCTTATCCTGGTGGCCGAAGACCAGGAGCGGCTTGTGGGGTTTCTGATAGGAGAGCGAGGTGTACGAAGCCGCAACAGGCACCGCTTGGGCCTGATGATTGGCATTTTGCAAGCTTGGACTTCCCAAGGCATCGGGACACAACTCTTTCTGGCCATGGAGGACTGGGCTCGCAAACAAGGTATTCTCCGTTTAGAGTTGACCGTGGCGGCCCACAATCAAGCCGCAGTCGCCTTATACCGAAAGTGTGGCTTTGAAATCGAGGGCACCATGAGGCAGACCATGTTCATCGATGAGGACTATATCGATGAACATGTCATGGCCAAATTCCTGGCCTGAGTCACGCATTGACGAGACAAACGGAACGCCAAAGGGTGGTGAAGCCTCTGACCAGTCAAGAGGGCCAACGTGTGGGTACGTTTTCAGCATGAGTAGAACATTCAAAAAGGTAGACTACGACCGAGCGCTCGATCTGACGGTGCGGCTGGGTGACTGCCTACCACCCAACCATCTGGCCCGCTTCGTGGTAGACAGTGTGGCCCAGCTTGACCTTTCGGCGCTGTATACCCGGTACGGGTCGCGCGGAGGAGACCCCTACGCCCCTGAGATGTTGCTGAGTTTGCTGCTCTACGGATATGCCACCGGAGTGTTCAGCTCACGGAAGATTGAGCGTGCTACCTATGAGGCGGTGCCATTCCGTTTCATCGCTGGCAATCTGCATCCCGATCACGATACGCTCGCAGCGTTTCGACGCGCGTTCTTGCCAGAACTGAAAGATCTGTTCGTCCAGGTACTCTTGCTTGCACAGGAGACAGGTGTGCTGAAATTGGGCACGATCAGCCTGGACGGAACGAAAGTGCATGCCGATGCCTCGAAACGTAAAGCGGTCAGCTACAAACGGTTACAGGAGATGGAGACCCAATTACAAGCCGAGGTGGAGGAGCTCTTTGTTTTGAGCGAACAAAGCGAGCAGCCAGAGGTGCCCGATGGGCTGGTCGTGAGCAAGGAGATTGCGCGGCGGCAGGATCGCCTGGTGCGGCTTGCGGAGGCGAAAGCCGTACTGGAAACCCGCGCGAAAGAGCGGGAGGCAGCTGAGCAGGTGGAGTATGAGGCCAAGCTGGCGCAGCGCAAGGAACGAGAACGCACGACGGGACGCCGCCCTGGTGGTCGTCCACCGACTCCGCCAACCCCCGGACCACGAGATGGTGATCAGTACAACTTCACCGACCCGCAGTCGCGCATCATGAAAAGCTCGACTCATGCAGGCTTCGAGCAGGATTACAACGCGCAAGTTGCGGTCGATCAGCAGAGTCTGCTCATCGTGGGATGTACGCTTTCCAATCACCCCAACGATAGCCAGGAAGCCGAACCCACACTGGCGGCCATTCCCTCGGAGATTGGTACGCCTGAGGCAGCGGCACTGGATGCGGGCTACTTTGGCCCCGCAACCCTGGCGGCGTGTGCCAAACGTGGCATCGAGCCATACATCGCGACCGGTCGTGATCCCCACCATCCCAGCTGGCTGCAGCGTTTCGCACCGTTGCCTGATCTGCCACCTGAGGAGGCGAGTGCTCAGGTGAAGATGGCCTACAAGCTCAAGACCGCCTTGGGCAAAGCCATCTATGGGGCACGCAAATGTACCGTCGAACCGGTGATCGGCATCATCAAGGAGGTGTTAGGCTTCCGTCAGTTCTCCTTACGTGGGACAGCAGCGGCTGCCGGTGAGTGGTGTTTGGTCTGTTTGGCCTTTAATCTCAAACGATTCCATACCTTATCCGCAGCGTAGCGCGGGGACGGAGGCCTCCTTCCAGCCTATTGGGGCGCGCGCGCTCTGACCAGCTTTACCTACCTGCGACCGCACTTTGTTCTGGCGCTCTTGCCCGCGCTGTGAGCGATACACGCGCTTCCGGAGTGGCTGGCATGACGGCTCGTCCGTTCTCTCCGACAAGCTGCTAGTAGTCTCCCTTCAATTGCACAGGTGGAATGTATCCGCTCTTACCAGTATATATGGATATATTTATCCAATACCATGATGAGTGCATGACCACTCCATGACGATTCCCGGCATTCTTCTCTCTGCCTCACCTTTCTTCAGCTACCCGCTTATGCGCCCTCGGTCTCCTCGCTCTCCGCCATCTGGTACACCTGCTCTACCGTCTTGCGGCGGGCGCGTTCAATACTTGCCAGGCGTTTATCAAACTGCATCTTGGTGATCTTAGCGAAGTACCGTTCCTCCTCGGTCTGGGGGCCGGCAGCCGCGCTGGCTTGTGAACGGGCGTACAGTGCGTTCATCTGCTCCTCGACTTGGGGCCACAACGTTGGGTCCTGAGCCACCAGCCGGGAGATCAAAAACACGCCATAGGCGATATGCCTGGATTCGTCACGTTTGATATACCCGATCCCTTGTTTGAGACCCGGCATCACATTGGCCCGATCCAGAAAGTAGGAGAAACGATAATATCCTGCCTCAGCAAGCACACCCTCGATGTACATGTTGTACAGCACCGAGGCGCGTACCTGCGCGGCCGGCGAGGGGTCGCTGAGCAAGGCATTCATCACCTCTGACAGATCCTCGCTGAACAGGTCGCGACCACCAGAACCGAGGGTGCGGTACTGGTGCAGATCCTCTCCCTGTTCTTGCATGACTTCATCTAGAAAGCGCCGGAAGAATTCCGTATGCTTGGCCTCTTCCCAGAGAAAGGTCGTTAAGAACATCTCCTCTTCCAGGCGCCCTTCTCTGGCGATAGTCAGAATCAGGGGCAACAAATCAAGGGTCACAGCTTCTTCGCCCGCTTGAAAGGCTACAATGAGGCGTCTCAGGCCCTCCTTCTGCTCTTGAGGAAATCGCTCCCAGTCCACCCGGTCCTGTGTCAAATCGATACTGCGCGGGTCCCAGATGCCCAGTTGCTTGGCTTTGTGATAGAGGCGCATCGGTGGAATGTCGTGACGCAGGCCGCGCCTGCTCAGAGTCGTATATACTCCCCCTTGTCGTGCTGGCATGGCTGCTGCTTCTCCTTTGGCTGCTTCTGCGAATGCAGGGCTATTCAAAAGGTGTAGATGACCTGTGTTGCGTAGGAGCGACACTGTTATTCCAATGATAATGGAAAAAGCGCGAGCTGTCTACCTGTGAGGCTATAGAAAAGGTGTGAGCCCCATGATCCGCGTAGGGGCTATGGCTTGCCTCGCCCGTGTCAGCCGACAC
>JALYTT010000640.1 GCA_030854145.1 Chloroflexota bacterium | reverse complement strand
AGGACGCATTGATCTCACGGTGGAGGCAACGGGAACCATGGCCCGCATCTCGATCACCGACAGCGGCATCGGGCTGTCTGTAGAAGAGCAGGCTCAACTCTTTACGCGCTTCTACCGCGCCCAGAATGCCACGACCCAGACGGTCAACGGCACCGGCCTGGGGTTGACCATCGCTCGCTCCCTCGTCGAAATGCATGGGGGAGAGATCACCGTCACCAGCGCGACGGGGCAGGGAGCCACCTTCAGCTTTACCCTGCCACTGGTCCAGCAGCGTGCCGCGCCGCTGCCAGCACATGCGGGCCGCCTGGGCAAACGCATCCTGGTGGTCGATGATGAGCCTGACATCACGAACCTCCTGCAGCACGCACTCGAAGGAGCTGGTTATGACGTTGGCGTGGCCGCCACAGGCATGAAGGCCTTTGAACTGGCCACAACCACCCAGCCTGATGTGATCATCCTGGATCTGCTTTTGCCCGATATGGAGGGGCTTACAGTCCTGGAATGGCTGAAAAATAATACCCTTACAGCGAATATTCCCGTGATCATCCTCAGCACTTCTGACGAAGATGGACAAGAGCGCGAGTTAGGGGCCGTTGATTACCTCTCTAAGCCCATTAAGCCCGAGACGTTGCTGCAGCGCATTGCGAATATTCTCGCTCACCAACCCTATCCCGAGCCTTCTGCTCCTTGAAACGCAGAGCAGACGTTATGACCTGTTGCTCTGGGAAAGGAACAACTATGACTACTCAAATACATACAAAGCGACCAGTGAGTCTCCTACGACAATTCAATACATCCTTGCTCTTCGTGATCACCCTGCTGGTCACTGTAAGCTTACTTCGTGCCCTGACAACCGCGTATACTCTCAGCAGCGAAACGAATCTGCGCACGCAAACGCAGGTTCTCCAAAAAGACGAAGATACCCTGCTCAGCGCTATGACGGATCAGGAAACGGGTCTGCGCGGCTATATCACTACCGCCAACCCGCTGTTTTTGCAACCGTTCAACAGCGGCCGCCCGCGTTTTCTCGCCATCCTTCGCGATCTCAGGCAACACCTGTCTGGACCGAATTTTCGTACATCCAGATCAGCCCTAGACCAGGTGGCAACGGGGGCCAACGAGTGGTACAGCTCCTTCGCGCTGGTGCAACTAACCCATGTTCAACATGGCAACCTGGCCAGCGCACGCGCCGAACAGACCAGCCTTGCTGGCAAGATCCTTTTTGATCGCTTCCGCGCGACGATAGTCCGGCTCGATCAGGCTCTAAGCGCGGATAACGCCCGCATAGCGCAGCAGGACGCCATGCTTATCTGGATATCAGTCGCGCTTGTCTTCGGGCTTTCTCTGCTCGTCATTTTCATCTTGTGGGTCCTCTTCAGACACATTGCCCGGCGGCTGTTTGCGCAGCTCGCCACATTGCGCCTGGCTTCCCAGCAGACCGCTACCGGTGACCTCTCCACGCGTGTTCCCCTCCTTGGCTACGAGGAACTCCACGCGCTTGGCCTGTCCTTCAACACCATGGCTACCACTCTCCTGCAAAAACAGGCCGACAATGAGCAACTGGTGCAGAAGTTAGAAGGCGGCAATGAACAACTCACGCATGCCAACAGTACCTTGCGGGCGCTCTTAGATAGCGCCTATGGCGCCATTTTCTTTGTGTTACCCAATGGCTATGTTCAGCAGGTCAACCGCCGCTTCGTCGAACTCTTTACTCTTGAAGCAGCGGATATCGTCGGACAACCCATCACCAACCTGGTTTCTCACTGGAAACAGCTCTTCGTGGACCCTGACATCTTCGAAGATTACCTGGAGAACAGTAGAAATGACCAGACGGAGGCCTTTTCCGCCACTGTCGTGCAAGAGACTCCTCAGCACCGGGAGTATGATCTCTACTCTACTCCCGTACTCAGCGCAGACGGCGCCTACCTGGGACGCTTCTACAGTCTGCGTGATGTGACACAAGAGCGCGAGGTGGACCGCATGAAGTCCGAGTTCGTCTCCCTGGTCTCCCACGAGTTACGCACCCCGCTGACCTCTATTCAAGGCTATATAGACCTGCTCTTACACGACGAAGAGGTCGGCCCCCTCACCGCGCTGCAGCAGGAGTTTCTGGGTGTGGCCCATAATAATGCCCGCCGCCTGGTGGGGATCATCAACGACCTGCTCGACCTCTCACGCATCGAGTCGGGCAAGATCGAGCTGCACCGCGAACCCCTGCACCTCACCCGGATCATTCAGGAACTGCTCCCCACATTCTCCCTGCGCCTGGAGGAGAAGCAGCAGGAACTGGTTCTGCACCTGCCCGACCCTTCGCCCATCGTGCAAGCCGATAGCGAACGCATCGTGCAGGTGCTCAGCAACTTGCTCTCCAACGCGCACAAATATACTCCTCAGGGAGGGCGCATTGATCTCACGGTGGAGACAACGGGGACTATGGCCCGTATCTCGGTCACCGATACCGGCATCGGATTATCCGTGGACGAGCAGGCCCAGCTCTTTACACGCTTCTATCGCGCACAGAACACCATGAGCCAGACAGTCAACGGCACCGGTCTGGGACTGACTATCGCGCGCACGCTCGTTGAGCTGCATGGGGGGGAGATCACCCTCACCAGCACACCGGGCCAGGGATCTACCTTTAGCTTTACCCTGCCACTGGTGCAGCATCTCCTGCCAATGGCCCAAGGGGGACGCCTGGGCAAGCGCATCCTGGTGGTCGATGATGAGTCCGACATCGCGCATCTCTTGCAGCACACCCTGGCGGGGGCTGGCTATGAGGTCATCGCGACCGGTACAGGCGCCGGGGCCTTGGAACTGGCAAAAACCATCCAGCCCGATCTGATCACGCTGGACCTGGGCCTACCCGATATGTACGGCCTCACGGTCCTGGCAGCGTTGAAAGCTGAACCCTCCACAGCCAACATTCCTGTCATTATCCTCACGGTGAGCGATGGAGATAGGCAGGACTGCATGCTGGACGCTATTGATTACCTCCACAAACCCATCAAGGCAGATGTGCTGCTGGAGCGCATCGCGAACGTTTTCGCCAGCGTAGGGACCGGGGCGCAGGCCAGCGGCGTCCCTACATAAATCCCCGCATCCGTGGACCCCGTGAGACCCCATCCCGCGTAGGGACCCGGCTTGCCGCGTCCGTGGCCCCCATGAGACTCCCCGACCCGCGTAGGGATTCGGCTTGCCGCATCCGTGTACGGCATCCCTTGGGGTGCCTGTGTTCTCTCCCTGACACTTTTTGAGCCGTGGAAAAGGGGGAAGAAGGGAGAGGAAGAGCAAAACAGGCAGAGAGACCTGGGTCTGAGGAGGGTGAGACTAGCCCATTGGCACCAGGAAGAGGACGAAGAGGCAGAGAGATCGTCTCAAGGAGAAAGAAACAAGCATCTCAAGGAGGACGATCTCAATGAATAGTTCATTATGGACAGTCTGGTGCCAACAGGTC
>JALYTT010000639.1 GCA_030854145.1 Chloroflexota bacterium | reverse complement strand
CTTCCATCTCTTCTTCAGGTGCGAGGAAAGCATACCAACACCTGATTGAGATGGCAAGAAATGCCGCCAAACGGCTCATTTTAGGCAGAAGAACAGGCGTTCTTCATCAACTTTGCGGAAGAGCCAAGAGGAGAGCAGGAAGATGACAATAGAGCGATCAAGGCCCTCAAAACGCCAGAAATGAAGCAAGCGGGCAAGTAAGAGTATCGACAAGATGAACCTGCGTAGGCGCATGCGTGTTTGGTAAGGGAGGCTATACTACCGATATACATAGATAAAATATGGCGAATGTATGCCAGGGAATCTTAGCGCCCATCCAACATCAGGAGAAACTTACATGCCAGTTATTCATGTAGATACGGACGTAATGCGGCAACTGGGGCAGGTGTTCATCCAACTCAATCAGCAGCTCGACCAGCAGTTCGTACCCCAGATCCAGAACCATGCCGGTCAACTTGAGAGCGATTGGCAGGGGAGCACCCGCCAGCACTACGAGCAAATGTACCAGGAGTGGCGCGCGTGTGCCAACCAGATCGTGCAGCGCGGCGAAGACCTGAGTCGTCGCCTGCAAAACACAGCACAGCAGTTCGAGAATGTGGACCAACAAGGCTAAAGAAGATACGCTGCGGCGGTCTCTTGCTCATCGATAAAACAAGGTCGTGAGAGGGTAGGGGCGCCCCTACCACCCAACCTCACATGGTTTATCGACAGCAGGCGCCTGACAGGATATAATGGAATATGTTGAAGATCTACACCACGTGGGAAGCTCATCGATGAACGAAAAAATCCAGTCAGTGCTGAATTCTCTGCCGCATAAACCCGGTATCTATCTGATGAAAGATGCCGAAGGGACGATTCTCTATATTGGCAAGGCCATCTCGCTCTATAGTCGTGTGCGCTCCTACTTTCAGGAATCGACGGGCCTGAGCCCCAAGAATCGCAGCATGGTGGCGAAGGTGGACGACATCGAGTTTCTCGTGGTCAGGAACGAGGTAGAGGCACTGGTACTGGAGAGCAACTATATCAAGCAATACCGCCCGAAGTACAATGTACTGCTGCGCGACGATAAAAGCTATCCATATATCAAGGTGACGCTGAAAGAGGATTTCCCCCGCGTCTACCGGGTGCGCAGTTTTCAGCGCGACGGCAATCGCTATTTTGGCCCCTACACCAATTCTGGCGCCGTGGATGCCACGCTGGACCTGCTCAACAAACTCTTTGCCTTCCGCACCTGCCGCTACGATGCCAGCGCCTGGGCGCCGCCTCGTACCCGCGCTGGCAGCGAGGAGCCACCGCCGGCCTGGAAGCAGAAGCTGCTCAACCGGCCCTGCACGCAGTACTTCATTCATCGCTGTATCGCGCCCTGCGTGGCCTATGCCTCGCGCGAGGAGTACGATGCCGTGATCCAGCAGGTGATTCTCTTTCTGGAAGGCAAGCATGACGAAGTCGTCAAGGGCCTGCAAGCCCGCATGGAGACGGCGTCCGAGAACCTGAATTTCGAGGAGGCGGCACGCATTCGCGACCGCATCCAGGCGGTCGAGCGCATTCTGGAGAAGCAGCGCATCATCTCCACGGAGGGCCAGGACGACCAGGATGTAATCGCCCTGGCCAGCGCCGAGGATGAGACCTGCGCCCAGGTTTTCTTCTTTCGCGCCGGCAAGCTGGTGGGCCGCGAGTACTTTGTGCTACAAGGCACGCGCGATAGCAGCCCCGGCGAGATCATGGGCTCCTTCCTCCAGCAGTTCTATGAGAGCGCGCCCCACATCCCGGTCGAAGTGATACTCGAAGCGGAACCGGATGACCGCGCTGTGCTCCAATCCTGGCTGAAGGAGAAACGCAAAGGGGCAGTAACGATGAGCGTGCCCAGGCGGGGCGAGAAGCTGCGCCTGGTCGAGATGGTCAAGCAGAACGCCCAGGAGGTCCTGGAGCAGCAACGCATCAAGTGGCTGACAGACAGCCAGAAGACGCAGCTCGCCCTGGAAGAGCTGCAAGAGGCACTCAACCTTGCGGCCCCACCCTACCGCATTGAGTGCTACGATATCTCGAACACGCAGGGTACAAACTCTGTGGGAGCAATGGTGGTCTTCGAAGCCGGCCGCCCAAAAACCAGCGAGTACCGGCGCTTCAAGATCAAGAGTGTTGAGGGTCCCAACGACTTCGCCAGCCACCAGGAGGTGCTGCGCAGGCGCTTCCGCCGCAGTGCGAAAGCTGAAACTCCACAGAGCGAGCCGGCGTCTGATGTAGGAGCGCCCCTACCTGATGAATCGCACAGCGGTGACACGGAGGCCGGGCAGAGCGAACCTGCTTCCTACGAGCACAACTGGAGCATACCCGACCTGATTATCATCGATGGCGGCAAAGGCCAGCTCAGCGCGGCCATGGAGGTTCTGCAGGAGTTGCATATCGATGTGCCGACGGTAGGACTGGCCAAGGAGAACGAGGAGATCTTTATCCCGGTCTCGCCCGACCCCATCATCCTGCCCCGCGCATCGCAGGGCCTCTACATGGTGCAGCGCATTCGTGACGAGGCGCACCGCTTCGGGATCACCTACCACCGCAAACTGCGCTCTGACCGCACGTTCAAATCCCTGCTCGACGAGATCCCCGGCATCGGCCCCAAGCGCAAACAGGCGCTTATGAAACACTTCGGGTCCCTGCGTGCGATCAGCGCCGCCAGTATCGACGACCTGGCCGCTATCGATGGCATGACACGCGATGCCGCCGAGCGCGTGAAAGAGTACATCGGGCGTATCTGATAACCCACACAAGGCTATCCAACCTCCCCTCTATGGATACCAGCCAACCAATCATTTGGTTGGATTCCTTATACTGCAAGTAAGTGGGCAAACCATTGGAAAACCCACAGCTAGTTTCGCTTGAGCGACATATGGCATCGCTCAGATGTACGAGGAGGACTCTTGATGGCAAGGATTCATATAGATACCGAGATTATGCGCCAGCTTGGCCGGCGCTTTGTAGAGGTCAGCGAGTATAGTCATAATCAACTGATCTCAGAACTCCAGAGCATGACCTCGCAGATTGAAGGCGACTGGCAGGGCATCAGCCGCCAGCGCTACGACGAGCTGTTCCAGCACTGGATACAGAGCGCGCAGAGCCTGTTGAACTGGGGCCAGGATATCGGGCGTCATCTACAGACAACTGCCGAGCAGTTTGATTCGGCCGACCAATCATAAATCGCTTCCAAGCGTGCAGAAGGCGCTGGCTGACCTGACCCTTGCGCGGGTTGTGTGCCCTGGCAGGGCGTTCCCATGCTCGCCACCACTCTTCCCCCTGTGTACCACAGGGCGCTCTCCACAGCATCCATCTGGCCGAGAACGAGATGCAGGGGGTAGGGGCCTGTAAAAACCTCCCCAGGCGTCAAGGGAAGCCAGGAACAAGCGGAAATGGGGCATCGCCGTAGCGCGTGGCTTGCCTCGCCGTCCTCGTAGTTACA
>JALYTT010000181.1 GCA_030854145.1 Chloroflexota bacterium | reverse complement strand
CTACCGGGATGGCGCCGGACTGGCCTTTCTGTGGTTCCTCTATCGAAGATTCTTCTATCATACTGCCAATGGTCTCCCTGTCATTACTGTTCTGTCAAGCTACACAGAATGGGTGAGACTGCCGAATCCCTACGCGAGATGGGGGCGCACCTGTCATCCTGCCCAATGAAGCCGGCACGGAGCGCTACGAAGATCGTGCGGGCAACTGCTTGATTGCCGTGATCAGTTCACTGGTCGAATGGTGGGCGAGATAGGGAATTAAGCGCACGCTCCCGCCATACTGCTGCACCACTCTGGCCTCCGGCAAGCGTTCCAGGTCCGGCGTCCCGTTGGTCGCGCCCGCGTAGTCCGCGCCCTTTACATACACAGTTGGCTGCAACAAAGCTACCAGCGCGTTGGCCGTCGGCTCGCTAAAGACCGTGACATAGTCGATGCAGGCCAGCGCGGCCAGGATCTCAGCGCGCTCGCTCTCTGGCACCAGCGGCCTGCCCGATCCCTTCAGCACACGCACGCTGGCATCGCTATTCAGGCCCAGAACCAGGAAGTTTCCCAGGCTGCGCGCCTCTGTCAGATAGCGGACATGCCCAAGGTGCAGCAGGTCGAAGCAGCCATTGGTGAAGACGCCGCGCTCCCCCGCCTCCTGCCGGCGCCGCACCTCGGCGGCCAGGGTGTCGCGATTGAGTATTTTCTGTCGAGTATCAGCCATGTTATTGTTCATCATACAAGCGCACTCATCAATTCTTCAGGCGTATTGCTGGCGCAGCCCAGGCGGCGCACAACCAGGGCGGCGGCGGCATTGGAGAGGTACGCGGCCTCCGCCATATGCGCCCCGGCGGCCAGTGATAGGGTAAAGGTCGCGGCCACCGTATCGCCCGCGCCGTTTGTATCCACAATTTCGCTACTCAGGTGATTGAGGTGGTGAATCGGCAGATGCAACGGGGCTTCGTGTGCCTCAAACAGGCTCATGCCCTCGCTCCCGCGTGTGATCAGCACTCCCTGCGCGTGACTACCGGCCAGCAGGCGTGCCCCAGCTTCTTCCAGTTCGGCCTGGGTCTTGATGGCCATACCCAACGCCAACTCCGCTTCGGGCTGGTTCGGCGTGAGCGCGGTTACCCCCTGGAAGCGGAAGAGCGAGCCGTGCGAGTCTACGACGATGATCTTGTGCAGTTGGCGCGCCAGGGGCACGCAGGCCTCGATGATATCGGGGCTGATGAGGCCATTCTCATAATCTGAGAGGATAATCGCGTCCATCGTCGGCAGCACCTGCTTGATGTAGTCACAGATCTGGTCCTTGAGCGGACCATCCACTACGGAGGTATCGACGCGGTCGATGCGCACGATATGGTGCGGGACCATCTGCGTGCTCCCCGCCATGATACGCGTCTTGGTTGATGTCGGTCGCTGGGGATCGGTCAGCAGGCCATCCTGGTGCATGCCGAGATCACTAATTGCGCTACGCAGGCGCTGGCCGGGCAGATCATCGCCGACTATTCCTGCAAGGAAGACCTCTGCCCCCAACGAACGCGCATTCACAGCGGGATTTGTGGCACCACCGGGAACGGTGCGCTCTTCATCCAACTCCAGGATCAGCACGGGCGCCTCGCGGGAGATGCGTGTGGGCCGGCCCATCAGATACTCGTCGGCAACCATATCGCCGATCACCAGCACACGCTTGCCGGCGAAGTCCGCGATAAGCGAGCGCAGGCGCGCTGGGCTTAGATCGGGCGCGCGGGTATCAAGCGTCATGAGTTCTTGCGTCCCTTCAGGATAACCAGCAGCGCGAAGCGGGGCAGCGCCAGCATGCGCCGCCAGCGCCACGGCTCGCGATAGAGGCGATACAACCACTCAAGTCCCAGGCGCTGCATCACGCGGGGCGCGCGCCGCTGGCGACCGGAGAGGAAATCGTAGGCCCCGCCAACACCTATGGCAACGGCGGCAGGCAGGCGCGCCAGATTGCGGCGTATCCACAGGTCCTGGGCGGGCGCGCCATAGGCCACGCAGAGCACATCGGCCCGCGCCTCGTGGATACGCGCGATGATCGCCTCCTCCTCCTCAAGCGCGGGTGACCCGGCATATGTACCAGCAACCTGTAGACCTGGCGCCAGTTCCTGCAGGCGCACACTCGCAGCCTCCGCCACGCCCGGCGCGGCTCCCAGCAGGTAGATGCGGTAGCCAGCGGCGGCACAGCGTCTCGCCAGTTCCGCCAGCGTATCGGTTCCAGTAATACGCGCCGGCGTAGGTCGACCAAGATAGCGCGCCGCCCACACCACACCGACGCCATCAGGCACAACCAGTGCGGCTTCGTTGATGGCTATACGAAAATCCTGGCGTTTCTGGGCCGCCATCACAAACTCAGGATTGACGGTAATCACCTGCTGGCATGGCAATTGATCAGCGCTGGCGCGCCGCCGGGCGATGATCTCCTCGATCGTATCCAGGGCCTGCTGCTGCGAGATCCGGTCTACCCGCACGCCCAGCACCTGGACAGAGGCGGGCAAAGGTGGTTGAGGCATTGATGTTACCTGTTGTATCGTCATAACTTTTTCAATATCACCAGTTCATAATTTCACGCTCTGTATTGGTCACAACAACATCCGGACGCGTCTCTTCAATATAATGTTGAACATGGTCCAGCACCTCGTCAGCATGCTGGCGGCTATTACTTATGTAACTCATACCCAGGATAGCGATCTGCCAGCGGTCCTGCTCATCGACCTCGGCAATCGCCACCTCAAACTTCTGGCGCACCCGCGCCAGTACCGATTTGATCACCTGACGCTTATCCTTCAATGAATGCGCGCCTGGCAGATGCAGCGTAATTTGGCATATTCCGATAACCATGGGGGTAGTATAGCATCTTTTCAAAAAAGTGTAGCGCAATAGCCATAAGCCTAGCCTTTTCTGGCACGTTCGCCAGCGCGGAAAGCCGCAAGAGGAAGTCGGGGGTGAGCTACCTTCCTCTTGCAGATCTTGATGGGGATTCCCTCTTTTGGCTCAATAGTCCATGAGCGCGCCAGCGGCTCTGGTTGTCAAGAAGTGGGTTCGCATCGCGTTGGTGATCGGCTGAAGAAAGTCCTCAACCGAGATCGTCTCTAGCGGCTGCTGGATATCCCCGTACGAGATGAGGTTGAACGAGACATCGATGAAGCCAGCCTGCTCAACCACCGCATCAACAAAGGAGTCAACCATCTGCTCGTTGAGGGCATCGACGATGGCAGTGGAAGCATGGCCTCCATTGGAGCGGATCTCATCGGCAACCGTGTCGAGTGAAGCCAGGGTGCGACCGGCGAGGAACACTCTGGCTCCCTCGCGAGCAAAGGCGCGGGCTACGGCTCCACCAATGGGGCCGCCCGCGCCGTAGATCACCGCAACTTTGTTTTCCAGTAACATGTTCATCTTCTCCTTGGAAGTACGATTTTGCACACTCTTTCTCACGCATTCGCCTCAAACCGGCACAAGGGCAGCACCTGCTCAGGCGAAAAAGTGCTTCTTTTCCAGGCATAGACATCGCGCAGAGGCGTCAGCATAGCATACGTGAACAGCAAAAACTTCTCGCATCTTGCTCTCCTGCTGCGCATAGTCAGCAACCCATTCCATGATAAGGTGAGAGGCTCTACATCATATTTGAGATGCTTTGTCACGAAAAAAGGAATATTGGCAATTTCACGAGACCAGTGCCGGCACGTATGTAGTATAATCATGCTAATATGCCTCTACAGAAAGCAACGAGGCGGGGGAGGGTTCGTATGAAGGGCATGCTCACGATCGCTCTTCCCAGAGTAGCCTCCTTCCTACTGAACAATACTTTCACAGATGAAACACTGCATAAGGAGCATACACTATGTCGGAAACAAGCACCCAGAGCGGGAATCGGCCCAGGCTACCAATGCAGGGGGTGCCGCAGCCCACGCGGGACGAGGTACTCAACCTTCCTCGCGTGCATATTTCTTCGCACCCGGTGATGGCTCACAAGATGACCGCCCTGCGCGCCAAAGAGACGACGCCGACCGAATTTTATCGCCTGGTCAAGGAGATCGGCGCCCTGCTGGCCTACGAGGCCACAGCCTCCCTGGCGCTGGATAGGGTGACCATCGAGACGCCGATGGGACCGGCACAAGGGCAGCACCTGGCGGGCGGTATTGGCATCACGCCAATCTTGCGCGCGGGCCTTGGGCTGGCCGAGGGCTTTCGCGAGGTGATCGCCGATGCGCAGGTCTGGCACCTGGGGCTGCGCCGCGACGAGCATACCCTGCAAGCACAGGAGTACTATAACCAGCTCCCGCACAAGGTCAACCTCCAGGTGTGCTATGCCGTCGATCCCATGCTGGCCACCGGTGGTTCGGCTATCGATGCCATCAATATACTCAAACTGCGCGGCATCGCGCGTCTCTCTTACGTGGGCATCATTGCGGCGCCCTATGGCCTGCTCAAACTGTCGCAGACGCACCCCGATATCGACATTTACATAGCCGCGCTCGACGACAACCTGAATGATCGCGGCTTCATCCTGCCGGGTCTGGGAGATGCCGGGGATCGCCAGTTTGGCACATTTTGAGCAATCGATGAGTGGAAACATGGCAGAAAATAACCCGGATAACGCTCAGGAGTCGTCAGAAGATTGGGGAGAGGCTGCTCAACCACGGCAAGAGGACATCTGGCCCTCTAACACTCCGGCGCCAGCGACCGAACCACAGCCGCCGGCAGACCTCTCCTCCGACTCAGCTCTCCCACCGGAGGCACAGGCCGATGTGAATGGAGGGCCACTTGGTTGCTGCCTGGGAATGATCATAGGCATGTTTCTCAGCCTGATTATTGCCGTCATTGCCCGCGTGTATGGTGATCCCCTGGCTCATGTCTTAAATGGCGCCCTGCTGGCCAATGTTCGCATCATTATGGGCTGTACGCTGGTGAGCGCCGCCATTATCTGCGGCTATATAGGCTGGAAAATCGGCAAACGCCTGTACCGCGAATACGAGTTAAGCCCGCGCCAGAAACGCAAACTTGCGCACCTGGAGGACAAATATAGCCGGCATTAGGCATGTGATAGCGAATGTATATTGATGCGAAAGCGAGTTATATTATGCGTGTTGTTATCTTCTGTGACATGGAAGGCATTGCGTGCATCGAGACCTGGGAGCAGGTCACCGGTGGCACGGCCCTGTATGAAGAGTGCCGCAAACTGTATACCGATGAAGTGAACGCGGCGGTGCGTGGCGCGCGTGCTGCCGGGGCCAGCGATATCATTGTCGTTGATTGTCACGGGGCGGGAGGAGCATACAGCTTCAAGAGTTTCCTGCCGGAGCGCCTGGAATCCGGTGCGCAGTACGTCTTTGGCTATCCCTGGGCGCGCTATATCCAGGCATTCGAGCAGGGATGCGACGCGATCTTATTTGTGGGGGCGCACGCGATGGCGGGCACGCCCGATGGGGTGCTGTGCCATACGGTATCGTCGGAGGCCTGGTACAATGCCTCGATCAATGATACTCTGGTGGGCGAGAGCGGCATCCTGGCGGCCATCGCGGGCTGCTGGGATGTGCCCGCCGTCTTTGTCTCCGGAGATGTAGCAACCTGTCGCGAGGTCACGGCGCTGCTGGGAGATGAAGTGGTTACCGCTCCGGTCAAGATAGGCCTGGGCCGCTACGCCGCGCAGAACATGGCCCCCAGAGATGCCTGCCCGCTGATCGAGATGGGCGTGGCCCGCGCCCTGAGTACGCCCAACTGGCCCGCACCCTACAAGCCGGCAGACACACCCGTGACCTTCAAAGTCGAGCTGGCCACGCCCGACCGCACCAGCGACTTCAAGGGCCGCCCCGGAGTCCGCATCGAGGGCGCGCGCACGGTCATCTCGACGGCCGAGAATTTCTGGAAAGCCTGGGACCAGTTCTGGTATCGGAACTAGGTCTAACAACCCTTTTCAATCGGCCTATAGAGCTACTTCACTAAGGCAGACCAGATTCCTCCCATTTTAAGAAGGAACCTGGCCTGCACACGCACACGAAACCACTCTACTCGTTCCAATAACCTGGTCCAAGTTCGCTTGACTCTCCACTCTGTTTCTTGCCCTAAAGCAAAAGTCGAGTACGCGTCCTGCGACCTCTTCAACTGATCTAGCGTCTGAGAATAGTAGTGTTTATCGTCTTTAGCTCAGAAGTTTGTTTTTAATCGTCAACTCCTCCCGTTTCCACGAGTCCCCTCCCTTCATCACTTTCACATCACTGCCTCTTATGTAGAAACAAGCAGGCACGTTGTCACATAACAACGTTTCGTCATTTCAACATTATACATCGTAATTAAAATTATATCAAATTGAAATTACAATAATAATCTTACACAACCGAGGAATTGATGCCCGTACTCGTTATTCGTCATAATGGTGTAGCCAGTAATACCAAGGAGACCCCCATGAACGGCAGATTCCAGAACTTTTTTATAAGCCTTAAACCCTTTGGCGCACTCACATTTAATCTCTTGCAACTTATTTCCGCAGTAATAGGTATAATTACCACATCGATATGCATGTCCTTTATTGCCTGGCTCCTACAATTCCAGAATTGGATGGTACCCACAGCTACATTCTTTTTAGGAGCTATGCTTACTTTAGCTTTTGTCACCTTTTTCAGGCAAGATGCATCCATACAGTGGAGAGGCTATATATATACTAACTCCGAATATATGTATGAGATACATGAAGATAATTATAGACACCATACTTTGACAGCTAAAGCGGAAATCAAAGCAGTTGACGAGAAAGTTAGTTTATTTACAGATACATATCGTTGGACGGGTGAAGGTAAAGATGAGGGTCCAAAAGTTATCAGCCCAGGTCACAGCTCACTAGGTAAAAAAGCCAAATATAAGGGCCAAAATTATTACTATGTAGACTTAGAACATGAATTAATATCGGGAGAAAAGGCAACTATCAAGACCATTCAAGATTTTTATGATATTGAGAACAAATTTGATCCATTTTTTTCAAGAACCATTGTCTTACCAACGGATCGTCTTATGCTACATCTCGTTCTACCTAAAACGCTTCCCCTTGCCAGGATCATCTTTAGTGAATGGGATACTGACGGACCATGGGGGAGACTTTTTGGAAAAGCACGAGCACAAACGAATACTCAAAACGGAGAAATCAAAAAAATACAGGGGAAAATCGATGTTCGAAAAGTGAATATTCAAGAGAACGAAATCTCCTGGCAAATTATAAGGCCCAAAATAGGTCATAACTATGAAATTCGCTGGCAATATAGCGTAACAGACACCCGCTCAAACGTGACATCCATTTTAACATCCTAAGAATGATCTTCTTGACCACCTGGGCAACATCATACGCATTGGTGGAGTCCTTAGCCTCCTTCTGGCTCTGTATCAAGGGTAGCTGGCTGGGAAGAGAGGCAAGTCGTCATGCTTATAGGGCCATGCTTGCTCGGCTCTTAGCATCTGAGCAAGCATGACCTACGGGACAGGGAATTCCTGTGTGGGCCAGGAGGCTGAGCACTAGAACGCGCGCTGGCCGCTTTGAGCACTCTGCGCGCCCTGGCCAACCTGCCGGAGTTCCTTGATCTGCTTCTCGTAGTCGAGAGCATAGGCCCCGTGAACATCAAAGCTCATGAGATCCATGTACGGCTGCAGGAAGGCTGTCAGTTCCTGGGGGGTGTTCGTCTCAACCAGCAAGAAGCCGGCACCGCCGCCTGCCAGGTTGTACCAGCCGCGAATGTTTTCCTGGTGATTGCCGCCCGCATCGTGTTGTTGGACGACCCGGCGCGCCACTTCCTGGCGATTGGTGTGATTATGCCACTTGAAAGCACAATACCACAACATTGATTGACCTCCTCGTCTCTCTGCAATTGCGTTAAATACACTTCACTGGATTGTCATACTTGGCAATCCATATGTATCACGCTGTTTCATCGTGATACGTTTCAGATCGATAGGAGGTCGAATCTGGATGGGAACTAGCGCTCGGCAATGCGGAACACGGCTAGCCGCGAACGCAGCGAGTCGGTCATCTCCACCAGGTGCTGCAGCGACTGCTGCATCTGGCGCATATGGGCGGTGATCTCACTGGTCATGCGCGAGATCTCTTCGACCGAGCTGACGGCCATCTGCGAACTCTTGCCCTGGCGCTCGGCATCATCACGAATGTTCTTCACGAGATCGACGATCTGCTCTGTGACCACGTTGATAGCGTCCAGTTCGACACCCGTTTGCGTCACCAGGTCGGTCTGCACCACAACCTGCTGGGTATTGCGCTCGACACTCTGCGAAATGGCGGTGGTCTCGTGTTGTACAGTGCGGATATGGGTCGCGACCTTGCGCGCGGCCTCGGAACTGTGGACAGCCAGGGCACGAATCTCCTGCGCGATGACGGCGAAGCCCTGGCCGTACTCGCTGGCCCGCACGGCCTCGATGGCCGCGTTGAGGGCGAGCAGGTTCATGCTGGTGGTCAGGTCAGTAATCGACACTACCGTGTCGTTGACCTCCTGGCCGCTCTCGCTCAGGCGACGCATCATGCGCGCCGACTGCATGGTGGTCTCGCGCACGCGGCGAATACCGTCAACCGCGCGATCAACGGTGTCCTGGCCCTTTGAGGTGACATCCACGGCCTCGGAAGCGATCTGCGACAGCTTGGCCGCGTGCTCGGCCAGCAGGCGCATCATGGTGGCCATTTCATCGATCTCGTGCGAGACGTGGAAGACCTGGCGCTCTTGATGGTCGGCGTCGCGCACCAGCAGGTCGGAGCTGCGCTGCACATCATGGGTATGATCATCGACGGCGCGCGTCACTACCTGCACATCGGCGAGGATGCCACTGATCTCCTCCACCATGGAGTTAACGGCGTCAGCGATGGGTTGCAACTTCTCGTGCGAGGGACGCACGCGCACACGCAGGTCGCCGCGCTGCATCTGCTCCAGATCCTGCGTCAGCGAGCTGATGCCCTCTTCCAGCGCCCGGTGCTCGGCCTCGCGCTCCTGGAAGATGCGCGCGTTATCGATAGCGAGGGCCGCCTGCTGCGCGAAGAGTTCCACGACCTCAATACGTTCCAGGGTCGGCACCTTCTTGTCCTCCGGATCGTCAAGCGAGAGGAAGCCGACCAGCTTTTTCTGGCGCGGGCTATACAGCGGCACGATCAGCATATCCATGGGATGCCAGCCGCCGGGTTCGTAATCGTCAAGGGGTATATTGCCGACCATCGGGACATCGGCGAAGAGGTGTATATGCTCGTGCGAGATGAAGTAGCTCTGGCTGATACGAAAATCTGGCTGCATCTGTCTGAGCATCTGCTCAACACGCATGGGATGCTCGCGCAGCATACGCTCATCTTCCTCGGCCACTCCCGCGAAAGCCACGGCCTTGAGATGCTCGCTGCCCTCTTCGAGCAGTTTGATGACGGAGGCGCGGAAGCCGGTGCAGGTGTTGATAGAGGCTGCTATGTGCTGGAGCACTTCGTCGAGACCCAGTTCGGCGCGCAACATATTGCCCAGGCGAAGCAACTCTTTGACCTGCCGGGTGTGCTGCTGCGATTCGGTCGGAATCTGGATGATCGGGGCCTGCGCCTTCGCTTCTCCACCGACGGTGTGCATAGTTTTCACGTGGCCGCGTTGCCACTGGAGGCGCTCTCCCGCTACATGTGTCTGCTCACCATGGGCACGGAAACGAACGCGCAAGGGCACAAAACCATTGTGCTGTCTTTGCTCTGACATAGCTTCCCTCTTCACCCTTGTTATATAAGCGATCGCTTATCAACATGAGGATAACACATCTTCTCCCTGTGTACAAGTTCGATGGGAATATTTGCACAGAGAAACGCGCCCTGTAGGGATGCGGCTGGCCCCGCCGCTCCAACACATTCGCTTGATCGCCACACCATCTACGTAGGGACCCGATTTATCGCGTCCGTCGCAATGTATTGCGCGTGTGGGGGATTGTATACATCTATCCGCTTCAACGGATTCACGCAATACATTGCGACGGACGCGATAAATCGGGTCCCTACGTAAGCTACGAGGTGCGGCTGGGTACCTGTAGGTAGGGCGTGTAATAGCCTTGCAGGGCGCGGGGAATGCGGCCGATGAGCAGTGTGCCGTCGGGCTGGTGCTCTTCCTGCTCGACGTAGCCGCGGCGGTGGAAGAGTTCCACAAGGTCGCCTTTGTTGTATGGGAGCAACACCTGTAGCGTCTCCATGCTTTCGGCCAGCACCTGACCAATCTTTTCACGGAGAGCGTCCAGGCCGGTATGTTTGAGGGCAGAGACCGCTACCGCGTTTGGGTACAGCGTAGGATCAAGCGCCTCTGGATCTGTCAGGAGGTCGATCTTGTTGAGCGCGGTGACACGCGACTTCCCGCCGGCGCCAAGGTCGCCCAGAATCTCGTTTACGGTCTCGCTCTGCTCGATAGCGTTTTCATGGCTGATATCCACCACTTCCAGCAACAGATCGGCGTTAACGACCTCCTCAAGTGTGGCGCGGAAGGCCGCGATGAGCTTCGTAGGCAGCTTCTGAATGAAGCCTACGGTGTCGGTCAGCAGGGCCTCCTGATTGCCGGGCAATATGACGCGGCGTGTGGTGGGATCAAGAGTGGCGAAGAGCTTGTTCTCCGCGTGTACCTCGGCCTGCGTCAGGACGTTGAACAGCGTAGACTTGCCCGCGTTTGTGTAGCCGACCACAGCTACGACAGGCATGGTCTGCGCTGAGCGCTGCTGGCGATGCAGCAGGCGCTGAGCGCGCACCTCCTCAATCTCCTCGCGCAGAGCTGCCAGGCGATTGCGGATACGGCGGCGGTCTACCTCCAGCTTCGTTTCACCGGGACCGCGCACGCCGATAGCCCCGCCAACCCCAGCCCCGCCTCGCGAGCCACCGGCCTGCTGCGAGAACTCGATACCGCGCCCACTCAAACGTGGCAGGCGATACTCTAACTGGGCCAGTTCAACCTGCAAGCGGCCCTCGCGGGTGCGCGCGTGCTGGGCGAAAATGTCGAGAATGAGGGCGGTGCGATCGATAACGCGCACATCCAGGACCTTCTCCAGGTTGCGCTGCTGCGAAGGCGAGAGTTCGTCGTCGAAGATCACCAGGTCGATATCCAGTTCTTTCGCCAGATCGACCAGTTCCTGTACGCGCCCTTTGCCCAGATAGGTCGACATATCGGGATGGCGCAGTCGCTGCACCATCCTACCAAGAACCACAGCTCCAGCGGTACCTGCCAGGGACTCCAGCTCATTGAGCGAGTCCTCGGCGCTCCACAGGCTATCGTGATGGTGGCTGTCGACCGCGACCAGGTAGGCGCGCTCTCGCCCATCAGGGGCCTTATTTTCGCTAAGATGATCGTGTTTTGTCGTAGTTTTCTCCCTTATCGCCGGTACCGCCAACGGAATGCATACCCACCGTATACATACAGCTATTGTATGCGCCCGTCATAAAGAACGCAAGCCCTGGCGTTCCGTGAGACGCACTAATGTCCGGGAAGGTGAGGGACAATGAAGCTGTTCACGCGCGCGAAGAGGCTATCGCTGATCGTCTGATTGTAGGCCTGCTGCAACTGCACAAACTGCGTTGCGTTGATGCCGGGTACATTCTGAGCACTCGTCAGTACATTGTGGACAACGATAAGCAACACGACCCACAGCAGCCAGGCTTCAATGAAGCCCAGGAACGCGCCCAGCAGTTGATCGCCAAAGCCAACCCCTGGTATTTTGGAAACGAAGCCGCGTATCACAGTCGCCACGATATGGACGACGATGACCGTAGCAAAGAACAGGATAATATAGGCGAGGAACGGCGCGATATTCAAGTTGTTCGAGGCGAGCGCCATGGTGAATTGCGGTCCAAACACATAGGCCACCGCGAAGCCAAGCGGAATACTGAGCAGATTCAGGAGGCTGGTGACAGCCCCGTTACGAAAACCATTAAAGACAAGAAAAAGGATCGTGACCAGGAAGAGCAGGTCGATCCAGTTGAGCGACGGCATACGCGGTGTTCCTCCACAGGTTAAATTGAGACCGCTGGATGAGCCTATGATCTTATATGTGAGACGTAACAGCGAGCAGAGTTGTAACAACAGGCCGGACCAAGCGTCCCGTAGCGCGTGGCTTGCCTCGCCGTCCCCGTGCCGGCCAGGAC
>JALYTT010000638.1 GCA_030854145.1 Chloroflexota bacterium | reverse complement strand
CGGCGAGGCAAGCCACGCGCTACGGCACGGCGGAGAGGGGTTCTCTATAGGATAGAATAGCATATATTCGCTTGCGGACCCAGTGGAAAACGACCTATTTCGTGGCCGTGACTAAAGTAATAGGGGCGCTGGCATGCACACCGAGCGTGCGGGCGGCGCTGCCGTTGCGTACGGCGATCCCCACGTAGCCGGAACTATCGGGAAAGATGAAGGGCTGCTCGTTGTCCGTCGCTTCGGCAAAGAAGCGGTGGCGCTTCTCTATAGTGATGCCATGTTGCGGGAAGGTGACCTGTACCCCAGTATCAGTGAGCAGGCCGGGTATCATGCTCAGGGGGATGCTCGTGATAAGGTTGCCGAAATGATCAGCGTGGATAATCACGGCGTCAATGGAGGAGCCGTGCTGCCTGGGCAGGGCTGCGTCGAGGTGCTGAAGCGACGCGGGATCGAGCAGGGGACCCAGTTGGTCCAGAGGAACGCCGTTTGCCAGGTGCGCGCCCGCCGGGGCAAAGATATCGCGGCCATGAAAGGTCGAACTCACCTGGGGCAACTGGTAGGTGGGATTTGAGAGCAGCGCGGCCCCGTGGAGAGGCTGTGCAGCCAGCACATAGCTAAAAAGCCCGTTATCGGGACCTACAAAGAACCATTCGCCCGCGTGTAGCGCAATCGCGCGGCGCGCGCTGCCGACGCCGGGATCAACCACACACACAAAAACCGTGTTGCGCGGAAAATAGCGGTAGCCGGAGTCCAGTATCCAGGCCCCCGAAGCTACATTCTGCGGCCCAATATCATGCGTGATATCGATGAGTTGCACATCTGGGGCAATAGTCGCGACCACGCCTTTCATCACCCCAACATCGCTATCGCCGGCGCCGAAATCGGTCAGCAGGGCAATGACGGTGTGGGGATGGGAAACGATAGGTTGTTGGGTCATAAAATTTCTCCTTGGGCGTGTAGGGCGCAGGCCAATGTATCTATGTTGTATATTGTTTTTCGGCTTATGTCAATGGTACTTGCTGGTAGGCTCACTACCGCTGAGTCGTGAATGTATGCTATACTAGCGCCGACGTTACCAGATTTTACATTGAAATTGAAATAGAATAGAGATAGACGTTGCAGTAGGGCCAGAGAAGAGGCCGTGAGAGCACTCCTGCAAAGTCAAGACAGCGCGCGAATAGCCGCCCGGAGGGAGTGGGAGCATGAATGTTAGTACAGGTGGGCCGCACATTCTCCTTTTTGAACGAGATCAGCAGCTTGCAGCATTGCTCACCAGCGAATTTCAGCTTGCTGGCTATGAATGTCACGTGGCCCGCACTGCCGTAGAGGTTTTCGACGCCATAGCGCGTCACCCTGTGCGGCTGGTCGTGGTCAACCTGGCGCAGGCCGCGTCGGGGCGGCGGGAGTTCTGGGTGGCCCTGGACGCGCAACGCAGGGGGCGCGGCGTCCAGGTCTTTACCTTCCGCTGCACCAACCTGGCCGGCTACGGCGCCTATGATCCCGATGAGCAGAACCAGGCGGTGCTAGCGGATTTAGAGATCGATGGTATGCTGGGTATTATGAACCTGGTGGATGCCGTGCGAGCGCGCCTGCCTCTTCCAGGAGCTAACATGGCTTCATCGGGGCACTTTCCCGCCGCGCCTCCGCCGACACCGGCGTTCGCTGCGACACCGACAGCGCCGCTGGCCTCGATCCCCACCAACAGCGGGCAGATGCCAGCGATGGCGCCTCCTGCTTCCCAATCTGGCTACGCGCCAGGGAATTCTGCGATGCGCCAGGCACCTCCCGCCTATACCCAGTCCGCACACCAACCGGCCTATGTGCCCACGTCCCAGCAGGCAGCCTCAAACTACGCTTCGCCGCCCGCGCAGGCCACGTATATGCCGCCCTCCTCTCCCTTAACGAGCCAGAACCAGGGCGCGCCGGTCAGTGCGCAGTCACCTATGGGCTTCACCGACAAGATTCGCGCGGTCATCTATCCGGGCAGCCGCAGTTTTTCGCCGGTGCAACAGCCGGAGGCTACCTGGAACGCACAATATAACAACGCGCAGGCACAGAGCATACATGGTAGTGTCCCACCCCCAGTGTACCAACCACAGCCACCACAGCAACCGGCTCCGACCTACCAGCAGCCAGTACAACAGCAACCGGCTCCGACCTACCAGCAACCAGCGCCTCAGCAACCAGCTCCGGTCTACCAGCAGCCAACACAACAGCAGCAGGCTCCGGTCTACCAGCAGCCAGCGCCACAGCAGGTTCCGGTCTACCAACAACCACAACAGGTGCCTGCGCGGCCCCCACAGCCGCAACCACAGCCTGTCTACCCGCGCAACCAGCCGGCACAGACCGCCACGAACCAGGGAGAGTCATATATGTATGCGGTCCCGGCTCCTCAGCCACCCCAGTCAGCGCCCGCGCCGTCACAGCCTGCGATGGCCGTAAACGAGTCGAGCCTGGAACAGCTCTCACGGCTCCTGGAACAGTTTTCGCCGGCGGCGGGCAGAGAGAATAACGGGGGACAACAACCTGCCAATGCGACCCGCACGCAGGACACGGGGCAGGCTCCGCCGCCCCAGCCACAGATGCGCCCTACCGATGCTGATGCTCCGCCCATCAGTTCCATGCCCCTGCGCCCGGCGCCTATTCAAGACATCCCGCCTGCTCGCGAGCAGGAGTCGCGTTCAGAGCGATTCGATGCGCGTGGCGCGAACACACAGACCCCCTATGCAGCTACTTCGACGCCGACTTCCGAGCTGACCTCCATCAGGATGGTAGTGCCGCCACCAGAACCGGCGCAAAGTAACCAGGACTATACTTTATCTTATACTGAAAAGAAACCAAGGGATAGAGGAGGAGAGGAATACGCGATAAACAACGGGCGCGACGAGCGGGCGCAAGAGACGCGTCAGCAGCCGGCAGAGCAGGAGGAAATGACGCCTGACATTATGCTGCTGGATATCATGCAGAGTCTGCCGCCAATGGCTCCGGCCACGCAGCCGACCGAACCGCCGCCCGTGCTCAATGGGCGCGCCACCCGTGCATTAGGGAATGTGTTGTTAGAAGGGCATCTCGTCCCGCAGGATCGTCTGGAGGTTGCTCAAAACGTCCAGCGTATGCTCCGGGGAGTAGATTTGAATTATCAACTTGGTGAAATTTTACTTATGTTTAAATTACTGACACCCGATCAACTGCTGGCCGCGAGCCTGGTCAGCTATGGCTTGATTACCACAGCGCAGATCCGCTCGCTGGGGCGCATCCGCCAGGAACTGCACTCCATGGGCCTGGAATATGATCTTGAAAACCTGCTCATCCTCTTCCGCATCCTCACGCCAGAACAGTTGCGAGAGGTGCGCGCAAGCTGGTCTACCTGACTGACCGTCATGTAACAAACAAATTGGACCAGCGCTCCCAGAAGCGAGCGGCGTGTTCGTAGGGGCGACGGCTTGCCTCGCCCGCGTGGGTCACGCG
>JALYTT010000180.1 GCA_030854145.1 Chloroflexota bacterium | reverse complement strand
GCGGTTGCTTGCTTAGCAGGGAGCGGCAGGCCTGGAGGAGCGCGGGCAGCGTTTCGTGAATCTTCCAGATCTCGCCCCTGGGTCCGCGGCCGAATTTGGGGGGATCGATGATCAGCCCATCGTAGTATACCTCGCGTCGTATCTCGCGCTGCACGAACTTCAGCGCGTCATCGACAATCCAGCGCACGGGACGATCTTCGAGTCCCGAAAGCGCCTGGTTCGCGCGTGCCCACTCCATGATTTTCTTGGAGGCATCAACGTGCGTCACGCTGGCCCCGGCGCTCGCGGCTGCCAGCGTCGCCAGCCCCGTGTAGCCGAAGAGGTTGAGCACGTGCGTGGGCCTGCCGGCGGCCTGAATACGCGCGCTCAGCCAGTCCCAGTGGTTCGCCTGCTCGGGGAAGACACCCAGGTGGCGGAAGGGGGTCGCTTCGGCCCAGAAATGCAGGTGCTTGTAGCGCATACTCCAGCGCGGCTCAAGCTGGCGCTGAAACCGCCAGCGACCGCTCTCCTGCTCCTCGCCGCCGCCCTGGAAGACCGCGTCGGCCGTCGCCCAATCGCGCTCAGGTGATGCCGGTTGCCAGAGCGCCTGCGGCTCCGGCCGCACGAAGCGATAGGGGCCAAAGCGCTCTAACTTGTTGCCCGCGCCGCTGTCCAGCAGTTCGTAATCTTTCCACGCGGGCGATGACAGCAGGGTAAACCTGGGACCCGTACTCGTCTCCGTGGATGTTTCTCGGTGTGTATGCATCGAATCGCTAGCCTCCTGGCTACACTGTACGTTACAAGGCCGATTTTCGCAAGGAGGGAATCGAAAAAAGAATTGACATTGTTTTTCTAACCTTCTATACTGAGTGAGGCCGAAGTAAAGATAGCAGGGAAGGTCCCCCTTCCCATAAAGAACGTCCCTTTTATAGGGAAGGTCCCCCTTCCCATAAAGAACGTCCCTTTTATAGGGAACGTGATACGTTACACCACGAAAGGAGGAGTGGCGCTTTCCCCCCTATTATTGATAGTAGCAGTGGGAGTACTCGCGCCACATTTTCAGGAAATGACCTATGTAATTACGCAGCCGTGTATCGGGGTGAAAGATGCCTCCTGTGTAGATGTTTGCCCCGTTGATTGCATCCATCCTACACAGAGCGAAGCGGGCTTTGAGACGGATGAGCAACTGTATATCAACCCCGACGAGTGCATCGACTGTGGCGCTTGCGAACCCGCCTGCCCGGTTACCGCTATTTTTGAGGAATCGGCGGTTCCTGAGGACTGGCAGCAATTTATCAAGATCAATGCAGATTTCTTCAAAGAGGCCTAGCCGGGCAAGACGCCCGGTAATGTGTCTATCCAGGGCGGGCGCGGAACTTCGCAAAGAGGCGAGCTCGCCCGGTTGTCTGTAGTCCCATTGTAGACCGTGTTTCTCTACTATGGTATAATGCAGAGGCAATGACGATTACGAACGAACACCTATTTTTTAAGGGAGCTGGCTCCGATGCCTATAACACGGCGCAAACGCGCAAATCCACCCGAACAACCGGAGAATAACAATCACCTTGCAGAACAGAGTGAAGGTGCGGCAGAGGCTCTCGCTGCCGAGCAAGAGCAGGCCCCCGTGGCACCAGCCGCCGCAGAGCAGACGCCGCCCCCCACCAGCGACCGCGTGGAGAGTCCAGCGTTCCCGCCCATCGCTCCTTCTCCCACGCCCCCACCAGCGGTGTCGAATGGTGATCGCGGCGAGCGCCAGGAGTATGCGCCCGTGATAGAGGGAGGCAGGCGCACCCCGCGCGGAGAATTCTTCCGCCGGCCACCGCAGCCGCCACCTAACCAGGTCCCGCCGGCTTCCGCGTCGTCTCCTCCCCCGCCAGCGCCCACACACGAAATTATGCTGCCTCTCGGCAACCTGCTTCACCTGGCGTATAATCCAAGTTACACGGGTGCGGATGAGGCGCGTGGCATTCTCCTGCAACGCCTGACAGATGAGAGCAAGGCCGGAGGACGCGCCCGCTGCTGGAACTGCGGCTCGCTGGCTATCGCCTACGATCGCTGGAATACCAAGAGCAAGACCTTCGGTGAGATCGGCATCGCCCTCTGTGAAATCTGCGGCGCCTGGAGCGTTCTGTAACGGCAACTCAACTGGCGCCGCGCTGCAACGTAATTTCTGGCGCTCTGAGAAGCTTGAAGCGTTTGGGAGGTCGAGATGACGCAGAATCAAGATGTAGCCATACCGTATCTCTGTCCACGCTGTGGAGGACGGCTGTATAAACCAACAGGAAGCTCCTTCTACTGGCACGCGGATAATAATCATCCACGCTGCGATATCACCAATATCGCGGAAAGTTTGCTGGCTATGCAGAAACCTGTGGCCGTGCCGCCACACGAGCCTCCCCTACCTCCCAAGAGCAAACGCTCCCGAAAGTGACCCCCGTTCTCAGACGCGTTCTTGCCGGTCCCGTGCTGGCGATGCAACCGCTGCCGGCTGTCGTTCGTATATTCTAGTGTATAGAATCTCTGCGTTGTGGCGCTCTCCGCTACTTGCATGTATGCTCTGGAGAGCCAGTCCTTTACCTATAGAGGTTTACAATGTTCAATCCAAGAAATAGCTCGCCATTTGGCATGGGTCGCAGGTCACCATTTGGTGGGTCGCGCTCTCCCTACCAGGCGTTGCCATACGGCGTCGAAAGCGTGCAGGGCGGGAGCCTGATTAGCAAGGTCATGCTGTTGCTGGCCTTCTCGTTCCTCTTTGCCTGCATCGGCACCTTCATCGGTTTCTCTGTCTTGAGTCCAGGTGCGTACTTCGGGGTTGCCATCGGCGGCCTGGTCGTCCTCATCGCCCTGCATCTCGCCATTCGCGTACAGGGGTTAAATCTGTTCCTGCTCTACCTCTTTACCTTCCTGGAAGGCATGGCGCTCGCGCCGCTGATCGCGTACTATACCGCCTCCGGCCAGAGCAATATCCTGGGAGAGGCCTTTCTGATCACCGCCGTTACGTCGTTGTCGCTGGCTGTGTACTCCTGGACGACCAAACGCGACTTCTCGCGCCTGGGAGATTACCTCTTCTTTGGTCTGATCCTACTGCTCATCGCCAGCGTGATCGGTTTCTTCTTCCAGGGTCTTTTCAGCACCGGTTTCCTGGGGCTGTTCATCTCGATCTTTGGCATAGCCATCTTCTCTGGCTACGTGCTGTACTACGTGCAGCGCGCCAGGTATATGGCCGATACCATGCCCAACGCCATCTTGCTGACGGTCTCACTCTTCATCACAGTGCTAAACCTGTTCCTCTACATCCTGGAATTTCTCTCGATCGCGCAGGGCGGCCGCCGCCGCTAGCACGTTTTGTGGCGTTCTTCTCTTGAAGAAGGCGCAATAAGAGGTCCGCCATATTCGTACATATTCGTAGGGGCGCCGTTTACAAGCCCGCCTGGTAGGCTGATACGTGTTATGCCCCGTGGGCTTGTAAACGGCACCCCTACGAATATGGCGCGCTACATTTGGCAGGATGACGGGCGGTCCCCGATCTCGCGTAGGGACCCGGCTTGCCGCATCCGTGTGGCAGACCCCTGGGCTTGTGAGGCCTCCCCTCCTGGCCGCGCAAAGCGTGGCCGCATGGATGGCGGCAAGTCATCGCCCTTACACGTTCCGATTTCTATAGCATATACTCTATTGATGCGGCGCTCAGGAATAAGCGCGGAGAAATGCTTGTTCTCCTATATAGAAGACGTTTGTCACAGTGCTGAAATCGCTGTAGGACGCTGGATATAATAGGCACGCTATGTTGCAAAGAAAGTGAGTTCCAATATATGGACACACATGGTAATCTGTTTCATGTTAGCGATCAGGATTTCGAGACACAGGTCCTCAAGTCCGACACTCCGGTGATCGTGGATTTCTGGGCCGCCTGGTGTGGCCCCTGTCGCGCCATCGCTCCGGTGTATGAGAAGTTGAGCGATGAGTACCAGGGCAAACTGGGTTTTGCCAAACTGGATATCGACGCGAACGAGACGACCCCCAGCCGCCTGGGCGTTCAGGCTGTGCCTACCCTGATTGTTTTCAAGGGTGGGAAAGAGGTTGGTCGCCTGGTTGGCGCCCATCCTATGCGGTTGAAGAACGATATTGATCGCATCCTGGCGCAGGTGAGCGTCGCCTGAGGCTAATCAGGCCTTTCATTTCGCTGAGAAGCGCTCATTAGCGGGCACCCACCATGCCACCATAATGGTAGCATGGTGGGTGCCCACAATTTTACCCCTCGACGCTTTTGATCTTTTATGATATATTCTTTCCATGCTTATCTCTACCTTTCTCTGTAACCTTTGAATATATGTTGTCTGGACATAAGGGAGACCGTATAATATGCCAACATTGGAAAGATCGAATCCTCTTCCGCTGTATTATCAGCTCAAAGAGGTGCTGAAGCAGCAGATTCGCGCCGGCCATCTCGCGCCGCATACCGCTATTCCATCCGAACCCGAACTCGTGACGCGCTATCGTGTCAGTCGCGCCACCGTGCGCCAGGCCCTTACAGAACTTGTGCATGAAGGCTTGCTCTATCGCCAGCACGGCAAAGGCACCTTTGTTTGCGAGCCGCGCGTTCAGCAGACGGTGAGCGAACTGAGTAGTACGACCCAGGATATTCGTCGGCGAGGCAAGCGCCCTGGCGGCGTCCTGCTCGTCAGCGAATTGGTACGCGGCTCTGATACCATACGCGAGCGCCTGCGCCTGACGGACGAGGAACAGGCCCTGCGCCTGGAGCGCCTGCGCACCGCCGATGATGAGCCTTTCGCCTCTGAGGTGGACTACCTGCCCTACCCACGAGCCAGCGGCGTCTACCAGCGAGCTAAAGAGGCCGCTGAAGGCTCTCTCTATGCGCTAATGTCCTCCGAAGGGTTGATCCCCTCTATTAGCGAGCAGACCGTGAAGCCTGACCGGCCCACCCCTCGCGAGGCAGAACTCCTGCGCATCCAGCCCGATGAAGCTGGCCTGCGCATCTTCTGTACCACATTCGATGAAACAGGATCACCCATCGCCTATAGCGAGTTGTTCTATCCTGGCTCACGCTACGACTTCCAGGTGACCCTGCGCGTCTCCCGCTAAAGAACGCGCGAGCGTAGGGACGAGGGAGGGTAGGGGCGCGGTTTACAAGCCCGCGTGCCAGGCTCAACGGTTCTTCGTCCTTCGTAGCTGCGTGATGTATCACGCGTGGCAACCATAACGACCGGCTAGCCCACGCGTGATACATCACGCAGCTACGAAAGACGAGCACTGTCCCGATAAACCGCGCCCCTACTAGAAGAACCATATTCGACGTGCTATACTAGCCATGACCTATTATTCGATTTTTGCCCTTTTAGATGGGTATAAAATAGAGGAGAAATGAGCATATCTATGGACGACATGCAGAACGTAGCCAATGATAACCTCGACATTCAGAATGGCGCGGTGATGCCAGAGGTGCAGCCGGAAATGAATGCTGAGGAGCAGGAGTGGACGGACAGGGGCAATGCCGCCGCCGCTCAGGGCGATTACGAGGGCGCGGCCGAGTCCTTTGAGCGAGCCGTGGCGGCCAACCCCACCAGCGCCCGTTCGCGCTACAACCTTGCGCTGGCCCAACAATATTTCGGTGACAAAGAACTCGCCATCGCGGGCTATCGCCGGGCCATCGACCTCGATCCCAACCTCGTCGAGGCCTATACGAACCTGGGGAACCTCTATGGCGAGATTGGGATGTACGAGGATTCCCTGGAGACCTTTCAGGAGGCGCTGGAGCTGAACCCTGAGAATCCTGACCTCTATGTGAGCCTCGGGGATACCTATCGCTTGCAGAACCTGTACGAGGATGCCGTACAGGCCTACCGCCAGGCGCTGATTCTCGATTCCGAGAACACGGTAGCTACCGATAATCTGAGCGATGTGCGCGAGCGCATCAACAACCAGCTCCGGCGCATTATGGCCCAGGAACAGACCATCGACGAGGAACCCGGCGACGCTACCCGCTATGCCGAACTCGTCAGCCTCTACCTGGATATGCGCCGCTATGACGAGGCGCTCTCCATCGCGAACCAGATGCTCGCGCTCGATCCCAATAGCCGCACGGCCTATGATATGCTGGCCTCGGCGTATGAGCAGATGGGCGAGCGCGACCAGGCGGCGGAGACCTACGCACAGATCACCCAGATCTCCCCCGACGATGCCGAAGCCTGGGAACATCTTGGCTCCTGGCGCTCCCTCCAGGGAGATACCCCGGCAGCAATCGATGCCTACGCGCGGGCTATCCAACTTGATCCACAACGCCAGACCGCGCGTTTTAGCCTGGCTGAAGCCTATTTAGAGGCCGAACGCTACGAGGAGGCCAGGGGTGCGTACCAGGCGCTGATCGATGCGAGCGATGAGCTACAGACGGACAACCAGGCGGCGGCCTACGCGGGCCTGGCGGATACCTACAACTCGATGGAACGCTACAACGAGGCCGCTGATACCGCTAAGACGATGATGGAGAAGTTCGAGGACGATGCCGAGGCCTACTACCAGCTCGCAACGGCCTATGATGGCCTGGGGCGCTACGATGAGGCTATCGAGAACTACGAGAACGCCATCGAGATCGATCCGCTCAATCCCGACTACTACAATGATCTCGCGGACACCTATCGCGAGGTGAAGCGCTACGACGAGGCCATCGATATGGCCCAGCAGGCTATCGCCATGGACCCCTCGCTGCTGGTGGCCTACGAGACCCTGGCCCAGGTCTACCAGGAGACCGGCCGCCCCGACGAGGCCGCCGCCGTCATGGAGCAGGCAAACGAGCTGCGACAGGTGATGTTGTAGTTTGTGCGTGGGCATGATATGCGGCTCCAGCCACATGTCATGCCCATGTGAGTCAGCGAATTGCTGATTCACTGTGTTCAGGGGCCTCGATACTCTGACCGTTCTCAGGGAGTTTGTCTCCGCTTACTGCATGCGCGCATACAGTAGCACACAAGCTCAACACGACGACAAAGCTGAGCGCGATGCGCAGACTCAGGGCATCAGCAACAAATCCAATGACAGGTGGTCCGACAAGAAAGCCTGCATAGCCGCAGGTAGCGACTGCTGCAATCGCCGTGCCAGCAGCCTGCTTCGAGGTACGGCCGGCAGCGCTCAGTGTGAGAGGGAACACCACAGAAAATCCTGCGCCAACCAGACCAAAACCAAGCAGAGTGATGGGAAGCCAGGTGACCACGAGAGCGAGCGTGAGCCCGGTGGCAGCCACAATCCCTCCCAGTTGCATCATGGTCCTTGCTCCAAGACGAGCCGTAAGTTGATCCCCCACCCCTCTGCCCATGGCCATCATCACTGAGAAGGCCGCATACCCAACCGCGGCGAGTCCAGCGCCTGTACGCAGGGTTCCGTTGAGATAGATGGCGCTCCAGTCAGCCATGGCCCCTTCCCCCAGCACCACACAGAAAGCCACCAGACCTAGAGCCAGGATGGCCCGCGTGGGGCGGGCAAACGCGACTGCCGTTCTCTGAGCTTCTGCCCCGGCTGGCAACAGAAAACGCGCCACAGAGAGTGTCAGGATGACGCAGAAGAGCGCGATACCAAGAAAGTGCGGCAAGGGAGCAATGCCGCGAGAGGCCACAAGCCCACCAATAAGCGCACCGGCGAGGCCCCCAAGGCTAAAGCAGGCGTGGAACGAATTGAGGATAGGCCGACCATATTGCCGCTCGACAGCTACCCCTTGCGTATTCATCGCCACATCCATCGATCCATTGCTGGCACCAAAGAGCACAAGCGCTGTTACAAGAGAGGACAGGGTTGGTGCGAGCGCCAGCAGAGGAAGCATGAGACAGAGAATCACGGCCGCAATGATTGTCACAGACCGGCTGCCGAAGCGCGCGGCAAGATAGCCGGACACATTCATCGCTACGAGCGCGCCAGCAGCCGTTCCCAGCAGAGCGAGGCCGAGTTCGGCTGGGCGCAGCGCAAGCCTGGCTTGTATGGACGGAATGCGTGTTGCCCAGGTGGCGAGAATCGTACCATTGAGAAAAAAGAGCAGCGCCACGGCGAGCCGAGCCGATCGTGGTATGCGTGGCGTTGCCTGATTCCGGTCTCTTGACATCACTGTTCTCCATCATGGAGTGGATGACACGGTTCATATTCAGCCGGGAGGATTGCCAGGGGCATTTCCCGGTTGCATGCCCCTACTGCCCGATCCTCTCCTTCACCGCCTCAGCGAAGGCTTCCAGGTCGCCGAGGCGGTGCTGGATATGGTCGTAGAGCAGGTCGTGATCAAGGGTGCCGGGATCGTGGACCAGGGAGGCGCGCAGGTCGGTGAGCACCTCCAGACGATAGGCCAGCGGCTGCGGGATGATCTGTTCCGCCGCCACGATGCTCAGGAGTTCGTGGAACCCTTCGGGACGGCGTAAGCCAAGGGCGGCCACCAGGATGCCACACACCTGGAGGCAGGCCTCAATCGCCAGGTGCAGGTAGCGCTCGGCCAGGCCATAGACGCGGTAATCGGCGGTGAACTCCTCACGCTTCGTCTCTCCCAGCGCGCGTAGAATCCCCACCGCCTCGCCTATCTGTGCCAGGTGGCGCTGCACCAGTTCGTGATCCACCGGCAGCACGCGGCCATGCAGGCGACGGCTCAGGGCCTGGTTCTGAATCTCATCGAACTTCTTGAAATCCAGGTAATCCATCACCGCTCTGGTCTCAAACATCACGCGCTGCTTCTCGTCGCGGCTGAAGAGGATCTGCCCGTACTTGATGACCTGCAACTTGAGTAGCAGGGAGGCTTGATTCAAGATCACCACGTCGATGCTATCGGTGTCCAGGCGCTTGGCCAGCTCGCTAAAGAAGTAGAGCTGGTAGTCAAGAAACTGGTCGGCCTTGATCTGGCCCATCAGCAGGATCGCGATATCGACATCGCTCAGATGGCCGAACGAGGTGCGTGTCGAGAGCGAGCCTGCGAGGTAGGCGGCATTGACGGGATTCTGTGTGAAGAGCTGGTTAAGTTGCGTCTGTTTCGTGAATAGGTTCATCAGCATCCTCCGGTATAACCTTGTATCCTGGCCTCTGGGAAGAAGACCTTAGCCTTCAACCCATTCCTCTCCAGTCGTGGAGACCTCTTTTTTCCAGATGGGGACCGTAGTTTTGAGTGTATCGATAATGTAGCGGCAGGCTTCAAACGCCTCTGAGCGATGGGGCGTGGCTACTACAATGATCACGCTGGCCTCGCCGATCTCCAGGCGCCCGATGCGATGCGCGACGGCGATGTGCTCGGTATGCCAGCGTTGCCGGGCCTCGTTCACAATGGCGCGCATCTGCTCCTCCGCCATCTCTGGATACACGTCGTACTCAAGGTAGCGCACCTGCTTGCCGCGCGCCTCGTTGCGCACCACCCCTTCAAAAACAACAATACCGCCCACGCCGGGATCGGCGACGGCGGCAAGCAGGGCATCGCGGTCAAGTGGCTCGCGCGTAATCTGGATCAATGGCTCCATAGTTTCTCCTGGAGTTCTCCTCCACCCAGCGGCGGAATAAACACAAGCTCATCACCGTCGTGGAGCAGCGTATCCGCCGGCACGTACTCTCGGTTCACCGCGCAGACCGCGCGCTCCACCACCGCTTGCATGCGCGGATAGCGCGTCACCAGCAGCGCCCGCACATCACTGACGTTGGCCCCCTCGCGCACCTCCAGCGTCTCCTCACTCTCCCCGCTCACCTCGCGCAATGAGGCAAAGTAACGAATACGAATCTTCATGAAGAGAGTATACCATGTTTCCCTGAGAATTCTCCAGACTCTTTGTCGGTGTGACGGTGCAATGGCGCAATAAGACGTAGGCGGGCAGGGTGCAGGCCAGCGCATTCATTGATCTTAATAGGGGGCAAGATGCTGCGCAGAGGCTGGCCGAGCGCGTAAGGTCACAGGGCGACCGCAAGGGACATTGGTTGATACGAAATAGGGGACGAGATACCACGCGGAGGGTTACAGGGCGCAGGCCAGCGGCGCCCCTACACGAAAAGAGCCACGCGCTCGCATCCAGATGTTCCGGCCCTGGACCGCCATCTGGCAACCAGCGGCATCCCTCTTTTCGTGTAGGGGCGCCGCTGGCCTGCGCCCTGCTCCAAGGCCGACATCTTTTGCCCTCTGCCGGATCTCTCCCTATTTCGTATCAACCAATGCCGCAAGGGATCGCCCCTACATGTTCATCCCCCCATGGAACAGTGTGTCGGATGGAACAGGATGCCCAGCACGCCGACGCTGAGCGTTGTTGGCTTGACTCCCGGTCCGCGTGGGGCGACGGCTTGCCTCGCCCGTGTAGGCCACCCATGTACACGGGAATACGGCCCTGCGCGATGTTCATATCATCCACAATTTTAACACTATTCTGGAAAATTGTGAACGACACCGTTTGACCTGGCTTGCCGCGTCCGTGCCGACATCGCTTGCGTGGCTAGATCGGACCACATCCACACGGGCTTGTGGCCTGGCGTCCCAAGGGCCGCCTCACACGGACGCGGCAAGCCGGGTCCCTACGCGGCTAGGGGAGCAAGGCAATGTCTCCTGCTTGCCTATCCTCGTCCCGCCGCGAATTCGGCCAGCGTGCGGACCGCGAAGCCGACCGCGCCGCGTTCCTGGTGCGGCTTCTTGCTATCGGCGAAGCTGGTGCCGGCGATATCCAGGTGCGCCCAGCGGGCCTCGCCCACGAAATGCTCCAGGATCTTGGCTGCTGTCACCGCTGAGGCTCCGCGCCCGCCTGTTTGCTTGATGTCGGCGACATCGCTCTTGATCTGCTCGCCATATTCTTCGTCCATCGGCATGGCCCAGAACTTCTCCCCGGCCGCCTCGCCAGCGGCAATGATCTCCTTGCCCAACTCCTCGTTGTTGGTGAAGAGGCCGGCCATGGTTGTGCCGAGCGCAACCACGATGCCGCCCGTGAGCGTGGCCACGTCGATGATCGGCGAGAGGCCTTTCTGGACGGCGTACGACAGGGCGTCGGCCAGCACCAGGCGGCCCTCGGCGTCGGTGTTGACGATCTCGATGGTCTTGCCGTTCATGATGCGCAGGATGTCGCCGGGCCGGTAGGCGGTGCCGCTGGGCATGTTCTCGGTTGTCGGCACCAGCGCTGTGACGTTGATGGCGGGCTTGAGGCTGGCGATGGCCTGGATGGCCCCGATGACGGCCGCCGCGCCTCCCATGTCGCCCTTCATCTTCTCCATGCCGTCCGCTGGCTTGAGCGAGATGCCGCCGGTATCGAAGGTGATGCCCTTGCCGACGAGCGCGATACCATGCTCCGCGCTCTGGGGCGCGCCACGATAGCGCAGGATGATGAATTTAGGTGGCTCGGCGCTCCCCTGAGCCACGCCAAGCAGGCCACCCATGCCCAACTCTTCCATGCGCGGGCGGTCCAGTACCTCGCACTCCAGCCCGACGCGCGCGGCCATGCTGCTGGCCCTGTTGGCAAGCTCGGTTGGCGTGAGGACGTTGGGTGGCTCGTTTATGAGGTCGCGGGCGAAATTGGTGGCCTCCGCCATAACCCTGCCGCGTTCGATGGCCTGCTTGAAGAGGTCAGGGTTCTCCGCCTGCTCCAACACGATCTGGATAGCGGTGATCTTTTCTTGCTCATTGTGCTTCGACTTATACTGCTCAAAGTGGTACAGCCCCAGCAGCGCCCCCTCCACTTCGGCCTGGATGCCATGCGCCGCCTCGGCTCCGCTATCGACCCGGTTCAGGGCCAGAGTGACTGTGTGCGCGCCGGTGCCCTCCAGGTGACGTATCACGGTCGCGCTCGCGCGGCGGATGGCGTCGGCGCCCGGAGTGGCCTCGCCTCCCAGCCCAACCAGGATCAGGCGTTTCGCCGCGATCTTGCCCATGGTATGGATGGTAGCGATCTCCCCCAGCTTGCCCTTAAACTCGCCTTCCTTGTAGAGCGCGCTGAGCAGTCCCCCCAGCTCCTTGTCTAGCTTCCCAGCAGTTGGTGACAACAAACCCTCTGCTGCGTTCTGTTGCTCCTTTGAACTGCTAGCTCCCACGACCAGCGCGTCGCATGCTATCTCCTGGGCTGCCTGCGTCGTCAATTGAATGTCCATGTCTCGATAATCCCTTCATTTAGGCTCGTTTCGTAGCGCGTGGCTTGCCTCGCCGTCCCTAGAACAACCAGGACGGCGA
>JALYTT010000179.1 GCA_030854145.1 Chloroflexota bacterium | reverse complement strand
CCTAACGCGCCCTGCGGGCCGACTGGCGAGGCAAGCCACGCCCTACGGAGACGCCGCTCGCTTTCTGCAAGCGATGCCTTCACTTGACGCCTATTGGGCGCCGCTCGCCTGCGCCCTGCTCCAAGGCCGACATCACTCTCCTATTTCGTATCAACCAATGCGGAATTGAAGAATCTCATCACCGCCTGTGTATACTCCTGCTCATAGCGCAGGTGGGCGGCGTGACCGGCGTCGAACAGCAGGAACTGTGAACTGGGGATGTGGGCGTGGATGACGCGGGAGTAGTCGGCGGGGACGATGCGATCGCGGGCGCCGTGCATGATGAGCGTGGGGCAGTGAATAGAGGCCAATTCTTCGCTGGTGATAAGCACGCCGCCGGCTGCGACCAGGGCTTCCTGGGCGCTGACGTACATGCCGGGAAGCGTGCGCCAATAAGGCTCGCCGTGCAGTTCTGCCAGTTGTGCCTGCCATTCGGGGGAGAGCGGCTTCTCAAGGAGCCAGTGACGAATGGCGGCAACATCGCGCTCATCGATGGTTGGCTGCGCGCCCAACACGGCGAGGGCCTGCACGCGGTCGGGATGCAACGCGGCGAGCAGGAGTCCCACGATCCCGCCATCGCTAAAGCCCAGCACCAGCGCCTCCTCAATGCTCAGCGCATCGAGCAGCGCCAGCAGGTCCGCTACATCCTCGCGATAGTAGGAGACTGTGTAGTGTGTGCGCTGCGACGAGCGCCCGTATCCATGCAGGTGTGGCGCAAGCACGCGGTAGCGCGCGCGCAGTGCCGGCAACTGCCCAGCAAAATCGCTCTCAGGCGTACCGGCAAACCCGTGGATCAACAGAACCGTCCGCGGGGAATGTGCAGGAGTGCCGCTAGCTTGCGTCCCCCGCTTATCCGGTGTACTTGTGAGATCAGGCCTTGTGATGTCCGGTCCAAAAATATCGTAATAAAGATGAGTGCGAACTGTTTCGAGAAAAGGCATCGTATCACCTGCCTCAGAAGTTTGATTTGATGGCTCAAATACAGTATAACATGTCGCGGGGAGCGAGGATGGAGGCCAATTTATGCAAATGCTTGACAGCATCTATGCTGATGCATATACTTTATGACAACTTCAAGGCTACATATTTGTATGTTGTCTGCCAGACTTTTACCCTTTGGCAAGTAAAGGAGCATCCTATGGACTCCGATCCCAACACACCGCCAGAGATCCCAGGGGCCTACAGCAGGGATACCGCATCCCAGGCCATCAGTCCTGTTGAGGGAGAAGTCATTATCCGCGCCGTTAAGGTCAACAAATTTTTTGGTGATAAGCACGTCCTCAAGGATATTGATTTTGAGGTCCACAAACGGGAAGTGGTCGCGCTTATTGGACCAAGTGGTTCGGGCAAGAGCACCCTCATTCGCTGCTTGAATGGTCTGGAGAAGGCCACGAGCGGCGACATTTATATTCAGGGGGAGAAACTCAATCCGTGGTTGTCCACCAGGCAACTAAGTCTGATACGGCGCGAACTGGGGATGGTATTTCAGAACTTCAATCTTTTCCCTCATATGACCGCGTTGCAAAACGTCATTGAAGCGCCCATGCTGGTACGTAAGATGCCGAAGGATCAGGCGATCGCCTTTGGAGAGAAAATGCTGGCCAAGGTAGGGCTATCAGATAAGCGTGATGCGTATCCCAGCCGGCTCTCAGGTGGGCAAAAGCAGCGTGTAGCCATCGCGCGTGCCCTGGCGATGCAGCCACGCGCGCTGCTCTTCGACGAACCGACCTCAGCCCTGGATCCGGAGCTGGTGGGAGAGGTTCTCAGAGTCATGAAGGACCTGGCCTACGAGGGCAGTACGATGGTAGTCGTCACACATGAAATGCAGTTCGCCCGTGATGTCTCGGACCGCGTTGTGTTCATGTCAGATGGCTTAATTATTGAGCAGGGTGATCCCGAAGAACTCTTCAGGCAACCCAAGGAGAAGCGCACGCAGGCCTTCCTGGAGCGTGTGCTTTCAGTCTTACCATAGACACCGGCTTTTTACCAGGAAGCACATCACAGAAAGGCATAATACATCTATGAATCGCGGAATCAACAGAAGAATGTTCCTGAAGCGCACAGGCCAGGCTGGAGGGTTGGTAGTCGCAGGGAGCAGCGTTGAAGCGTTGCTGGCTGCCTGTGGAGGCAATGTAGCCGCGCCGGCCACGACCTCGGCCACGCCGGGTGTGACGAAAGTAGCGAGCAGTGGTCTGAAGGTCCCAGGCGTATTGCAGTGGGGTTCAGACTTTGTTGATGGTGCTCCCTACGTATTTAAGGACCCCAAGAATCCCGCCAATCTGGTCGGCTTCGAAGTCGAGATCGCCGATGCCCTGGCGCGTGTGATGGGCATTCGAGAGAAGCAGGTAGAGACTGACTATGGCCACCTGGAGCAGGCTCTGGCGGCCAATCAGTTTGACTTTGTCATGAACGGCTGGGAAATCACCTCAGACCGCACAAAGGACGAACTCTACTCTGATCCCTATTACCGCTATGGCCAGCAGATCGTCGTGCGCTCCGATGATACGCGTTTCAGCAATTTTACTGCCAACAGCGATGTGTCTCTGACCGACCTGGAAGGGCTTACCGTCGGTACCGGCACTGGCTACAAGGCTGCCGATGACCTGGCGACCGATAAGAAGATCAACACCAAGCTGTATGATGCTAACCTGCCATTTGATGATGTCAAGCAGAAGAAGATCGACGCTATGATGGTAGACCTGCCCATCGTGGCCTACTATGTGCTGGGCAGTGGTCCTGGCGGGGTGCCAGACCCCAAGCTGAAGCCGATTGGCAAGCCGCTGTTCCCCGATGTCTACGTCGTCGGCTTCAACAAGAGCAATCCCAACGCTGCTATCGTGTTGAAGGAGCTTAACCAGGCGTTTGCTGTCTTGAAGAAGGATGGCACCTTGAAGCAAATTTATCAGAAGTGGAGCATGTGGAACGACCAGCAGGCGGCCATCGGCATCGTCTAAGGGATGCCGAGATGGAACAGGGCACCCTCATCGCCACCCATCACGTGAACTGTGTCAGAGCATTAGCAGCATCCCTATGGGAGGTCTGAAATGTAGGGGCATCCCTGGCGGGTGCCCTGCTCCCAGGCTACGTTTTCGCATAGGAATAAGGGAAGCCAGCGCACGCGTGCAACATTGATGGAAGGAAGTGTCATATGGATCTCAGTGTCGCTATCCAGGCTCTGCCAGATTTCCTGCTGGGGACGAGAAACACGCTGATCTATTGTGTCTCCTCTTTTTTGCTGGCCCTGCTGTTAGGGCTGCTTCTCGCGCTGATGGGTAACGCGCGCTTTGTGTGGTTACGGGTACCATCGCGAACCTTTATCGAAGTCATGCGCGGCACCCCGATGATTACGCAGCTCTTGCTGATCTATTATGGCGTAGGAGCGGTCCTGGCAAACTTCAACGTGGGGCCGCTGGATAATGCCTGGACGGCGGGTATCGCCGCTTTGTCGCTGAACTATGCGGCATACGAAGCCGAAGTCTTTCGCGCGGGTTTCCTCTCGGTTGACCGCGGCCAGACGGAGGCAGCGTATTCGTTGGGGATGGACGCGGGTCAGGGCTTCTTTCGAATTATGCTGCCGCAGGCGGTTCCCTTCATGATCCCCCCGTTCGTCAATGACTTTATTTATATGCTCAAAGACTCCGCGATCCTCAGCGTGATCTCCGCCAGTGATCTCACCGCGCAACTGGATTTCTGGGTCTCGCGTCATGGCAGTAATCCGATCCCGCTCTATATCCTGGCTCTGCTGCTGTACCTTGTGCTCAGTCTGCCAACATCATATATCGCGCGGCGCTTTGAGAGCAGGTTGCGCGCGGCGCTCTAGCTTCGAGGGAGGAGAAGAACATGGCAAGTATGGAACCCCCATTCGATCACCGGACGCGAGCAGAGTTGATGCCAGTCATAGTACGAAGCGATGAGCGACCCAGGAGCAAGTGGTTTTTTCTGGACTATATATTTTACCTCCTGGTTGCCGTGGCCCTGGCAGGCTTTGGCTATTACCTGTATAGCTTCCGTGATACCATTGGACTCTTCTGGCCGTACCTGTTGCAGGGAGCAGTAGTCACCATCGAGCTGTCGATCATCAGTATGGTGCTGGCGACGATTTTTGGCTTTATCGGGGCCATGGGCCGTCTGTCGCAGTTTACTTTCGGGCGTACATTGCAGCGGCTGACGATCCACTACCCGGCGCTCGGCCGGCTGGGTGACTCGCTGATGCGTTACGCCGCAGTGCGCTGGTTCTACGAGGGGCTGCTGGATTTCGCGCCCCTGCGCTGGCTCGCGACCGTCTATGTCGAGGTGGTACGTGGCACGCCGCTGCTGGTGCAGTTGTTGTTCTGGTATTATGGCATCGCGCTGGCGCTCTCAAGCATGAGCATTGATCCGTATAATTATGCCTTCCAATTCATGACGCTTCTGCAAAGCAATAGCCTGGTACCGGATAATTTTGACGTGTTTTTTTACGGGGCCATCGGCCTGAGCTTCAACTACGGCGCGTATCTGACCGAGGTGTTCCGCAGCGGCATCCAGTCGGTAGATAAAGGGCAGACCGAGGCCTCTTTGAGCCTGGGATTGAGCGCGCGACAGGTCATGCGCAAGATCGTGCTGCCGCAGGCCTTCCGCATCACCATTCCCCCGTTCACGAATAACTTCATCACGCTGATCCAGGATACGGCCCTGCTCTCGGTAATTAACGTCGTCGAATTAGAGCAGTCCATATCTTCGTTCGCTTACCCACAAACGGATGGGAACATCAAGTTGTTTATCTTTGTGCTGGGCGCTCTCTTCTATCTTGCGATCTGTTACCCGCTGGCGCTGCTGGCGCGCTACCTGGAGTCGCGGATGGCAATCGCGTATTAGGCAGGCGGGGCGGGCTGACACGCGCAGCACGGCAAACTCCGGAGGGAACGCTGGGTACTGGCCCGACACACCGCCCGGTCACGCTGGCACCCCCAGGAAGCCCAGGCAGCGAAAGAAAAGGCCCAGGAGATCACCTATCTCATTAAACAGGCCCTAAACGGCAAGCAACTACCCCTCGTCTAATACTGGCTTAAACATTACGATGTTACTGATCTCGGCATGAATTACTAAAGTTGTGACACCTCTACACCCTTCAGAAAGGCTTAGAAGGTTTAGATACTAACACCGAAATCAGTAATTGCCGTTTGGCTCTCTCTCCTCAGTCCGTCCCCAAATATCATCTAAAGATTTTGCCCGTAGTAATCGCTTGTAATTGGTATAGCGTAAATTTTGTGGCGCTTTTACTTTGCCATGTTTTAACAGGGGAATGGGACCAATTTGTCTTGCAGGTTCGGTGAAGTTGACGACGAACTTTTTGGTATTATCCCAAGGTTCAATGGAACTAACTGGCGCAACATAGGTAATCGCTGATTGTGGCGCTACTTGATAGACCGCAATATATTTGATTTGTGGCCGTATAGCGCCGTGAATTCTTACCGCGTACCAACGATTTTCTTTCAAAAAAGTGTCTTGAAAACCATCTTCACGAGCAGGGACTACTACCGTGTCGATATCATCCTGCGAAATGAGTTCTTCTTGTTTATCCGGTGGCAGTGTTTGTCGAAGGTCGGTATTTATATCGGCAAGGAAAGGCTCAAACCGATAATATTTTCTGCCATCAGAACAGGTGTAATACCCTAGTTCCAAGACTTCCACGCCAAATTTGAATCTGGTAAGCAGTACTTTTTCAAGGTTGTCTGGCACTTCGTCAATAATCACTAGGGCTGCAAATGGGGTTTCAGATACGAGGTAATCAAGCATGTGATCGAGGTTTCGAAAATTGTGGCTCGATGCATATTTCTCGCACTGCACCCTCAAATCGTCTTGACTCTGAAGAGCATCAAAGAGTATATTTCTGACCTTTCTTGGCTCCGCTTCAAAAGATAAGGAGAACTGCAAGATTTGAACGGCAATATGTCGAAGCGGATCGTGGGCAGCTAGTTCGTTTTCAACGACATACAATCGCGGTTTTTGACCGCTTAAATCAAGCAAGTAGCCGTCGGGTATATTCACTAAGTTGCCCTTGACGCCGATCTTTTTCTTAACGTCCAAATACATCCTATTTTTCCCAAAGAGTTCGGCTTGGATTTCAATTATGGCTTTCTCTAGAGCCGCTTCACTTTCAAATTGTGACCGGTGGAACACACCACTATCTGTCAAGATGATATCCAATGCAATCCTTCCTTTCCCATATTCACGAAACTTTCAGACTAATTATTTGTGGCACTACGCTGGTTCGGGCTTGTTTTCCCTAAATATACAACATCCTGTAACTTTTTCTATCTTTGCACTTTTTGGTAGAGCGGTAGAGCCACCCTAACCGGTGAAAAGTCAGGGAGAGCTAGAAAAAACAAGCGTCCACTGACATGCTGTCGAGTATGCAAACTACACCGACAGAGCCACGGGAGCCATCCAATCAATTTTGCCCGAATTTGAAGTGTTCTGCAAATCGAGCGGTTGAACGGCACCTTTCGCGAACGACTGGCCTGCCTCACGCGTAAAAGTCGGCATGCCGCTTCCCGTGTGCAGGCCCTGCGCACTGGCATGTATCTGCTTGGCTGTACATACAATTTCTGTCTCGTGCATCAAGAACTCTCCAAAGAGAAACACTGGGGAAAGCCATGTACTCCTGCGATGGCCAGTGGCCTCACTGATCATGTCTGGACCTTCGGCGAATTGCTCTGGTACAAAGTGGCTCCCGCGCCCTGGATGCAGCCCAAGCGACGAGAACCACTACCAAAGCAGGCGGCCCAATCGATTGGATCGGCTTGACAGCAACGCCTCCTTACGCGAGATACAAGCTATTGAAAATAGTATCGTCAATTCCCAGAGAAAGATTGGCCAGTATACCGAAGATATTGCTAACCCCGCCTTGAAAGGATCAGCCAGAGATGTTATACTAGGTCTACTAAGCGACGAACACGCAAATCTCCAAATCAAGCAAGAAGAAAAATCTCTGGTCGAGGCAGGCATCGTTGATGCGCGCCGTTTGGCCGTTGAGGCTGAGAAAATCCTTGCCTGGTGTAAGACAGTTAAAGAAGCCAGAGAGGAACTGTCCTACAAAGAGAAAAGGGACTTCTTGCGGATACTCGGTATCAAAGTACTCATTGACAAGTCGGATAAGCGCCGGGATGATTTGATCTGGAGAATTGAGGCGAACCTTCCCGAGGTACAGGAGTTAATTATGAGCAGCACCTACAAAGCAGAGAGCGCGGCTAGTGTCACGCACCTGTCTACCTGCTACCCCTGACCCCTCTTTCCCCTTTTTTCTGAGTCTGAGCCAGGGCCTGTGCCTGTCGTGTACCAGGTCCTCGATGTACCCATACCTCTGAACATGTATTGTCTCTTTGTAGCTCTCAAACTTTACGTACAACTGGTATTGTTTGCCCAATAGCAAGCGTGCGCAGTTTTCTTTTGTTATACTTCCTGACTATCCGTAAGGATAGACGAGAAGTGCATACCCGCAGATATGAAGTGTGTCGATATACGCGAGGTGGAGGGCCGTAGCCCTTGCTCGCCGGCACGGCTTCGCCTGCACTATTCCGATCTGGCGGACCGGAGTGGGATGCATGTTTTCAAGTGTTGTCCGCCATACCGGAAAGGATTTTTATGAGTTCCGATGGCTTACTCAAGGCCCTCAACGATTCCCAGCGCTACCTGGATGTCGTCCATAAGCCCGACCTGAGCAAGAGTGAAGCGGCCTGGCTTATCGAGACGACAGTGAGCAACTTCGCCAAGTACTATAACAGCGGCTTCATTGAGTATCGTAAATCAGTAGCCGAAGCTGGCGACTTTGCCGCAGTCGAGTGGACGGGCCGGGGCGCAACCTTCAGGGATGTGCTTGGACGCGAATATATCGACTGCCTGGGTGGATTTGGCGTATTCAATCTTGGGTGGGCGCATCCCAAGGTCGTTGGGGCCGTACAAGCACAGTTAGAGAAAAGCCCGTTGCCGACACAGGAACTGCTGGATCCCCTGCGTGGGATGCTGGCGCACCTGCTGGCTGAGATCACGCCTGGTGATATTCAGTACAGCTTCTTCGTAGGCAGCGGCACCGAAGCGGTTGAAGGCGCGATGAAGATCGCCAAGCTCTACACACGCAAGAGCGGTTTCATCGCGGCGGTGCGCGGCTTCCATGGCAAGACCGCCGGTTCGCTCTCTCTGACTGGTAAAGCCATCTTCCGTCGTCCCGTTATGCCCTTGCAGAACAACGTCTTCCATGTGCCGTTCGGCGATGCGGATGCCGTTGAGCAGCAGTTGCGCATCGCGCGCGAAGTCGGCAACGATATCGCCGCCGTGATCATGGAGCCGGTGCAGGGCGAGGCCGGCGCGATTGTGCCGCCTGACGACTTCTGGCCCCGCTTGCGTGTGCTCTGCGATGAGTACGAAGTATTGCTGATCGCCGACGAAGTGCAGACCGGCATGGGGCGTACCGGCAAGCTGTGGGGCGTCGATCACTGGGATGTTGCGCCCGACATCATTGCCTCGGCCAAGGCCCTGGGCGGTGGCGTGATGCCCATTGGCGCCTTTATGTCCACCCCTAAGATCTGGAGCGTGATGAACAGCAATCCCTTCATCCACACCTCCACCACGGGCGGCAACCCGCTGGCCTGCGCCGCCGCTATCGCCGCCATCAATGTCACGCTCGAAGAGAAGGTCTCGGAGCAGGCTGCCGAGAAGGGCGCCTACTTTATCGCGCAGTTGCGCGAGATCGCCGCTCGCCACCCCGATATCTACACGGATATCACCGGCAAGGGGCTTTTGATCGGCCAGCACTTTGTGAATGACGACATCGGCTACGCCGTGGCCTCCGGCCTCTTCAAGCGCGGAGTGCTCATCTCCGGCACGCTCAACAACTCGCGCGTCATTCGCGTTGAGCCGCCGCTGGTCATCACGCGCCAGGAGATCGATGCCATCCTGAATCGCCTGGAAGATACCATCCAGGAACTGCGCGCCACGAACTCGGTGCCCGGCATTTCCGCCGGGGCTGGCAGCGCTGTGACACCTCCGGCGACTACAACACCGGCTACCGACTCGAACACGGCCGTGGCGTAACGGACAGGGAGTATACAACGATGCGTATCATTGTGCTGGGTGGCGCGGGTGCTATGGGGCGCGTAACCGTGCGCACCCTGATCGATTACGAGGATGTGGCCGAGATCGTTATCGCGGACTACAACGAGGCGCGTGCCCGCGAGGTGGCCGCGTCGCTCAACTGCGACCGTATCGAGGTCAGGCAGATTGATGTCACCGACGAGGAACGCCTCAGTGCGCTCTTGCGCGGCGCCGATGTAGTGCTGAACGCCGTCGATTATGTCTTCAACCTGCCAGTCCTCAGAGCGTGTATCAAAGAGCGGGTGCATTACGCCGACCTCGGCGGCCTCTTCCATATGACGCGTAAGCTCATGGAACTGCATACCGAGGCTGAGGCGGCGGGGATCACCGCGATTATGGGGATGGGTGGCACACCTGGTATAACGAACATGCTGGCGCGTGCAGCGGCTGCTAAGCTGGAGCACATTGACAGCATCCACGTGCAACTGGGGTGCAGCGACGACACGCCCTCGCAGGCAGCGCTGGTGGCCCCCTATTCCATGCGCACCATTCTCGACGAATTCACGAAGGAGCCGCAGGTCTTCCAGGACGGCACCTGGCATGCGCAACGTCCCCTGAGCGGGGCCGAGGAACTGATCTTCCCGCTACCGGTTGGCCGCGCGACCGCGATCTACTCGCTGCATTCCGAGTGCGCGACCTTCCCGCTCTCGTTCCAGGACAAGGGTGTGCGTTATGTCTCGTTCAAGATCGCCTTCCCCTCGGACTTCATGACGAAGCTCAAGTTCCTGGTGGACCTGGGCTTTGGCAGCGACGAGCCGCTCAACGTGCGCGGCACCAGGGTCTCGCCCCGCGAAGTCCTGGCGCGCCTGCTGGAGATGGTCCCCCCGGAGGATGTCGAGCCGCGCGACTGCGATGTGCTGCGGGTCGCGACTAGCGGCGAGGTCCATGGGCAGCCGGTGGAGATCACCAACCAGGTTGTGGTGCTGCCCTATACGCGCTGGGGCATCAGCGCGGGTGCCCTCGACACCGGCACCCCCCTGGCCATTGCAGGTCGCATGCTGGCAAACGGCGAGATCACCCGTCGCGGCACCCATGGGCCAGAGATGTGCGTCCCTGTCGCTGCGTTCTTCCGCGAACTCGCACGCTACGATATGCATGTCACCGAGACACGCACGGTGGCTTTGTCGTAGGGCGCAGGGCGCAGGCTAGCGGCGCCCGTACACGAAAAGAGGCCGCTGTTATCGCGGGGACGCAATTGATGGCGTCCGTGTATGATAGAATAACGTAGATAGCTGCCAGTAGTTTTGATAATTTCGTATCTATTTCGTAATTGGGTTGCGATAAACGTGGTTTTGCACGCTGATTGTTGCGCAATTATGTAACTGCGTCTCATTATTTTCAGATCCATATCTGAAAGGGGCTATGTGATGGCTGAGTACAAACTGCTAATCAATGGTGAACTGGTAGGGAGCCATACGGGCAAGATGGTGGACGATATTGGTCCAGCCAGCGGCAAGGTGATTGCCCAGGTGCCTGAAAGCTCAGTAGAGGATGTAGAGCGCGCAGTGACGGCGGCGCGGGAGGCCTTCGACGATGGGCGCTGGTCGGGTCTGACCCACAGTGCGCGGGCGGCGATGTTGGAGAAACTGGCCGCATTGCTGGAGGTGCATGCCCAGGAGCTGGCCGAACTGGAGTCGCAGGACACCGGCAAGCCGATCAAGCTGGCGCGTGACAGCGATATCCCCTTTGCCATTGACAACTTCCACTTCTTTGCCGGCGCCGTGCGCCACCTGGCGGGCGCGGCCTCCAGCGAGTACACTGGCGGGCATACAAGCATCATCCGCCGCGAGCCGATCGGCGTCGTGGCCTCGCTGGCGCCGTGGAACTATCCCTTTATGATGGCTGCCTGGAAGATCGGCCCGGCCCTGGCGGCGGGCAATACCGTTGTGCTCAAGCCGTCGGTTGAGACCCCGCTGACCACGCTCAAACTCGGCGAGATCGCGCTCGAAGCGGGCCTGCCTGCTGGCGTGCTGAATATCGTCACCAGCGGCCCCGGCGTGGCGCAGGCGTTGGCCAGCCACCCCAAAGTCAACATGGTCTCGGTCACTGGCAGCACGGAGAGCGGCAAGCACGTCATGCGCGCTGGCGCCGATACCATCAAGCATGTGCATCTCGAACTCGGCGGCAAGGCACCCTTCATCGTCTTCGAAGACGCCAACCTTGAGGCGGCGGCCAACGGCGCGGTCGTCGGCGGCTACGTCAACTGCGGCCAGGACTGCACCGCCGCCACACGCATCTATGTGCAGGACAGCATCTATGATCAGTTCATGCAGTCTCTCTTGAGCAAGGTCAAGCAGATCCGTGTCGGCGATCCGGCCAACGAGAGCACCGACATGGGGCCGCTGATCTCGGCCTCCCAGCGTACGAATGTCGAGGGCTTTGTCGAGCGCGCCCTGCGCGACGGCGCCAACATCGTCGCCGGCGGCAAGCGCGCCAAAGTGGCAGGTCTGGAGCAGGGCTTCTTCTTTGAGCCGACCGTCATTGCCGAGGATCGCAACGCTGCTGAGATTGTGCAGTCCGAAGTCTTCGGCCCGGTCCTGGTGGTCTGTCGCTTCCAGACCGAGGAAGAGGTGCTGGCCAAGGCCAACGATATCGTCTACGGCCTGGCCGCCTCGGTCTGGACGCGCGACATCTTCAAGGCCATGCGTGCCAGCAAGATCCTGCAATTCGGCACCGTCTGGGTCAACGATCACCTGCCGATCACCTCCGAAATGCCGCACGGTGGCTATAAAGAGAGCGGCGTGGGCAAGGACATGTCGATGTACTCCTTCGACGAGTACACCCAGATCAAGCACGTGATGATCGAACTCTCCGACGACGACCGCAAAAGCTGGCACTACACTATCTTCGGCGACGCCGAATAGGACGTGGAGGACATGGCTCGTCGTCCCGTAGGATGTGGCTTGCCTTACCCGAAAGGATGCTAATGTCCTGATCCGCGTAGGGGCGATGGCTTGCCTCGCCCGCGCTGGCCAACGATGTGTATCGG
>JALYTT010000637.1 GCA_030854145.1 Chloroflexota bacterium | reverse complement strand
GTGTGGCCGCACTGTGCTTCTCGATATTGGTCAGTGCCTCCTGAACCACGCGAAAAAGTGCCAGCTCTGTTTCGAGAGACATTGTCTGTTCTCCATGCATGCGCACAGTGACCACGATGTGGTTCCGGCGCGTCCAGGCCACGGTATGCGCCTGGATAGCTTTCGCCAGACCCTGTTCCTCCAATGGAGCAGGACGGAGTTCATGGACGAGTGCATCCAGGTCGGTGTGTACCTGGCGAATCACGGTTTCGGCCTCTTGCAGATGCGTTTCAGCACTCCGAAGATCATGGCCAAGCAGGGCGCGCGCCGCGCCGATCTCCATGGAGGTGACAAAGACCTGCTGTTTCACCGAGTCATGGAGTTCGTGCGCCAGGTGCAAGCGCTCCTCGCGTGCCGCCATGGTGGCGATCTGCACGCGAGCAGTACGCAGTTCCTGATTGATCGCGCGCAACCAGTTGATCCCGAAGGCCATACAGCTCCCGAAGATCGTCACCGTGGTGAGCGCGACTGTTTCCCACCAGGGGGCACGGGTCACGGTGGCGGTAAGTAGTGTCAGTCCCACCATAAGCAGAACGGCCGCAATCAACTGTCTGAGCCGGAGGGTGAATCCCGCGATCAGGCCTGTGTAGACGAAGAACCCCAGCCAGTTTCCACCCGAGAGGAGCGGCAGAGCCACTCCTATCAACCCCAGGATGAGGAGTGCGCGCCAGGGCTGGTGAGCGTTGGCTCCCAAAGCAATGCGCCAGATCGTCCAGAAGTAGATGCCGAAAAAAACGAGTGTACAGGCGAGAGCAAACGCCAACGGAGCGGGCTGGAGAGATGCCTGAAGCAGCCCTACAATGGGATAGATGAGAAAGACCAGCCAGATGCACGCCAGAGCCAGAATGAATGGCACTGAGCGATCTTTTCCCACGGCAAATAACCAGGACCGCTCCGCAACAGCCACCGGCTCTTTTATCAGGCCAAGCGTCCCATCGTTCATGCCGGTCGTATCCTGTGATGGTCTCTTTGCTCTTTGCTTGTGCATCTGGTGCTCCATTTTTTCTTCTCTCACCTATCATATCTCATGTCTGCTGCAGGTAGCTGCCTGCATTTGATGCAGGAATATCGGGAAAGTTTCCATTCGCAAGCCAGACGAACAGCGATCAGCTCAACGACAAGCGTACACGAAAATGGGGTGGAGGTCATCGGACTGGAGGCGGATTTGGGCTGAGACCTGCGACCGAATACATGCGCGAGATTGAGTGCCACCGGAGCAGTACAAGTGCGCTTGCACAGCGGTCGCTGATGCCTACATGTTTGTGAAGCCGAATGGTCGTCAGTCGGATGCAGAATCCTCCTCGAGGCCGATGCCTTCTGGCTTCTCTTTCGGTATGCTTTTCTCTGTACAAGTGGATGTTACAAGACGAGGTGCCACTTTGGGGGACGAAACTGCGCGAGCAGAAAAGAAGCCCTTGGACGCAATCTTTGTCTTCACTGCTTTCCAGTGAGGAGAACAATGACATGCTGTTAAAAACGCTGCGTTTTCTCAGTCTCATCTGTGCAGCACTGGTGCTGGGACTGACGCTCACGCATGATCTCGAGATTCCCGGCAAACACCTGCTGAGCGGCGCGAACTGGCTGGCTGTCCAGCATACCTTCTATGGCGGCTTTGCGATTGTGGGAGGAATTGCCGAACTACTTGGCCTTCTCTCAACGGGCCTTCTGCTCTTGCTCCTGCGCAAGCAACGAGTGGCCTTGGCTTTGACGCTCGTCGCGGCCCTCTGCTTTGCTGGTACGCTCGCCCTGTTTGCCTTCGGCAATAACCCGCTGAATCAGCAAATTGCCTCCTGGACGCCCGCAACCCTACCCACCGCCTGGCAGCAGATCCGCAATGCCTGGGATAGTTTCCATGCCGCCAGTTCCGTTCTGGCTGCTCTGAGCCTCGTTTCCTTACTCATCGCTCTGCTGCACGATACTCCTTCATCGTACCGCACATAGGAGATACTCCTGTAAAGCATTCTTGCACTCGAAGGTGTCTCTATGAGCAATACTGAGCCAACATCTTTTACCATCCAGGCTTCTCCAGAGCCAGTTCCCGCTGTGCCTCCCTGGTTTGGCGAAGTCGCCATCGTCGCCAACTACCTGACTCGTTTGGGAATGCTGACGACGATCAGCGACCGTGTTCGTTTCGCACGCAAACGTTTCGGCCTCTTTGAGGTGATCGACTTTGTCGCTGTGCTGATCGGCTATGCTCTCAGTGGGGAACCAACGCTCGTCGACTATTACGAGCGTCTGCATCTATTCGCGACTTCATTTATGGCCTTGTTCGGACGCAGCCGATTGCCACATCGTTCCGCACTCAGTCGCTTCCTTGCCGTACTGGATCGGGCGTGTGTGGAAGCACTTCGAGCCGTGTTCCTGCAAGATATCCTGGCTCATCCTGGACCCGCCAAGGGAATCGGAGGACTATGGGATCGTCAAGGGAAACGATGGATGGTGTTCGATCTCGACGGCACCCGGGCCGCCGCACAACAGCGCGCATTGCCTCAGACTCCTGATCTACCACCAGTGCAGCGGCGTTTGCGCCCGGTGTGTGCTCCTGGCTACACCGGGCGCAAACGTGGTGAAGTCGTTCGTACCCGCACAACAGTGCTCCAGGCGCATACGCACCAGTGGCTTTTCACAGGTGGGAACGCAGGCAATGGGGATTACCGGGGCGAGTTGCTGCGGGGACTGGCTGTCATTGCAGCCTACCAGACTTCACGGGGGCTGTCCATAGGCCAAGCTCTGGTGCGACTTGATGGACAATATGGCAACGGGGCAATTGTTGCAGATCTGAGTGCTGCAGGTGTCAACTTTGTGACACACGGCAAAGACTATGCAGTGCTTGATCTGCCCCAGGTGAAGGAGCGGCTTGCCTCCCGACGAGCAGTTCACACATCCTGAAGCCGGTACCTACCGGGATGTGTTTGATTGTGGGGAACTGCCAATCACTGCGGAAGGCCATCACTGTCGGGTGATTGTTGCTACCCGCCAGGCTTCAGCCGCTGTCAGTCCGGTCGGCACAACCCGCGATGGGGTGGTCTACGAGTTATTTTTTACGGCCTTACCTGCCGAGAGCTTCACCGCTAGTGATGTGGTAAAGCTCTACTTGCATCGGGGGAGCTTTGAAACGTCGCTCGCTGATGAAGACCTCGAGCTGGGCCATGATCGATGGTGCTCATATACGGCACAGGGGCAGGAGTTCTCGCAGATCCTGGCACAGTGGATGTGGAACGTGCGTCAGGAACTCAGCTAGCAGTGGCAACCCACTCCAATGCGTCAGACTGAGTTTGCTCCTGCTCAACCCGTGTCCCAGCCATCACCCGAGCGAGTAGCTACAAAGCCGTCCTTCGGTCCTCCGCAGTGGGCACGTGCAGCCCGGGTGGGAAGCCTGGGTGGGCAGGACTTTGTTGCTCAGCCTGACGGGACGCTCCGCTGTCCACAGGGAGC
>JALYTT010000636.1 GCA_030854145.1 Chloroflexota bacterium | reverse complement strand
GTCCTACGCGGAGTCTACATGTAAGGATTATGACAGTCATGTCAGATAGGCCGTACTCACATAGCGACAATCAACACGAACCTGCCAGGGACGATAGTCAGGAAGAGCTGGAGCGCCTGCTCAGAGAAGGTACAAGCTTTCAGAGCAGGGAGACGAGCCTGACCGCTCCTCCGTATATGCACGCGCATCCGGCCAATGAAGACGAGGATGACGAGGACATAGATGTTTCTACAGGCGGCGATGTACAGGGGGCGTTCGGGTTACTGGCGGAGGGCATACAGGACCTGGCCACGGCGGGAGTCGAGCTGGGCATGGGAAGATACTTCGCCTGTGCCGATTTCTGCAACCAGGGAGCCGAGAAATCCGCGCAGGCCGTGAGCCTGCTGCGCTTCGGGAGGCGTTCGCCGTACGACCACGATCTGCGGGCACTGGGCGCGCGCGTGGGCGCCCCGGCAGATATTCAGGAGGAGATGGCCTCGCTGACACCGTTCCATCCAGAAGCATTCTACGCGGTCACGCCGCCAGAAGAGGCCGATGACAGCATCGATCCTGAGCAAGCGAACAACTACTTACAGAGCGCCCGCCGCGTCATGCGCTGGGCCAGAGACCTTATTTTCAAAGAGACACCTTAACTTAATTTGGAGGCTATTTCGTGACACAACACGTTACCGGCGGGCACCCACAGGCCGCGCCCCTTGAGGATGTAGTAAAGCAATCACCACGCAAATGGGTCTATCTTTTCAGCGAGGGCAGCGCCAAAATGCGCGACCTGCTCGGTGGCAAAGGCGCAGGCGTCGCCGAGATGACCAACGCCGGGCTGCCGGTCCCCCCCGGTTTTACGATTACGACCGAGGCCTGTAACTCCTATTACGACGAGGGGAAGCAGTTTCCTCCCGGTATGTGGGAGCAGGTCGAGGCAGCGCTGAAGATCGTTGAGCAGCAGACGGGCAAGCACTTCGGACAAAGACATAATCCGCTGCTCGTCTCCGTGCGTTCCGGCGCGAAGTTCTCGATGCCCGGCATGATGGATACCGTGCTCAACCTGGGCATCAACGATGAGACGGTGCAGGGACTGGTGGAGTTGACGCACGACGAGCGCTTCGCCTACGATGCCTACCGGCGCTTCATCCAGATGTTCAGCAAAATCGTCCTCGACGTGGCCCCGCACGAATTCGAGCGCGTGATCGAGCAATACAAGGAGCGCGCGGGCGTGCAGACCGACGCCGAGATACCGGCGGCCGACCTCAAGCGCATGGTCGCGGATTTCAAGCAGATCGCCGAGCGGCAGTCGGGCGAGCCGTTCCCCACCGATGTCCACCAGCAACTGGGCAAAGCCATCGAGGCGGTTTTCTCTTCGTGGAACAACAAGCGCGCCATCGATTATCGTAACTTCAACAAGATCGCCCACACTCTGGGCACCGCCGTCAACGTGCAGAGCATGGTCTTCGGCAACATGGGGCAGGACAGCGGCACCGGCGTGGCCTTCACGCGCAATCCTGGCGCCGGCGAGAAGGCCCTCTACGGCGAGTACCTGCTCAACGCACAGGGCGAGGACGTGGTAGCCGGCATTCGCACCCCCTCGAAGATCAGTCGCTTGCAGGATGATCTGCCGGAGGTCTACAAGCAGTTCCAGGAGATCGCGCAGCGCCTAGAAGGGCATTACCGCGACATGCAAGATCTGGAGTTCACCGTTGAGCACGGGCGGCTCTACATGCTACAGACGCGCTCAGGCAAACGCTCGGCGCGCGCGGCGGTCAAGATCGCCGTCGATATGGTCGGCGAGGGCCTGATCAGCGAGCAAGAGGCGGTGCAGCGCGTCGACCCGTTACAGGTCTACCAGTTGCTACTGCCGCGCTTCGACGAGGCCGAGAAGGTGCGCGCCACCAAAGAGGGGCGCCTGCTGGCGAAGGGCCTCAACGCCTCGCCGGGCGCCGCGACCGGCAAAGCGGTCTTCGACGCCGACCGCGCCGAGCAGATGGGCAAGGCGGGCACCCCGGTCGTACTGGTGAGGCCGGAGACCAGCCCCGACGATGTGCATGGTATGCTCGTCGCCAAGGGCATCCTGACAGCGCGCGGCGGGGCCACAAGCCATGCCGCCGTGGTTGCACGCGGCCTGGGGCTGCCCTGCGTCGCGGGCTGCGAAGGTATCCGTGTCCACGAAGATGAACACCTCTTCCGCGCCGTCGGGTCCGACACCGTCGTTCGCGAGGGCGACGATATCTCCATCGATGGGGAGACCGGCGAGGTCTTCGCGGGGATCATCAAGACGGTCGACCCCGATTTCGACAAAGAGACCGAACTGAAGACGCTGCTGGGCTGGTCCGACCGCTTCCGCAGGCTGGGCGTGTGGGCCAACGCCGATTACCCGCGCGACGCGGAGCGCGCCATCGTCTTCGGCGCCCAGGGCATCGGCCTCTGTCGCACCGAGCATATGTTCATGGAGCAGGAGCGCCTGCCTATCGTGCAGAAGATGATCCTGGCCAAGAGCAAAGAAGAGCGGCAGGCGGCTCTCGACCAGTTGCTGCCCTTCCAGCGCAGCGACTTCAAGGGCATCTTCGAGACTATGGTCGATCCCGAGACCGGCGATGGCTACCCGGTGGTGATCCGCCTGATCGATCCGCCGCTGCACGAGTTCCTGCCCTCCTACGAGGACCTGCTGGTAGAGGTTACGCGCCTGGAGGCCACCAACGGCAACGCGCAGGAACTCAAGGAGAAGCGCGAGATGCTCGAAGCCGTGGGGAGCATGCGCGAGATGAACCCCATGCTTGGCCTGCGCGGCTGCCGCCTGGGCCTGCTCTTCCCAGAGATCAACGTTATGCAGACGCGAGCCATCCTGGAGGCGGCGCGCGAGATCGCCAAAGGCGGCAAGAAGCTGCAACCCAAAATCATGATCCCGCTGGTGGGGCATGTCAACGAGCTAAAAGAGGTGCGTCGCCAGCTTGAGGCCGTCGCCAAAGAGATCACCGCCGAGGCCGGGTCCGCCGTCGAATACAAGTTTGGCACGATGATCGAGCTACCGCGCGCGGCGCTCACCGCCGACCAGATCGCGCCGGTGGCCGAGTTCTTCAGCTTCGGCACCAACGACCTGACGCAGACCACCTTCGGCTTCAGCCGCGACGACGCGGAGGGCAAGTTCCTGCTCAAGTACGTCGATGGCCTGGAGACCCCGGAAGGCGACAAGGTCAAGATCCTGCCCGTCAATCCCTTCCAGACCATCGACCGCGAGGGCGTGGGCCAGTTGGTACGCATGGCCGTTGAGAAGGGCCGGGCGGCAAACCCGCACCTGGAACTGGGCATCTGCGGCGAACACGGTGGCGATCCCAGCAGCATCGAGTTCTTCAACGAGGTGGGCCTGGATTACGTCAGTTGCTCGCCCTTCCGCGTGCCCGTCGCGCGCCTCGCCGCCGCGCAGGCCGCCCTGACCAGCAGCGAGCGCGATAAATAAGGAAGTCAGGTGGGAGTAGAAGGACGAGGGAAGGGC
>JALYTT010000178.1 GCA_030854145.1 Chloroflexota bacterium | reverse complement strand
GCTTGTAAACGGCGCCCCTACGTCTTCTGTCGCACATGCATGGCTTAGCGCTTATTCAAAACTGGGATCTTCGAGACCGTCCAGCGGTCATTGGGGCTGGCTACCTCGAACTGCACCATTGAGATCGCGTCAGTGGGGCAACGGACTATGCAGAGGCCACAGCGGATGCACTTCTCCTCGTCGATAATCATGTCGGCCCCGCCGCGCCAGTTCTCGGTAAGCTGGTGCATGGGATCGCCCTTGACCACGCGTGAGAGGCCCTCCATACTGATGCAGTCGTAGGGGCAGATATCCACGCAGCCAGAACACAGGATACAGATCGAGGGGTCGATCATGATATTCAACTGGCATTGCAGACAACGGCGAGCCTGCACGACGGCCTGTTCGGGCGTATAGCCGGTCTCCGTCTCGCGAGTGTTGCTGTAGCGACCCTTCAGAGGCAGGGACGGGATATTCTCGTGCGCGATTGACTCATAGTCATCGACCATACCACGACGATAGTCGGGCAGTTCGATCTCTTCGGCGGACTCCGCGGGCTTATCGACGCCGCCGAGGTAGCGATTAATAGCGCCGGCAGCATCACGGCCATCGGCGATAGCCGAGATCAGGTTGCGCGAGCCTTCGGTATAGTCGCCGCCAGCGAAGAGGCCAGGATAGTTCGTCATCCAGGTCTCGCGATCAACCAGGGGCACGCCATTGCGCTTATTGACCTCCAGTTGCAGCTCCTCGGCCGGTATCCAGGAGGCATCGCTATACTGACCGAAGGCCGCGATCACCGTATCAACATTATCGAGCACAAACTCACTGCCGGGAATGGGGACTGGGCGGCGGCGGCCACTGGCATCAGGATCGCCCAGCTTGTTGCGCACAAACTTCATCGCGCTGGCATGCACGCCATCCTCGCTGAGAATAGCGGTCTGCGTGACAAGATACTGGAACTCCACATGCTCGATCACCGCCTCATCAACCTCGTATTCGTCGGCCGGCTGCTCTTCCTTGGAGCGACGATACATGACATAGACCTTATCGGCGCCGAAGCGCACAGCGGTGCGGCAGCAGTCCATCGCGGTGAAGCCGGAGCCCAGGATCACCACGCGCTTGCCCAGATAAGCTGGCTCGCCGTAGTTGGTTTTGGCCAGCAGCTTGATACCATCCTGCACGCCCACAAGGTCGGCACCGGGGATAACTTTATTGTCGGGTCCGGTATTGGCGTTAGAGATGTAGCAGCCGGCGGCCAGGTAGACCGCATCGTAGTTCTTGAGCAGGTCGGTCACCTGGATATCGCGGCCGACCCTGGTGTTGTAGAAGGTCTCCACGCCAAGATCATCCATATACTCGTTGCACTCTTCGTAGGTCACATCGCGCGGCAGACGCCAGATCGGGATACCATTGACCATCACACCACCGGCCACGGCATCGGACTCGTAGAGCGTCACGGGGTAGCCCATCTCGCGCAGGTCACGCGCGCAGGCCAATCCGGCAGAGCCGGCGCCCACGATGGCGACCTTCTTATCCTTGGTCACCGGCGGTCGCTCGGCGTGATGGCGATACTCGCGGTGGTCGGCGGCGGCGCGTTTCAGCCAGCAGATGGCGATGGGCTTGCCGTCGATCTTATTACGGCGGCAGACCGGCTCGCAGGGGCGCGCACATGTGCGGCCAAGCACGCCTGGCACGACATTCGCATTGCGATTTAAAAGATACGCCTCGTCGAAGCGTGCCTGCGAGATCAAGCCGATATACGTCGAAACGTCGGTATGCGCCGGACACCCTACCTGGCAAGGAATATTTGTCTGATACCAGTCAGGGCTGGCGACGACTGATTGGTATCGTGGTGCTAATTCACTATCGGGATCAATCATGGGAACATCCTTTCCTGAGCATCCAGTGTCTGCACAAGCTAACCGGCTAGCTTTCAGAGCGAGGAACAGGGACCTTATTGCAGTCAAAAGAGAGATAATGCCCGTACCACAAAGGAATATACTACCGACAGATTATAGCACAGGGTGTACAGTGGAACAAGGTAGGGGCGCGGTGGAACCTGACCTGTTGGAGCAGGGCGCAGGCCAGCGGCGCCCTGCTCCAACCACGCGCGACATGCCAGATGACGCGCACCTGGTGGCCCGACACGTGGCCTGTGCCCTGTTCCAACCACGCGGGTCAGGGCGTTTCGTGTAGGGGCGCCGCTGGCCTGCGCCCTGCAACTACACCCCGGTGGCCTGCGTTTCCAATAAGTGCCGGTGAGAGCGGACTGCGTCATGGGTGCCTACCGAGGCGATCAGACCAGCGAGCAGGGCGGTACGCGGCGCGATGCTGTTGACGAGCAGGTATTCATCGGGGCTATGATCACGGCCACCGATGGGACCCAGGCCATCCAGCACCGGGACGCCATACTGTACGGCATAGCTAGCGTCCGAGGAGCCGCCGGTGGCAACATGCTCGACGGAGAAACCGAGCCAACCGGCGACCTCCTGTGCGCGGTATGCCAGGTCAAGGGTCGCGGGGGTGCAGGGCATCGGTATCTTCTTATCCTTCGCTGCTTCGAGCGTCAACTCAACTCCTGGCACACGCTGGTCCTGCATCATCTCACGCCACTGGGCCTCCGTATCAACCAGGTCCTGAAGATCCAGGAAACGCAGATCAAAGCACACCTCGGCATAATCGGGCACAACATTGGCCATAGTCCCGCCAGAGATAACGCCAGCGTTAATCGTCAGGCCCTCGCGCCAGCCCTGCAGGCTCTGGAATTGCAGCACCTGGTGGGCCATTTCCAGAACAGCGTTCCGGCCGTTCTCCGGTTCAACACCGGCATGCGCGCTGCGCCCATGCGCCTTGAGCGTGTACCAGGCTGTGCCTTTACGGGAACTGACAATATCGCCATTGGCGCGCGCGGCCTCCAGCACCAGCGCCCGGTCACAATCGCGGCAGGCCTGTTCCATGACATCACTGGAGTGCCGCGTGGAGATCTCCTCGTCCGATACACACAGAAAACGGATCTCCCCAAAATTGTGATAATTCAGCGCTCGCAGGGACTCAAGGGCGTAGATAGCCTCAAGCAGGCAGCCCTTCATATCGCAGACACCAGGTCCGTAGAGCATATTCCCATCGATACGCAGCGGGCGCGCGGCCGCCGTGCCAACGGGATAGACGGTATCCATATGGCCGAGTAAGACCAGGTTCCCATGCCCGCTGCCACGCATCACCCCAAGCACATCGTTGCCCCATTGCTCACGCTCAATGATGGTCACCTCCATATCCAGGCTACGCATGCGGGCCGCCAGGTAGAGGGCCAGTTCATCCAGACCCGGTTTATGGTATGTTCCCGTATCCACCGCGCAAAGCTCGCGTAGCTCCTCGACATACTGCAGGAGGCGCTGCCGGGTGTGCTTCTCCACATCCAATACCAGAGATTTTAGCTTCATAAGATGCTCCTCAGAAGAAGATATAATGCATAATGAACGAGAGAATAGAGGAGAAAGTATCAAATGTCAAGGGGATAGATACACATGTGTGAGCCATTCGTCGTACGATTTTCATACATATGTCTCTCATTGAGCACATATTTGGCAGTTTTTTCATAATGCGGCCAGATAAGATATACTCACATTCAATAGGCTATTTATCCCACTCGCATAGGAAAGGAAGAGAAAGTATGCCTCAGAATGAACATAGCCCCAACCAGGCCTCCTCAGAGGCGCCGGGTGCGCGTGTTGTGCGTGCGCCCAGAGGAACGAAGCTCTCAGCACAAAGCTGGCTGACCGAGGCACCGCTGCGTATGTTGATGAACAACCTCGACCCTGACGTGGCCGAGAACCCTGACGAACTCATCGTGTACGGCGGCATTGGTAAGGCGGCACGCAACTGGGAATGTTTCGACCGCATCATCGAGACGCTGAAAAACCTGGGCGAGGACGAAACCCTGCTCGTACAATCGGGCAAGCCGGTCGGCGTGTTCAGAACCCACGCTGACGCGCCGCGCGTGCTTATCGCCAATTCCAATCTGGTGCCGCATTGGGCGACCTGGGAGCACTTCCGCGAACTCGACAACAAGGGGCTGATGATGTACGGCCAGATGACCGCCGGTTCATGGATTTACATTGGCAGCCAGGGCATCGTGCAGGGCACGTATGAAACTTTCGTTGAAATGGGCCGCCAGCATTTCGGCGGCGACTTATCCGGTAAATGGATACTGACTGCGGGTTTAGGCGGAATGGGTGGGGCACAACCATTGGCTGCCACCATGGCAGGTGCCTCTATGCTCGCCGTTGAGTGTGACGCAACCCACATCCAGAAACGCCTCGATACCGGCTACTGCGACGCTATCGCCAGTACACTGGACGAGGCGCTCGATCAGATTCGTGAGGCGTGCAATCTGAGGCAACCTCTCTCAATTGGCCTGCTGGGCAACGCGGCTGAAATCTACCCCGAACTGGTGCGCCGGGGGATCAGGCCTGATATAGTGACTGATCAAACTTCTGCGCATGATGTCCTGAATGGGTATATTCCAGCCGGTATGAGCCTTGCGGAAGCCGATGAACTGCGCAAGCGTGATCCCCAGGGCTATGTCGAGCTTGCGAAGGAGGCGATTGCGAAGCAGGTGCGCGCCATGCTGGAGTTCCACAAGCAGGGTATTCCAGTCGTCGATTATGGCAACAACATCAGGCAGGTGGCGTATGATACTGGCGTGAAAAATGCGTTCGATTATCCCGGCTTCGTGCCCGCCTATATCCGTCCATTATTCTGCCGGGGTATCGGCCCGTTCCGCTGGGTGGCACTGTCGGGGAACCCGGAAGACATTTATAAAACCGATGCAAAGGTAAAAGAACTGATCCCGGATAACCCGCATCTGCACCGCTGGCTCGATATGGCGCAGAAGAAAATCAAGTTCCAGGGCTTACCCGCACGCATCTGCTGGGTAGGACTCGGCGAGCGTGCGAAGCTCGGTCTGGCGTTCAACGACATGGTAGCATCCGGCGAATTAAGCGCACCTGTCGTCATTGGCCGGGATCATCTCGATTCAGGGTCGGTTGCCAGTCCCAACCGCGAAACCGAGGCCATGAAAGACGGCTCCGATGCCGTGTCCGACTGGCCTCTGCTGAATGCACTGCTCAATTGCGCCAGCGGTGCGACCTGGGTGAGCCTGCATCACGGCGGCGGCGTGGGTATGGGCTTCTCACAGCACGCTGGCATGGTCATCGTCGCGGACGGCACGAAGGAAGCTGCAAAACGCCTGGAGCGCGTGCTGACCAACGACCCGGCAAGCGGCGTCATGCGCCACGCTGACGCGGGCTACGACATCGCTATTGAATGCGCTAAGGAAAAGGGCTTAAAGCTTCCGATGCTAGATGAGATGTAGGGGCATCCCCGCTCGGCGTATCCGTGGTGGGAACAGGGCGCAGGCCAGCGGCGCCCTGTTCCCACCACGCGCGGTATGCCCCCCTGAGTCAGTAATGCAGATTAGGGTTGAGCGACCGACTGGCTGCTATCAAGTTTCCAGACGCCATTTTCCAGAACGAATTTCTCATGTCCAGTGTTAGTTTTGCCATCGCCAGTCGTAGACCTAATGTCGGCAGTCGCAGTGGAACCGGTGATCTGCACGTTACTGGTAGAACAACTGCTAACGTTGCTTGCAGCAGGTATAAGTTGAATGAACTGAGCAAACTGTTGCTCAGAAATCTGGCTCTGCGTGCGCTTTGAGAACTGATTGTAGGCTGTGGGCGCATCCTTATTTTTTATCGCATTACAATATGCTTGCACGGTCTTGTCAGGCGTTGAGCCGCCCAACAATCCCTGCACGGCCGGGATACGCAAGTAGGCGAAGACGACCCCGACCGCGAGGAGTACCAGCACGACCAGGACGGCGATAACGCAGCCTGCGCGGCTCTTCTTGCGGGCAACGGGCTGCTGATAGTTGGGAGGCACGCCTGGCACCGTTCCTATGGGCTGGCCGGGAAACGGTGGTTGTTGGGGGTATGCCGGGGGCTGTTGTTGCGAGTAGCCCTGCGGCGCTTGTTGTGGATACGCCGGGGGCTGCTGATAGTTCTGCTGTGGTTGCTGGGGATAGTTTTGCGGGGGCTGCTGATAGTTCTGCTGTGGTTGCTGGGGATAGTTTTGCGGGGGCATGGCGCCAAAATCTGGTGAACCCGCCAGGATAGTCTTCTCGGCAAACGAGCCTCCACTCGTCTCATAGGTGAAAACAGTCCCGCCGATGCGAATGCGGTCGCCTGCATTAAGCAAGCGCGGCACATTGCTATTGATGCGCTGCTCATTAACAAAGGTTCCATTGGTGCTACCTTTATCAATAATGGCATATCCCTGCCCCTCCGGACGAATCTCGGCATGGTGCGACGAGGCCTGAGCATCATTCAACGATAGTTGATTGTCTGGCGCCCGACCGAACGTCACCGCACCAGAGCCTAGAGTTGTTTGCCCGAACGGGCCGTTCAACGTTGCTTCCACAACCTGCTCTCCTTATGAACTCTGACTACATATACAATGGACGATGTGTGCTATCTCTCTATGCTATACGACCAGCCTCCCCATTTTTAACACAGACAGCAAGGTACCCGCAAGGGGCACCCTGGACATTCGTTGATGGTACATCGTATGTCGAACCGCTCATCACCTCTATACCGTCTTGATAGACACAATCTTCCAGACGCTGTTTTCGTTTATCATGGTATCGTTGTCGGTCTCTATCTTGCCATTGCCATAGGTCAGCACATTGGTCCCACTCGCGGTGGTTGAGCCGCTCTGCTGCACATTGCTTACCTGGACGGTAGTGATGCCACCGTTCGAGACGAGCACCTGGTCAATACTACTACCGAATGCGGTCGCGCTGCCAAACTGCTTCTGCACGCTGCTCGACAGCAGTTCATAGGCCACGGCGTAATCCTTATTCTTCAACGAATTGTAGAAGAGCGTCAGCGACTTGGTGGGTGTAGCGAGCGCCGACAGGGCATCGATCTGCCAGGCGGTACTATTCTGCACCAGGGAGGTGGTATCCGTCTCCGCCTGCCCCTGATTGTAGACCAGGGTAATGGTGGCAGTAGCGTTACCGGCGGACACATTACTGATGGTATAGCTACACACGCTGACACTCGGCAAGAAGGCGCTGAACAGGGCCTTGGAGATCTTGCCCTGGTAGGCGCTCGTCAACTGGTTGTAGGCGCTCTGATAATCGCCGCCCTTCAACGTGGAGCAGTAGCTATCGAGGGCCTTTGGCAGCGCGGTGAGATTGGGATCGTCATCGATCTTCCAGGTACCGCTACTATCCTGCACCAGCGTCACGGCATCGCTGCCTGTGTGATTGGCGCCAGTGAGGGTCAGGTTCGTGGTCGCGCTTGTATTCGCCTGGTTGACGGCGCTATAAGAGCAGGTATTGACTTTGCCCACAATCGCCGCGAACACTGGCTCAGGAGCCTTGCTTTGCAGCTTGGTAGTGAGTCCGCTATAAGCGGTCTGATAATCGCCGCCCTTCAGCGAGGTGCAGAACGTATCAAGGGCCTTCGCGGGCGTGGGCATGCTCAGGAAGACAAAAGTGGCAATGCCGCCGCCGATAAGCAAGAGCACTACAAGAATGCTGACGATTATAAGGCCACGACGGCTTTTCCTTCCCGACACTTGCTGTGGGAACTGCGGCACCTGCTGTGGAGGCTGGCCATATGTCCCTGGAGCAACCGGTGGATACGATGGAGCCGCAGCATACACCGCCTGAGGTGGGGGCGGCGCGTATGATGACGCTTCATACGCTGGCTGTGAGGGGGACTGTGCCGGCTGGCCATAGACTTCATAGGATGGCTGCGCTGGCTGGCCATATGCTGGCTGAACCTGTGGCTGCACTGGCTGACTGTAGGATGGCTGAACCTGTGGCTGCGCTGGCTGGCCATATGCCGGCTGTGCCTGCTGAACAGGGTAATTGTAATCAGGGGGGGCCGCCGCGACCGTAGGTTGATACGCTTGATAGCTAGCGTCGTATCCTCCCTGCCCGGGACCGCCGTAGGCTGTGGCTGCGGCTTGAGGAGCACCCTGGACTTCATAGGTAAGTATCGTATCACCGATGCGAATACGATCATTAGTGCTCAGTAGACGCGGCACGTTACGATCAAGCTGCTGCTCATTGACGAAAGTACCATTCGTGCTTCCCAGGTCGCTAATTGTATAGCTCTGGCCCTCGGGACGAATTTCGGCATGCCGCGATGAGGCCTTGGGATCATTCACTACCACCTGGTTATCAGATGTACGTCCAATACTTACTGGACCCGGTCCCAGCATAGTGCGACCAGACGGACCATTGAGTGCTGCCTCCATGATTGGCTCCTTTACTGTCTCATACACAAAAGTCACAGATTGGTGTATCAGGGCTGCGTCCAATGATGATTACAATAGATCTCAGCATCGTGTACTCAAATGGGTCCCTGAGTATCCCACCGTCGCTTCATCTTCTAGATCCATTACTGAAAAACGCTTACTCTATTGATACTATGATGCCTGGCTAGTTTAGCATGCTGTGGGCCAGGAAACAATATCAGTATACTATCGCCAGCGTTTCCCGAACGTTTCGTCATTCCCACGCTCATCCTGGCCAGGTTTTCCAGGGAGTTTACGGGCTTGCCTTGAACGTGTACACTGTTCATATCTTACTTTCTTCCTGGCTGTGATGCTATGATGTACCTCACAGCCTGACGAAGCCATAGGACACAGCAATCAAAGACACCCGAACTCACTATTATAAGGAGCACACGGTGAAGGATATAACCGAGTTTGAAGAAGGCGACATCATTATTCACACGACCCGGCTGACCAAGGCATTTGGCAGCCTGGTGGCTGTAAATGATCTCAACCTGCAGGTGATGCGCGGCGATGTCTTCGGTTTTCTCGGCCCCAACGGTTCGGGCAAGACGACCACTATCCGCATGCTACTGGGCCTGATTCGCCCGACGGCGGGGCATGCCGTCATCTTTGGCATGGATAATCTGTATCAACTGTCTTCCATCCTGCCACGTGTAGGAGCCATTGTGGAGACGCCCGTCTTCTATCCCTATCTGTCCGGCATTGATAACCTGCGTGTGATCGCGGCGGCCTCCGGCATGGTTTCAGGCAAGGCCAGCAACCAGCGTGTGGAAGAAGTGCTCGAAACCGTCGAGCTGCGCGCCCAGGCCAAAGACGCCTATCGCAAATATTCTCTTGGCATGAAGCAGCGGCTGGGGATCGCGGCCGCGCTGCTCGCCGATCCCGAACTGGTGATGCTGGATGAGCCAACCAATGGGCTTGATCCAGCGGGCGTCGTCGAGATCCGGCAACTCATCCAGCGCCTGGCGGCTCTGGGCAAGACGATCTTTCTCTCCAGTCATATTCTCCACGAGGTGCAGCAGGTGTGCAATCGGGTGGCCATTCTTCAGAAAGGCAACCTGATAAAGCAGGGAGATGTGGGTGAATTGCTGCGGCGAGGTGAGCAGGTGATTGTACGTATGAATACAGCGGATGAAACTCAGCAGGCCCTGGATATCCTGCAAAACGCGCAGAGGCAGGGCGCGAATTGGATCACGGGGATGCGTATAGAGACAGCCAGGGGCAATCGCCCGCTGCTGCGCATAGAGGCGCCAACAGCGCGCTCGGCAGAGGTGAACGCCCTGCTGGCGCAGCGCAGCCTCTTCGCCGCCGAGATCCATCCCTACGAGGGCAGCCTGGAGGAGGTCTTCCTCGAACTCACAACGCCCGTCGCACCGGCGGGGACGCGCCCTGGCATGGTGGCCCTGGCAGGCACACCTCCATGGATCGCTCCCGATGCCCGCTTGCCTGAGGAGAATGCAGGAAAGCGAGGTCCACAATGAATATCACACCCCAGGCGACACCAGTCCCTGACTCGTCTCAAACCACACGGACCGCTTCGGTGATCCTGGGACGACAGGATTTTGTTAGTACCGTATTGCGCCTGACCGGCATGGAACTGTACAAGATGCGGCGGCGCGTCATGTCGAAGGTGCTGGCGGTCGTCGCCATCGTAGCCGTTGTCCTGGTCTTCCTAGCGGTTTTTCTCTTCGCGCTCTACACGTTGAATAGTTCGGCGACCTCCCTGCTGCCACCCGCCTGCTCAGATGTGCATAATCGCCAGCCGTGCCTGGATCATACACCGTCACAGGCCGACCTGGATCAGGTCAAGCACCAGGCGGTGGTGGGCAGCTCGCAGGTGTTGCGCCTGCCCACCTCGCTCAACGTCGCGGTGCAGATCGCCTTGACGCCGTTCACGCTCCTGATTATTATCCTGATCGGGGCTATGGCCGGCGGCGAGTATAGCATGGGCACGGTACGCCTGCTGTCCACGCGCGGCCCGACACGCATGCAATTCCTACTGGCCAAGCTGGCGACAGCCGTGACCTGTAGCGCACTGGGTATCCTGGGTATGGCGTTGCTGGCCATACTGCTGGGAGCGTTCCTGAACATCTTCCTGGGCGTGGATACCGGGATCAATTTCTTGACGGCCGCCTGGGTCGGTCATGCCCTGCTGTACCTCTTGCTGGCTATATTGAACTGGACCATTTTTGGGGTGATCGCCATCCTTTTTGGCATCCTGGGACGTACATCGGTAGCAGGAATCGTGGCCGGGATTATCTGGTTCCTGCTGGAGCCGGTCGTAAGCCAGATCTTCAGCTTCGGGGGTAGCCTTTTCCCTGGGGCGGGCGGCACCCTCTTAAAGGCCATACCCGATTACTTGATTGGCAATAATATCGAAGCGCTGTTACAGAACCAGGGACAGTACATCTTCTCTGGCTCCCCATCGCAGTTGTCCGACCTGCACGCGCTGCTGGTGCTCGCCGTCTACCTGGCGGTCTTCATTGGCATAGCCTGGTTAGTCAACGAGCGACGGGACATCACGAACTAACCTACTATGCTGAACATCAACACGATCAAAGAATACGCCTACACGCTGGGTTTTGATAGCGTGAGAATCACCAGCGCCGAGGCCTTTCCAGAGGCAGAACGCGCCATCAAAGAGCGCATTGCGCAAGGACTGATGGCCGGTCTGCCCTGGTTCACGGCGGAGCGCGCGGAGGTATCCTGCTACCCTGATGCGCTGCTGCCGGAGGCGCAATCGATCATCGCGCTGGCTATGTTCTATCTGAGCGAGCAGCCCGACGAACGAACGGATGGCGGCCCACGCGGGCGGATCTCGCGCTACGCCTGGGGCGATGACTATCATGAGATCATCAAGCCCAGGCTGCAACAGTTTGCGGCCTGGCTGCGCGAGTACACCCGCGAGCAGGGCGGCAGCGAGCTGGAGACGCGCCTCTTTGTGGATACGGGGCGCATGGTGGATCGCGCGGTAGCCCAGCGCGCCGGTCTGGGCTGGTACGGCAAGAACACGAACATCCTGACCAAACGCTGGGGCTCCTGGGTCTTCCTGGCAGAGATTGTGACGAACCTCCCGCTGCCGTCCGACGAGCCGCTCAAAGCAAGCTGCGGCACCTGCGAGATCTGCCTGCACGCCTGTCCAACCGGAGCTTTACCGGCGCCTTATGTCCTGGACAACACGCGCTGCATCTCCTACCTGACCATCGAACTGCGCGGCAGCATCCCCCTCGAATTGCGCCCACTGATGGGCACCCTGATCTTTGGCTGCGATATCTGCCAGCAGGTCTGCCCCGTGAACAAGATCGCGGAGAAACGACTTGGATTGCGCGAGCCGGCGACAACGGCTCCGCTCGTGCAGGTGCGACGGCGCGAGGAATTTCGACCGCGGCCGGGGGTTGGCAGCAGCCCCGAACTGATCCCCCTGCTCTCACTGAGCGAAGAGCAATTCCGCGAACGCTTTCGGCACAGCCCCATCAAGCGCGCCAAACGCCGGGGTCTGCTGCGTAATGTATGCGTGGCGCTTGGCAATATCGGCGACCCGGTGGCGCTACCCGCTCTCACCAGTGCGCTACACGATGACGAGCCGCTGATCCGCGGTCATGCCGCCTGGGCGCTGGGGCGCATCGGAGGCGAGCAGGCCAGGCAGGCATTGCAGGAACGCCTGCTCCGTGAGGATGATGGAGAGGTGCAGCAGGAGATTCGCTGCGCGCTGGCGCCCGTTCTGTAAAAGCACCATTGTTGGCACGGGTATCAGGGCGCTTCTCCATCTCGCGTAGGGATCCGGCTTGCCGCATCCGTGCGGTCGGCCTCGCTTGCGAGGGCGGGAGAGGCCTCTCAGGCCCAGGGACCTGCTACAC
>JALYTT010000177.1 GCA_030854145.1 Chloroflexota bacterium | reverse complement strand
GGCTTGCCTCGCCCGCGTCGGAAGCCTGCCCAGATCGTTGGTCAGCGCGGGCGAGGCAAGCCATCGCCCCTACGCGGATCGGGATGCCATAGATATGGTATACTTACCCACAGAGCATCGTTCAGCTAGCACACATGCGAGGTACATCATTGAGTAACTCTGTAGCAGCCGGTGAGCGCCGACCGGCTTTCAGCAATAATCGCTTTTTTGCCAACTTCTACGAGCGCACGAGTCGCCGTGGGAGCGAGCGGCGTTTTATGGAGCCGTTGCGCAAAGAGATCGTGGATGCCGCGCGGGGTGTTGTGCTGGAGGTGGGAGCGGGCAATGGACTTAACTTTGCTTTCTACGACCCCGCACAGGTCACGCGCGTAGAGGCTGTCGAACCGGATAGCGCCATGCTTGGCTATGCGCGCACACGGATGGAGACGGCCCGCGTCCCCATTACGCTCACGCAGGCCCCGGTGGAGGCTCTCCCCTTCCCCGATGCTACCTTCGATAGCGCGCTCGCTACCCTGGTATTCTGCTCGGTCAGCGACCCCCTGCGCGGTTTTGCAGAGATCAAGCGCGTCCTGAAACCGGGCGGCAGGCTCCTGCTGGTAGAACATGTGCGCGCGCAGGGTGTCTTCGCGGCAACCATCCAGAACATGATGACGCCCATCATGAAGCGCCTCGCCAGCAACTGCCACTGGAACCGCGATACCGCCGCCACCGTCGCGGCCTCCGGCTTCCAGGTCAAGCAGCGCCGCGACCTGGGGGGGCTAATCCCGATGATCGTTATGCAGGCCACCTCGTAGCGCGTGGCTTGCCTCGCCGTTCTATAACGCATTGGCTCGCGGAGACGTAGGGGCGCCGTTTACAAGCCCGCGCACGCCGGATGACATCACGTTGATATCTGTCGCGCGGGCTTGTAAACGGCGCCCCTACGTCTTGTGCGCTTTACATCAACTGCCACACCTGCACTGTTTGATCGTCCCCGGCCGAGGCCAGGCAGTAGCCGTTGGGGGACCAGGCGACGACGTTCACCTGGTCGCTGTGACGGGAAGAGGTGTATGCGAGGTATTGCGCCTTCACATCCCATAGCTGCACCAGCCAGTCGTCACCGCCGGAGGCAATGTAGCGTCCATCGGGCGACCAGGAGAGGGTATTGACCCAGCCGGCGTGCGCGTTATAGGTGGAGATGGTTTCCCCGCTGGTGACATCCCAGACCCGCACCTCTCCACCAAAGCCGCCAGAGGCAATGTAGCGTCCATCGGGCGACCAGGCGATCGCTCCCACAGGCAGGTCATGCCTGAAGGTGTGGAAGGTCTGGCCGCTGCCCCTGGCATCCCAGATCTGCACGGTCTGGTCCCAGGAGGCCGAGGCAATCTGTTGACCATCGGGCGAGCAGGCGACGGCCAGCACCTTGCTGGCGTGACCGCAGTAGGTAAAGACATTGTCCCCCAGCGTTAAACTCCAGACCTCGACGGAGCCATCATCGCTGCTGGCAATCACTCGCTCGCCGTCCGGCGACCAGGCCAGCGAAAGAATATATCTTGCCTGGTCGCGATAGGTGTAGCGCTCGCGGCCGTTGCCGGCATGCCAGATCTGCATGGTGCTGTCGTTGCCGCCGGAGGCGATATAGGCTCCATTGGGCGACCAGGCCAGGGCGAATACCTGGTCGTCATGACCGCCATAGCGGAAATACTGGCGCCCCGTCGCCGCATCCCAGACGTGTACCGCCTTGTTAGTGCTCGCGGAGACGATGCGCTGCCCATCGGGCGACCAGGAGAGCGTGCGCACCCAATCAAGGTGGTCGCGATAGACACAGAGGGTCGTTTCCGTGGGTGATAATGAGAGCATGTGCTGTGCCCCGGCGTAGGTATAGTCATCAGCATATTGTATAGCTAAATTGCTTTTATAAGTGCTAAGATAGCGGCCCGTATGCTCAGACATCTTCAATCCCTTCTTTAGAGAGTGTAGCGCTCCCCTCGCTTGTTTATTGGGCCGATTGTAGAGGAACGCCGATATAGTGTCAAGCAATACTCGTTTCCTGGTACTTTAGCATAGCTCCCCTGGCAATTACTGCGCGTCAGGCTCAACAGGTTGCCGTACCGTCGTAGTCTGCCATCTACACGGGGCCTTTTCAGGTCTGTATCCGCGTTGGGCAGAGTCACGGCCGGGGCGTTGCTGATCAGCGCGCTGGCGTACTTCGCCTATATCGCCATCCTCTATGCTGCAGCGGGTCTGATTGTGCCGCTGGTTATTATCGGCGCGGTGGTGTTAGTGGCGGCGATCATTGTTGCTACAGGCTGGCGCTGGACACCGGCGCTGGGCGCGTTGGCGGCGAGTATAGGGGGGCTGATGCAGCCTTACTTCCCTAATGACCTGGCACACCCGTCGGGCGCCGGACAGTTCATTCCTGTGTTCATCATTGAGGCCTGCACGCTGGTGGCTATCGTGGCCGGTATCGCGGCTACGATCCAGAACTATCGCCGTCCCGCCGGAGCGCGACCGGCGCCGCGTGGCCTGAGCACCATGCTGACAGTGATAACGGGGATTATACTGGGGGCCATGCTCGTCTCGTTTATCGCCGCCGCCAACCCGCAGGGGGCCACGGCCAGCAACGGCACTCAAAGCGGGGGAGAGCCGGTGGCGCACATGGGCATCACCGACTTCGTACAGAATGTGGTGCTTGTCCCCAAAGGCTCAAAGCTCAAACTCACCGACGACGGCCAGTACACCCACATCATCCAGAACGGCACCTGGGATGCCAGCAACACCCCCAAAAACGCCACCGAGCCGGGCGCGCCGGCCGTCAACGCCCTCACCATCAACAACGGCTCCGCCGAGATCGGCCCCTTCAATACAGCCGGCATCTACCACCTGTATTGCACCGTTCACCGGGGGATGAATCTGACGGTGGTGGTACAATAGCAACACATTGAGGATAAGGAGAATTTCCATGTCAACGATGACCAATCTTTTTGCGACCCTGAACGAGGAGCGCGCTGTGTTCCTTGCTACTTGCTACCATTGCAGGCCTGCCGGATACGGCATTGGATAAAAAGTGGTGGGCGACTGGTCGATCAAGAATGTGCTAGGGCGACCGCAAGGGATCGCCCCTACATTTCCGGCCAGGCCAACAGCGCATCAACGTCGGTTTGCTGGGCATTCGGTTCCATCCCACACGCTGTTCCATTCGAAGACGGAAATGTAGGGGCGATCCCTTGCGGTCGCCCTGTGCCCTACGCGTGCTTTGGAAGCTGACGCGATCTTGCCCCGATTTCGTATCAACGAATGCGCTGGCCTGCGCCCTGTTGGCAGACGCGTGCTCGCCCGCGTCTGCACCCCGTGCTAGCGTTTGATCTTCAGTGTATTGATGAAATTCTCTGCCAGCAGATCGTAGGCCTGGGACTGGTACTCTTCGACGCGGCCGGCATCGCAGAGGGTGGCCAGGATGGGGTCGATGGGCAACTGGGCCAGCAGGGGGGCGCCACTTATGGAGACCAGTTCGGCGCCATTGCTGGGGCCGAAGACCTCGTAGCGCTGGCCATCGGGTGCCTGGAAGTAGGCCATGTTCTCGACGAGGCCCACGATCACACCCTTGAGCTGGCGCACCATGTTGATGCACTTCTTCACTATCATCGTGGCCAGCAACTGCGGCGAGGAGACCACGACAATGCCATCCACCGGCAGCGATTGCAGCACGGTCATTGGCGCGTCCGAGGTGCCCGGCGGCAGGTCTACCAGCAGGTAGTCGAGCATGCCCCAGTCAACGTCGCTGTAGAACTGCTTGATGGCGCTGGAGACCATGGGGCCGCGCCAGACCACGGGATCGCTCTCGTTCTCCAGAAACATGTTCATCGACATGATCTTGATGCCGCCCTTGCTCTTCAAAGGCTCAATGCCCCCGCTGGCGGTCTTCATAGGCTGGCCCTTTGTGCCAAACATCCTGGCGATGCTGGGGCCAGTGATATCGCCGTCCAGCACACCCACGCTCAGACCCTGCCGACGCAGCGAGACGGCCAGCAGACCGGTGACCAGCGACTTGCCGACGCCGCCTTTGCCGCTCATCACGGCGATCACCTGCTTGATCTTGCGATCAGGCGCGCCAGCAGCCATCGTCAAGGGGATACCCCGGCCGACCGGGGCCTTTTTGGGCGTGACCGAGACCGGCCCTCCGTTGACGGAGGCGTTCAGGTCCTTAACCAATACATCCAACTTCTCCGCCGGGAAGCGATGCGTGCGGGCTCCGCCCGCGATACTCTCTCGCGCGCCGACAGCACACGCCGTACAGGGCAAGCCGTGCCCGTGAAAGACTTTTACCGTCTCCGGGTGCCTGCTGACTACGTCGTGAATAATCATGTCGGCAGTAATCGTTTCTGCCATGTACCTCATCCTTTAGTAGTAATATGTCAGAACAGAACATACCTACCGGTCTTTTTCCGTCGAACAAACCTGGCTCAAATAGAGATTTTAATTCCGACTTCCTGACTCAGATATTATAGCACATTCTCGCACGCCGTGACCATGGTTTGCGTATGGCTGCTCACGGTGTGGCATGTTTTGTAAAAATGGAGAAGGCGGGTGTCCCTTCCGTGGGAACACCCGCCTTCTCCATTCTCTCTGCTCTTAGAATTACTGTGATTGATTTTCGGTTCGCTTGCTAGATGCGAGCTGCATCCAGTCAAGGGAATAGCTTGGGGTGGCGTACCCGAGGAAATTGCCCATATCGAGCATAAGTTTTAACTCGCTGGTTTCTAGATCCGGTGCCATAGCAGTCACAAAGCGGTGACCATCACTGGCCTCCACCAATGCCCAGCACACGACCGGCTCGGTAAAGTAGCCAGGTTGGCCCTGTCCTGGCTCTTCGGTATGGCCCCAGACAGCCCCCCATCCTGGTAGCGCTGGCATAATCTGGAGAATGGTGATTTCCTGTTCTTTGCTTTCTTCTTTCAGTTCCATGTTATCCACCTTTCTTTCATCGTATGATTGTTCATCACCTGTGAAGAGCTTGCTCTCCGTTTCGGTGAAAGTATATGGAAGCGGAGAACAGTGGCCCTCCTGAAACGTCCTCACGCAGAGATCAGCCCGTTCATGAGCAGCAACCTTTGTGAGACTGGTGATTTGATTTAAAGAGCGAGACCTGTTGCTTATAGGTCCAGTTTGGACTGTACACCCATTTCCACTGCGTTGTCAACCCAATGGCCATATCTGTCTAACCTCCAATTGCGCATCAAGGCCGATTATGCTATTATGGCTGCACCGAACGATACATCGCGGCGGCGGAATAGAGCGCCCAGAGCACAGGCCGGGTGCGCCCTATACTCATAGCTATAACAGGGAGAGCACGATGGACACACATGACGAGACGTTATATTTCAAACAGGTATCGATCTTCGGCGACCTGACGGATGAAAGCATTCGGGACCTGATGGCTGTGGCGCGCAAACGCACGTTCCGCGCCGGAGAGGTGATCTTCCACCGCGACGACCCCGGCCAGGTGCTGTATGTGATTAAAGAGGGCAAAGTCAAAATCTCGCTGGTCAGTCCCGATGGGCAGGAGGTCTCGCTGGTAGTCTTCGGCAAAGGGGAGTACTTCGGCGAGTTCGCGCTGCTCGATAGCCTGCCACGCTCGGCCGACGCCATTGCCCTGGAGCGCGTCGAGTGCTATACCCTGCAACGCAGCGACTTCCATAATGCGATTATGAAGAACCCCAGGATCGCCATCTATGTTCTGGAAGCCCTGACTAAGCGCCTGCGCAACACCGATAGAATGGTGGAGGACCTGATCTTCCTGGATGTATACGGGCGCGTGGCCAAAAAGCTGCTTGAGCTGGCCGACACCCATGGCAACGAGGTTGATGATGGCCTGCTGATCGATATGCGCCTGACCCAGCAGGAGCTGGCCTCGATGGTCGGAGCCTCACGCGAGAGCGTCAACAAGGTGCTCGGCTACTTCACCGATAAGGGCTACATCAGCACCGATAAGCATAAGGTCACCTTACGGCGCCCTACCGAACTGAAACGACGCATCTACTAGCAACACGACCGGCATTCCTGTTACTACCCTTCGCCGCCATACGTCTGAGAGAAGTCAACTATATATTATATACGACCTTGAAGGGGAGTAATACCTGTGGAAAACGCTGTCACGGAGAGAGACCGGCAGACGAACCAGCCGGGCGAGGCGCTCTCTACTGTTACTGATAAGGTTGCCATTATACCTTCACCTTCCACCACGGGAACCATAGCACGGATGCGAGCGTTGTTCTCGGCTCTCCGGCCCCGCCAATGGACCAAAAATCTGGCTATCTTCGCGGGTATCGTCTTTGCACAGCGCCTGCTTGAGCGCTCGGCGCTGGAACATGCGGTGCTGGCCTTCGTGGCTTTCTGCTTTGCTTGCAGCGCTATCTACCTGCTGAACGATCTGCTTGACCTGAAGAACGACCGCCAGCACCCGGTGAAGCGCGCCCGCCCGCTGGCCTCCGGTCGTCTGCCGATCTCGTGGGCTATCGCCGCGATGGGCGTCTTGCTTGTGCTGTGCGTCACGCTGACATTCTTCATCTTTCTGACGCCCATTACGGCCCAGCCCGATATCTACGCGGACCTGGGAGGCGGCAGCTTCCTCTTCGCGCTGAGCATCGGCGCGTACCTGCTGATGATGGTCCTGTATAGCACGCACTTGAAGCATGTCGTCTTGCTGGATGTCTTTATTATCGCCAGCGGCTTCGTCCTGCGCATCCTGGCGGGGGCTGTGGTGATCCCTGTGACGATCTCGCCCTGGCTCTACCTGGTGGCGATCCTGCTCTCGCTGTTCCTGGCCCTGAGCAAGCGGCGGCACGAGCTGATGCTCCTGCAAGGAGATGCCAGCAATCACCGCGCGATCCTCAAAGAATATAGCCTGCCCATGCTCGATCAGATGATCACGATTGTGACCGCCGCTACCCTGATGGCCTATAGTCTCTATACCTTCCAGGGGCCAACGGGCAATCACCGGCTCATGCTGACGATCCCCCTGGTCCTGTATGGTATGTTTCGCTACCTGTACCTGGTCCACATGCATATGGAAGGCGGAAGTCCTGAAGAAGTGTTGTTGCGTGACCGGCATATGCTCGGAACCGTTGTTTTATGTACAGCCATTATAATTGCCGTCTTGTATGTGATACCAGCATAATATGAGGTGGTCCGCCTCGCGGGGGCCAGGTTGGGGAGTTCCTGTTGCTACATACTCGGAGAATACGCACCGGCATAGTCTTTTCGCTGGTCCTGGCGCTGGTCGTCATGACTGCTATCGCGTTCTACGCCGACCTCCCGCGTATGCTGAACGCCCTGACCCACTTCCGCTGGGAGTTCCTCCCGCTGATCCTGGGGCTGACGATCTATAACTATCTCTGGCGCTTCTGCAAATGGCAGTTTTATCTCAAGTGCCTTGAGGTACGCCTGCCCTGGTGGAAGAGCTTGTTGATCTTTCTCTCAGGGCTGTCGATGGCGATCACGCCTGGCAAGGTGGGGGAGCTACTGAAATCCTACCTGCTCAAGCGTGTAACGGGGGCGCCGGTCAGCCGCACCTCGCCGGTGATCGTGGCGGAGCGGCTCACGGACGGCCTGGCGATGCTACTGCTGGCGGCGACAGGGCTGGTGCTCTATCGCTACGGCTGGGAGATACTGCTGGTCCTGCTCGTGGCTGGCCTGGCCGGGATCATGCTGGTGCAGAATCGCGCGCTGTCGCTGGCCCTGCTGGACTACGCCGCGCGGCTGCCGCTGGTGGCCCGCGTCGCGCACCTGGCGCGCGCGTTTTACGAGAGCGCCTATACGCTGCTGCGCTGGCGCCCTCTGCTACTGGCGGTGCTGATCGGCCTGATCTCCTGGACGGGAGAGTGTGCCGCGCTGTACTTTGTCTTTAGCGGCCTGGGGATCGCGCCAGGTGGGGATCTTTTTATCAAGGCCACCTTTATCATGGCCGTTTCGTCGCTGATCGGTTCGGCATCCGGCCTGCCAGGAGGACTGGGCACCGCCGACGGCACCATGCTAGGTCTGACCCGCCTGCTGATATCGCCATCGGCAGCCATCGGAGGCGCCGCGGCCCTGCTGACCCGCCTCTGCACGCTGTGGTTTGGTCTGCTCATTGGAGGGATGGCCCTACTCGTATTCCGCTCTATACAACGCCATAGCGACCTTTCGCCTCAACGCGAGGCAGGTTGGGAGGAACCGGACAGCGATATCGACCCGCGCAGGGAGCCGCTGAGCGCCGTTGGCACACGCGGACGAGGCAGTGCCAGCGGACAAGAGGAACCATAGTCCTTACACGAGTTGATATCGGCAAAGCAATGGAGACTTAGTTGCATGAAAACGCTTATCATTGTTCCAACGTATAACGAAATTGATAACCTCCGCCCACTACTCACGGAGATCTTCAAGTACGCCCCTATGACCGATGTGCTGATTGTCGATGACAACTCGCCCGATGGCACAGGCAAGCTGGCCGACGAGATCCACAACGAGAATCCTCAGGTGCAGGTGCTGCACCGCCCCGGCAAGATGGGCCTCGGACCGGCCTATATCGCGGGCTTTAAACACGCGCTTGCCAACGGCTACGACGCGGCCTTCGAGATGGATGCCGACTTTTCGCACGATCCGCGCTACCTCCCCGATTTCCTCACGGCCATCGAGGACGCGGACCTGGTGATCGGCTCGCGTTATATCCAGGGCGGCGGCACACCAAGCTGGTCGTTCCTGCGGCGCTTTATCAGCGGCGGCGGCAACATCTTCGCGCGAGTGGGGCTTGGTCTCCCCATCCACGACTGCACCGCCGGCTACCGCTGCTACCGTCGTGAGGTGTTGCAGAGCCTGGCCCTGGATAGCGTGCAATCACGCGGCTACGCCTTCCAGGTGGAGATGACCTACCGCACCCTGCGCCAGGGCTTCAAGATCGTCGAGACCCCCATTCTCTTTACAGACCGCCGGGTGGGCAAGTCCAAAATGTCCCGCGCTATCTTCATCGAGGGCTTCACCTACGTCCTGAAGGCCCGCTTCAGCAAAAAGCCCCAACTCCCCCCACCCATTCGCCGCCAGAGCACAACCATCGAACGCGCCGGGGAAGTTCACGCGGAGACGGTCAGCGAAGATCAACCCATCGTGGCGCAGATGTGATTGGCGAGAATGGAGGGTGGCGCGCTATATTCGTGAATATCGATTTCCGGGGCATCCTTTGCGGATGCCCCATCCCGTAGCCTATCGGGCGCAGGCCTGTCCTCATGACGGAAAAACACTGTTGGGGATCTCAGCCAGGTGGGGGTATTTCCTGGTTCCGCGAACAAAGCATGGAGAGGTCATACTGACACACCGAACAACCACAGGTATTTTCAGCAATCGGCTGACGGCCTCCGACAGGCTCCAGGATATGATCGATGATAGCTGACCAATACGAAAATTTGCTTCGGACTTCGCACGTAGTAACGAACTGCTCTACAAGCTGCGCCAAGGGAAGATCCCAACGACGTAAGTCGGCAAGGAGTCTTTTGCTGCTTACCCACCATTGTTGATGCATCTGGTAATGGTATTTGAGAAACTCATCGAGACCGACATGCATAACTAGAAGAGCTGTCAGAGGGTCAGCTTCCAGATTCCTCTCCACTTTGTCGTTTCCATGAAAGAACATAAATTGGAGAAATTGAAGATCTTCAGACCGCGTCTTCATGGGCTGTGCCTGTTTTGCCTGTTCCTGTAGGTATGAGAGCTGATTGGTTTTATCAAACACAATCAGAGCTTCTGCTATCATGGGAGGCCGTTCACGCTGTTCTATCTCACGCTCTGTTCTTGCTTTCAATTGTTCAAGAGAGAGAAAGGTCAGATCCAGCTTGACTCCCGCGATGAGAGGATGATTGATGTTGGCGCAGGGATTCTCCTCATGGACAATCACCTGCACATCACAATCACTCTGGCCTGTCGCCTCGTGCCGGGCGAGCGAGCCAAAAATGAACGCCCCAAGATACCTATCATAGGACTCTAGACGTTCAATCGCCTGGATAGCAGCAAGGAAGCGCTTAGGGAATGTCGAGAATCGTTGTGGCATGCTTGTCTCCTTTATTCTCTCCTGCAACAAGAGCCGTAGGTAGGCGGGCAGGGCGCAGGCCAGCGCATGCGTTGATACAAAATCGGGGGAAGCGCGTGGTTGGAACAGGGCGCAGGCCAGCGGTGCCCCTACACGAAAGAGGATGAGTAGCCAGGGACAGGAATATAACGGAGTCTGGCATTTCGTGTAGGGGCGCCGCTGGCCTGCGCCCTGCATGCTGGTCTGCCCGTCTGTCTGCGCCCTACGACATACTGTCCACCAGCGCCTCGAACTGCTCGACCTCGCGGCGCACGGTATCCAGGCTGGTGTGCCAGAACTCCTCGGTGCGAATGTCGATCCCGAAGCGCGCGGCCAGCGTCGGCGCGTCGGCCATGCCGGTCGATGAGAGCAGGTGGTCGTAGCCGACTTTGAAGGCGTCGGGGTCCTGCTGGTAGCGCGCGTATAAGCCCAGGCCGAAGAGCAGGCCGAACATGTAGGGGTAGTTGTAGAATGAGCGCCCCGTGCTGTAGTAATGCTGCTTCACCGCCCACATATAGGGGTGTAGCGTAGCATCCTCCAGCCCGTCTCCGTAGGTCTCGCGCTGCGTCTCCAGCATCAGCGTGTTGAGTTCCTCGACGGATAGCTCGCGGCGTTGGCGCGCCTCAAACAGGCGCTGCTCAAAGAGGAAGCGGCTGGTGATGTCTACCACCAACTGGCAGGCGCCCTGGAGCGAGGCGTCCAGCAGTGCCAGGTTTTCGAGGCCGCTACCCTCGCGCATGGCGGCCTGGCGAATGATCGTCTCGCAGAAGATACTGGCCGTCTCCGCCAGGGCCATCGGCGTCGTGCGCTGGAGCATCGTGCGGCTCGCCAGGTTCATGTTATGATAGCCGTGGCCCAACTCGTGCGCCAGAGTGCTCACGCCGCGAAAGGTGGGCTTGTAGTTCGCGCACACGCGCGATTCGTCTCCACGCAGCGAGGCGCAGTAGGCCCCGTCGCCCTTGCCATAGCGCGGCTCGGCGTCGATCCATTGCTCGTGGAAGGCGCGGGCCGCAAAATTCGCCATCCTGCTTGAGTAGGAGCCGAATTGTTCAACGATAAAGGACTCCGCTTCGCCGAAATCCCATACCCGGCTGCTCTTGCCCAGCGGGGCGAATAGATCATACCAGGGTAGACGCTCTCCCACACCCAGGAGGCGGGCCTTGGCGCGCAGGTAGCGCCGGAAATCGGGGAAAGACGCGCGGGCCGCGGCGAACATGGCGTCGAGTGTCTGACGGTCTATACTATTGACGAACAGCGATGCATCCAGGGGCGACTCCCAGCCGCGCCGCGCTGTGACTATATTGACCTCACCCTTGATGCTGTTCAGCGCCGCCGCTAGCGGCAACGCCACGCGTTTCCAGCCCACGAGTTCGGCCTCGTAGGCGCGCCGGCGTGTATCGCGCTCGCTGTCGAAGGCCAGGTTGCGTACCATGCTCATAGGGAGATCCTGCACGCGGCCCTCAAGCTCCAGCGAGACCGTCAGTTGTGAGGTAAGATCGCTGTGTAGCCTGGCCCACGCCGTACCCCCGCTCAGATTCAACTCGGCGCTGAGCGTCTCTTCGGCCGGCGACATCAGGTGCTTTGCCTGGATCGCGGTTTTGCGCAGCATATAGGCATGGTCCTGGGCCACTGGCGATTGCTCAATGAGCGCCTCTACATCCAGGGAGCCGATCCACGCCGTGAAGCGCGTGCCTAACTGCGATAGAAGCACCAGGGAGAGTCGCAGTTCACTGGATCGCGCCTGGGCGGCGTCATCATACGAGTTCGTGCTCACCAGGCAATTGAGGTACGTGCTCAAGGTTTTCGTGGTATCAAGGACATGGTTATAGCGCTCAACCACTGCCTCGAACGCATGAATCAGCTCCGCGCTTAGCGGCTGCGGGGCCTGCTCCATGATGTACCGCGTATCAAAAAACTGCGCAAGCTGCGCGATATCTTCAACGACGCGCGCGAACCCCCCGGCGAACTCAGGCGTATCCAGGCCAGGGTAGACGACAGCCATGTTCCAATGCGGTAGTGTCTGCACCGTTGCCACAGCGTTCTCTCCTTTAATTGACGTTTAAACTAACACGAACCTAGCTGAGCCATATGATCGATAGCTCAGAACCAAGAAAGACGAGTAGAAATGAAAAAGATCAGCCGAACCCCTTCAGGCAGAGGCGATC
>JALYTT010000176.1 GCA_030854145.1 Chloroflexota bacterium | reverse complement strand
CCATAAACCGGGTCCCTACGAAAAAATCAGGCGGAGATCGCGGGGATAGGGATAGGCACACCCTGCGGCATCACAATGATGCTACAGGCCTCTACGAATGTTGTGAAGAGGCGCGCACAGGCAGGGATGTATGTATAGATCTCTTCGGGATGACACTGGAGGCCCACCGCGAAATGCCTGTTGGCAACTTCGATGGATTCCGCCACGCCATCCTCGGCCCAGCCGGTGATGCGTACGCCCTCGCCGGGTGTCTTGATGGCTTGATGATGAATGCTGTTGGCCCAGAACTCGGAGGTACCGACGGCCGCGTGCGTCTGGTTACCAGCATCGACTAACACGCGATGGATCACCTGGGAGCGCGGGAGATCAACGTACATGTGCCTGATGCTGCCAGGAAACTGATCGTGCAGGTCCTGGTACAGGCTACCACCCAGAGCCACATTGAGTAGTTGCATACCGCGACAGATACCCAGCACAGGCTTGTTTTCGCGCAAGGCCCAGTGGGCCAGCGTCAGCTCCATCTCGTCAATCGAGGGGTCGCTACCCATCAACTCTTCGTGCGGCTCTTCGCCGTAGAGCACAGGCTGAATATCGATACCACCTGGGAGCAGCAGACCGTCCAGGCGAGAAAGCAGTGTTTCAAGCGCGCTTAGATCGTGCAATTGCGGTATCAGAACAGGCACCCCACCCGCCTCCTCGATGGCATGCACATACGACCGGTTGTTACAGTAGATCGGCCGCCAGGTTCCTTCGCGATACGCCGGATGACAAGGAATTCCAATAAGAGGACGCATACCAATGACTCCTTCAATAAAAATGATAGCTTTGTTCACACCACACCAACGCAATAAAAAAAGAAAAGCGGAACGCTTTTTGCTGCGTTCCGCTTAAGAAAAATGCTTCATCACGAAACGAAACGCGTCACTCCAAATCCAAGCCCGGTAAGCTCCAGCCAATACGACTGAAGCTGCATAATCCCGAGGGTTGATTGTGGTTTTATGGCTGCTCGTTTCACGTTTATTCCTCAATGTATCAGCAATGTTATGTTCTATGGTATAACTCTATTATAGAGTCACTGTCAAGACGATTAGTACCTTCCGCGTGGGTATGGCCCCAATCGCGTAGGCATTGGTCGTCCTTTGCCTAGCCCCCAAAAAAGATGTTCCACCAGGCCTGCCAGAAACCATTGGTGGGTGCAGAGGTCGCCGTGTGGGCTGTATTCTGCGTTCCTGGCTCGCTGGCGCTGACGATCACCACCGCATGCTCGCCGGGTCGCACATAGCCAAGTTGCTGGCGCGCCTCACTCTCTATAACGAACGGGTCCTTGTAATGGTCAACGAGCTTGCCCAGCGCGTCATGATGAGCCTGTGCCTGTTGCGCCTGTTGTCGTGCTGCACGCACCTGCTGCATAAGCTGATTATTTGACCAGGCCTGTACCAGCGAACCAAGCAGCAGCGCCAGGCAGATCAACCCTGTGATCCAGATGACGGTCCGCGTGAAGAGCGAACTGCGCCTGGCCCGCATGAGACCCACCGTCTCACCCAGTCCAACCGCCGAAGTGACATTTGAATTGCTCCCCTCAGGTCGCGAGGGAAATGGTGCTCTTCTTCTGCGAGAATAGTCTTGCACAGGCCCTCTCTTCACGTGATGGCGATCTATCTTATTTCGATCTATCTTTATTATAACGGGCCTGTCTACTGCCGTATCTGAGAATCCAGCAGGACAAAGAGGAGCAGCTTTTTTTCACCTTCTCATATATACACGTTGCAATGTAGCAAAACGAGTCATGCTGTATCTGACCGCTTGCTCAAACTGGAGGAGAGAGAGAAAGAGACGTTTTTGCAGGGTCATGGAAAAAGGTATTGGAAGTGTGAGATGCGGATGGGCGTAGGGGCGCCGTTTACAAGCCCGTGTAGGCCTATGCGTATAGCGGTGTGCCAGGCGGCGGCGCCCCTACGCCCATCCGCATCTTCTCCATGTGTATATATGTGACAGCCATCCATATACAAGTTGATACTACGTTTAGCGAGCATGCAGCACAAGCAGGCCCATTAGATCGAAGCCAATCATCACCAGCAGCAATACGAGGCAGCCGAGCATGATACCCAGGTGCCAACGGCTCCAGCGCGTTTTCTTGGGGAGTATGCTGCTGGGCAACTGAAGAGCGGAATACGCGGCATCCTGCCCTGTAGTGAGTATGCGCTCCTCCTTCCATGAAGAGGGGGACAGCTTCAGGGGAGCACTGACGCGGTTGAGGCGCAGCTTGACCGCCAGTACACGATCACTGATGGCCTGTTCAAAGGAGGTATGCAACTCTTCTTCGTTGGCCGGCTGGTATGCTGGCTTCACCACAGGCATGGGAGTGGTAGAGAAGCCATCGTCTGCCATAAAGAGCGTGGTAGCAACGGGACAGGTCGTATGCTCAAGAACAGCCTGCTGGCATGGTGTCTTATACATTCTATTCACTCCTCTACCTATAAATTCTTTCTGTCGGCAAGCATACCGGAAACCACGGCTATGGGCATGGGTCATGTGACACATTCATGAAGAAGATCATTACAGGAGCACTGGTATACTGAATTCACAAACAACTTCTGTCGAGGAGTCTAGATATGCTACTGACCGTCGTTCCTGATTCGCCTACAGAGGTCGCTTCTGCCCGCGACCTTGATCTCTATCTTGAGGAGATCTGGCACCATTATTTCGCGGATACCCCCCGCATGAACGAGATCCAGGTGGCCTATTGCCAGCCCTGGAAGCGCCGGCTCGGCCTGATTCGCCTCTCCCAGGATAACGCGATCTCTTTTATCGGCATCAATGCGCTGCTCCAGCATCCCCTGGTGCCGGCCTACGTGCTGGTGACGACGCTGGCGCATGAACTGGCCCATTATGTTCACGGCTTCGGTTCGCCGCTACCCAGACGTTACGACCATCCCCATGCCAATAACGTAGTCAACCGGGAGCTGGAACAGCGGGGATTGGGCGAGTACGTACAACGCTGCGACGAGTGGATTGACAAACAGTGGTTTCCATTTTATGATATGCTACGTGAGTCAGGTTGGACAGGGATTGCAGGTCTACAGCGGTCTACCGCAGCCAGGTAAAAGCGTTCCGCTGGGGTACTGCCTATCCCCACACCGTGTCACCTATGCCACTTTGCCGGCCAGATAGAGGGAGGATGCCTGAATTATACAGGAAAATCCCTTGACATGTATTGGTACCTGTGGTATAGTAATGCTAGCTCCCGAGGTACATACTGCGCCGTCAGTCCAATGGTTCCGTAGGTTTCTCTATGTATGCATTTGCGTCGTACATATCCTGGACTTCCTGGTGGACGCCTCTTCCATTCGTCGCGAGTTCAAGGCCGCCGCATACCTGTTGGCGTTTCCCCTTTTCCAGGAAATGCCCGTGGACGCAAGTACTATTTCCCACCAAAAATCATCACATCTAGGGTTCAACACAGAAAGGAGAAAGGGCGTGTACTCTCCCAAAGATTTGCTCCGCCCTACACACCGTGAACATTGCTGAGTTAGAAACCAAAACGATAGCGGAGTTACGCGACATCGCTCGCGACCTCGAACTCTCCGGCTATTCAACCCTCAAAAAACAAGACCTCGTTTTCCGACTTCTTCAGGCCCACACCGAACAGCAAGGGAACATCTTTAGCGCTGGAGTGCTGGAAATCGTAGAGGACGGCTTCGGCTTCCTGAGGCAGGAACGCTTCCTGCCAGGCAATATGGACGTGTATGTCTCTCAATCGCAGATCCGGCGTTTCGGCCTGCGCACTGGAGACATGGTTTCCGGACAGGTGAGGCCACCAAAGGACAACGAGAAATACTACGGCCTCCTGCGCGTTGAGGCCATCAACGGTATGAACCCCGAAGACGCCAAGCGTCGCCCGCACTTCGACAACCTGACACCGATCTTCCCCCAGGAGATGTTCAACCTGGAGACAGGCGCCTCGAACATTCCGGGTCGCATCATCAACCTGGTAGCCCCCATTGGACGCGGCCAGCGCGGCTTGATCGTCTCCCCGCCAAAAGCCGGCAAGACCATGCTCTTGAAGTCCATCGCCAACTCCATCACGGAAAACTATGACGATGCCCACCTCATGATCGCCCTCATCGGCGAGCGTCCAGAAGAGGTGACCGACATGAAACGCTCGGTCAAGGCCGAAGTCATCAGTTCAACCTTTGACGAGCCGACCGAGGCGCATACCCGCGTCGCCGAGATGGTGCTGGAGCGCGCCAAGCGCCTGGTAGAGGGCGGGCGCGACGTGGTGATCCTCCTCGATAGTATCACCCGTCTTAGCCGCGCCTACAACCTGGCGGTACAGCCCAGCGGGCGCACGCTCTCCGGCGGTCTCGATCCAAGCGCGCTCTTCCCCCCCAAACGCTTCTTCGGCGCCGCGCGTAAGATCGAAGAGGGTGGCAGCCTGACGATCATGGCCACCGCGCTGGTCGATACCGGCAGCCGCATGGACGATGTGATCTACGAAGAATTCAAAGGCACCGGCAACATGGAACTCCTGCTGAACCGCAAACTGGCCGAACGCCGCGTCTTCCCCGCCATCGACATCGGCCTCTCCAGCACCCGCCGCGAAGAACTCCTGCTCGACGAAAAAACGCTGCGCGCTGTCGTCGTTATGCGGCGTATGTTCTCGACCCTGGCGGAACAGCGCGGTCTGGAAGCCATGGAGGCGCTGCTGCAATTTATGGCCCGCACCAGCAACAACATGGAGTTCCTGGCAACCTTGAACAAGAGTAACCTGTAGGAGAAACGCTCTGCTCCCCCGTTGTCCACACGGGGGCCGGAGGCGCGAGGGGACAAAGCAATGACTACCACGGCTGAGGTATTCCAGAACTTCATCGGAGGCACGTGGCGGGACGCGGAGAGCCGGCAGACCTTCCCCAACCATAATCCGGCTACCGGCGAGCTGCTGGGCCATTTCCCACGCTCCGCTGAGGCCGAGGCCCATGCCGCCGTCGCCGCCGCGAAAACAGCCTTTGAGAGCTGGCGGCTTGTACCCGCCCCCAAGCGCGGCGAGATCCTCTATCGCGCCGGCGAGCTGCTGGCACGCCACAAAGAGGACCTGGCGCGCACGATGACGCAGGAGATGGGCAAGGTGCTCAAGGAGACGCGTGGCGATGTGCAGGAGGGCATCGACATGGCCTACTACATGGGTGGCGAGGGTCGCAGGCTCTTTGGCTACACGGTCCCCGTCGAACTGCCCAACAAGTCGGGCATCGCCCTGCGCGACCCCGTGGGTGTGGTGGCCTGCATCACGCCGTGGAACTTCCCCATCGCCATCCCCACCTGGAAGATGTTCCCCGCGCTGGTGGCCGGCAATACCGTGGTCCTCAAACCGGCCAGCGACACCCCGCTGAGCGCGCTACGGCTGGTGCAGATGCTCCACGAGGCTGGTCTGCCGGAAGGGGTGGTGAACATCGTCTTTGGTCCTGGCGGCGCCGTCGGCGAGGCCCTGCTGCAGCACCCCGATGTGGCGATCATCTCGTTCACAGGCTCCACAGAGTCGGGGCGCCACGTGGCCATCGAGGCGGCCAAATCCCTCAAACGCGTCTCGCTGGAGATGGGCGGCAAGAACGCGGTGATCGTGATGGATGACGCCGACCTGGACCTGGCCGTCGAGGGCATCCTGTGGAGCGCCTACGGCACCACAGGCCAGCGCTGCACCGCGTGCAGCCGCGTCATCGCGCACAAGGCCATTCGCCAGCAACTGCTGGACCGGTTGGTGCCGCGCATCGAACAACTTCGCCTGGGCAACGGTCTGGACGAGTCGGTGGATGTTGGCCCCGTGATCAACGCCTCGCAGCTTGAGAAGATTCACAGCTACACGGAGATAGGCAAGGGCGAGGGGGCCACCCTCGTCACCGGCGGCTCGGTCGTGCGCGACGGCGACTGCGCGCGCGGCCACTTCTATCGCCCGACCCTCTTCAGCGACGTGCGTCCCGACATGCGCATCGCCCAGGAAGAGATCTTCGGCCCCACGCTCTCTGTCATCGACGTGGACTCGCTCGCCGAAGCCATCGCCGTGAACAACAACACAAAGTTCGGCCTCTCCAGCGCCATCTACACGCAGGATGTCAACCGTGTGCAGCGCGCCACGCGCGACATCAGCACCGGCATCCTCTACATCAATTCCGGCACCACCGGCGCGGAGATCCAGCTCCCCTTCGGCGGCACGCGCGGCACCGGCAACGGCCACCGCGAAGCTGGCCTGGCTGGCCTGGATGTGTTCACCGAGTGGAAGGTGGTGTATACAGACTACAGCGGGAAGTTGCAGAAGGCGCAGATCGATTCGTAAGGCCATGCATGCCCGGCCGTTCGCCTTAGGTAGAGAACGGCCGGGCATGCATAGCCCTACAGCATGGATGATATGTGATTTAAAAACTTGTGTATACTGGATATAGAATTCCGTCTTCTACTAAGCCAGAATCGGGTGCGGGAACTGCTGAGCACCCATGTTTTTACAGCACAGATGATACATGATTTTAAAAACTTGTGTATGAGGGGGGCTAGAGCATGAGTTCTGAGTATAAAATTCCGTCTTCTACTAAGCCAGAATTGGTTGAAGCATGGTCAATTAAGCCCTTGCAATTTACACCAAAAGAGGATTGCCAAAAGCACTTTAAATCTGAACTTCAAACTGAAATACGGAAGCTTCAAAATAAGCCCAATAAAACCTTCTATGCATTACTTGCGACTCCGTTACAGAAGTCAGAGCCTGATCTAGAGAATGTTCTTTTTTATAATGTAGGTCCAGCATTCTTTAGACACCTTATCACTTCTACTTCTAGAGTTAGATTCGAAAGATCTTTCTCTTTGCCCATATCTTCAGGAAATTTAGAGACTAATTTTTCTTGTTATCAATGTTACTCTTTCTTAGAAAATGACACAAGCTTTCTTTACTGGAGAAAATCACAACCTCTAGCACAATGGGAACCTGTAGAGATGCCTCCATTATCAAGTTCAACGAATCCGGGTACCATTTGGTACGAGTTGAAAAAACATCCATTACAATATATATCCGAGTCGAGAGAATTACCATCTCATTTTGGTCTCAGAATTACATTGACTCACCCTCCCTTCGCAGAGAACCGCAACCCTGCTAGCTTAATAAAACCTCTGCTTGATGGCGTAATTGTAAGTTTTCATGCCCATACAGGAGAGGATATTGAGGAGCTGAGTCGGAAACTAGAGCAAATTTTGCAAAAACCTGCTGGAAGTCTTGCCTTCTTCCTTACAGACAAGAGTCGTGCAGTTCTAGGAGTTAGGCCCCTTTTCATCAAGAGGCAAGACCCTTATAAATCTCTATGGAATCCTGCTGATGATCGATGTAAGGCAGTGGAGATTTTTCTCCGAGAGGATCATGCCAGAAAATGGTCTCTTTCGGGCGAGCTTTTCACTGTGGAATATGTGAGTGAGACTCAAAAGCTCTAACTTGGGGGTATTAAACAGCATCAACGCCCAAACAAGGCTAGCGCGCTTACCATCACTCACTTACTTTTGACATTTTTTACTCAAGTATAAGCATCTCGTGAGAACGCATCTCCTGTTTCTCATGCACTCTCACGAGGCCTGCCACCTCACGTACAGCGTAACCCTGGTCCCTCCGGCCGGCATGGTAAAGCGCAGGAAGCCGCCCTGCGCCAGGCGCGCGCAGATCACCGAGAGAGTGAGAGGGCGAAGAGCAGCGCCGCCGTCCGTAGCTCGTAGACGGCGAAGTCCACCCGGCTGAGGTGCCACGCACCGCTGGCGAAGAAGCGCACCAGGACCGACCCGTTCTGCACGCCGCCCAGACAAGATACTCAGTTGGAAAGAAGGACACTTCGATGGAAACCACACGCGAACAACTGATCGCCCGCTGGGACACAGAAACAGGGCAAGCGCTTGCCAGAGACGTGCTCCAGGCGCTAAGCCCGAAGCTGCTCCCTCGTGTGGAAAAAACCCTCACGCCCGAAGAGTCTGCTAGGGACTTTGTGCAGCGCGCTATCGCATGGCAACAGGTAAAGGTAGCACCATTGGGGGAAGAGATCAAGCAGCGTCTCACAGCACTGCCGTTTGCCAACGAGGTCGCTCCTCACCTGGATTTGCGCGGACTGCACGTTGAGGGGCAAGAGGTATACCTCTCAAGCGTTGATCTTTCAGGCGCCCGTCTGGACTACGTGTATGAGATCGGAAACGTCAGTCGTTGCATAATGGTCAAAACGGTCTTTGATGGCTGCCGTGCCGTTCAGGCGTCTTTTTCGAGAGAAACATTGCACGAAGCATCCTTTGTGGAAGCTGTCCTCAACGGCGTGAACTTTCACCACGCTGATCTGAGCGGAGCGATCTTTCAGCGAGCACAGATGGTGACGACAGAATTGGTAGAAGCTACCTGTACACGAGCCAGTTTCATCGGGGCCGATCTGCGCTTTGCTGACTGTCGGCGTGCCGACTTCCGAGGGGCGGATCTACGAGACGTGAACTTCACGGAGGCCAATTTAGGTGGCCTCGTGTTTGATGAGCACACTCGCCTGCATGGCGCAAATTTGCGCGGCGCATCGCTCAGCAGAGAGTTTCGTGTGTTTGCCCAGGAAGCCGGAGCGCTCTTAGGAGAGTCACACAAGGAGCGGGAAATCGCGGAACTCGACGCAACATTGAAGCTCATGACGGCAAGGAACGAAGATGGCCATCTGGATGGAGCACTACGCCAGGTGCGGATCGTTCGTGAGCACCTGGCGCAAAATCCCGACTATCAATGGAGCTATGCCATCGATGAGGCTCTCAAACGCGAGGGGTCCCCCGAACTGGTTGATGAGGTTCTTGATACGGTTGTTGAGGCCGGAAAAGCCCTGGCCGCGTTCATTTAGATGGCCATGGCAATTCTTCAGAGGGAACCGGTACATTTCCTGTTTCCAATGCGCTCTCACGAGACCCGCCACCTCACCTACAGCGTGACCCTGTTGCCCCCGGCCGGCATGGTAAAGCGCAGGAAGCCTCCCTGCGCCAGGCGCGCGCAGATCACCGAGAGGGTGAAGAGGGCGAAGAGCAGCGCCGCTGTCCGTAGCTCGTAGACGGCGAAGTCCGCCAGGCTGAGGCGCCGCGCGCCGCTGGCGAAGAAGCGCACCAGGGCCGGACCGTCCTGCACGCCGCCCAGAGCGTTGACGGCGAGGCCCAGTGCGAGCGAGATCAGCAGGTCGATGGCGAAACACATAGCCGCCATGCGTGGTCCCAGTAGCCAGAAGCGCCGGCTCAGCCGCTCACGCTTCACGGTCTGGATGCGGTACGCCGCCCAGACCGGCCCCGCCAGATATTGCAGCAGCAGGAAGAGCAGCGGTACCGCCACAAACAGCCAGTCGGGGAAGAAAGACGGCGTCACCAGGGCCCCCAGACGGCCCACGATGTACAGTATAAGGCCCTCAATTATCCCACGCCGGTAGCTTACTTTAAAAAACATAGCCGACTTCCTGGCAACTTAATTGCAGCCACAACTCCCGTCGCCACAGCCGCAGCCTCCCATCGCGGGCATGTCGTCGAAAGAGGTCTCCGCGCTATCGCCAAAATGGGTGGCGAAGACGGAGAGCAGGCGGCGCACCTTCTGGCTATGACATTTGGTGCAGACAACATCATCCGCGTGCTCATGGCTGACAAGGAGCTCAAATTTTGATTTGCAATTCGAGCAGTGATACTCGTACAATGGCATTGAATGTAACCTCCGATTCATAGAAAAACGCGATAATACCACACATATTGTAAGGTGTGGCTTAGATAACGTCAAGCAAAAAGAGAGGAATAAGATATATAGATGGCTCTTACTATCGGCATTATAGGTTTACCGCAGAGCGGCAAAACGTCGCTCTTCAATGCCCTCACGCGCGCGGGAGCGCCTGTGAGCGGCTACGCAACCAGCACAGTACAGGCGAATTTCGCGGTGGTGCAGGTGCCCGATGCGCGTTTGCAGCCGCTGGCGGATATCTTCAACCCCAAGAAGGTCACCTACGCGACCGTCGAGTTCGTGGATGTCGCGGGTATGGGCCAGCAGGGGCAGAAAGAGAAGCCTGAGGGGCTGAGCGCGGAATTCCTGGGCCATATCCGCAACGCCGACGCCCTGGCGATCGTCCTGCGCACATTTCAGAACGAGAACGTGCCGCATCCTTACAACAATGTCGACCCTGTGCGCGATCTGGAGAGCCTGGATGCCGAACTGGCGATCACGGACCTCTCCTCGGTCGAGAAACGCATCGAGCGCACCACGAAGGCCGCCAAATCGGGCGACAAGAAATATCAACGGGAACTGGAGGTGCTGCGCCTGCTGCGCGACGCCCTGAACGAACTCAAGCCCATCAGCCAGCTTGAGCTGCTGGCGCAGGACCGCGAGGTGCTGAAAGAGCTATTCCTGCTGACCATGAAGCCGCGCATGTACGTGCTGAATGTCAGCGAGGAGGTGCTGGGCGCGGCGGCGCGCCTGCTGGAGCGCGTTACATCGGGCGAGGATGTGGATAGCGCGCAGCTTGAAGGCGAGCTACGCGGGATCGCCGCCGTTGCCACACGCGCGAAAGCCGAAGGCTCCGAGGTGGCCGCGGTCTCCGCGCGCCTGGAGGCCGAGCTGTCTGAACTGCCAGCGGAGGATGCCGGCGAGTACCTGGAGTCGCTCGGCCTCCCTACGCTGGGCGCGGACCGCGTGATCCAGGTCGGCTATCGTCTGCTCAACCTGATTACGTTCCTGACGGCGGGCGAGGACGAGGTGCGCGCCTGGACCGTGACGCGAGGTTCCAGGGCGCCGGAGGCCGCCGGCAAGGTCCACTCGGATATCGAGCGCGGCTTCATTCGCGCCGAGGTCACGCGCTTCGAGGACTTCATGGCCTGCGGCTCATTCGCGGCCGCCTCCAAGAAGGGCTTGCAGCGACTTGAGGGCAAAGAGTACGTGATCCAGGACGGCGATATCGCGCATTTTCGCTTTAACGTAGGCAAATAGCAGTAGCAGGAGGTTCTATGCCTGAACTTGATATGTTGAAGTCCGACATCGATGAAATTGTACCCGGTATGGTGGCCATGCGCCGCGACCTGCACGAGCATCCTGAAACGGCGTACGAAGAGGTGCGTACCTCTGGCATCATAGCGCAACGCCTGCGCGCCCTGGGCTTAGAGGTGCAGACGGGCGTGGCGAAAACCGGTGTGGTCGGCCTGCTGCGCGGCGAGGCGAGCAAGCCGGACGCGAAGACCATCGCCATCCGCGCCGATATGGACGCCCTGCCCATCCACGAGCAGAACGAGATCGAGTACCGCTCCACCGTCGATGGCAAGATGCACGCCTGTGGCCACGATGGGCATGTCTCCATCGGCCTGGCCGTCGCGGATATCCTGAGCAAGCGCCGCGACCAGCTTCACGGCAACGTCAAGTTCATCTTTCAGCCAGCCGAAGAGATCATCGGCGGCGCCAAACCGATGGTCGATGAAGGCGCCATGCAGGGCGTCGATGGCGTGATCGGCCTGCACCTCATGAGTGGCTATCCTATCGGGCGCGTCGGCACACGTAGCGGCCCCGTCTTCGCCAGCGCCGACAGGTTTGTGCTGACCGTGAAGGGCAAGGGCGGCCACGCCGCGATGCCCGATAAGTCGGTCGATCCCATAGTGATCGCGGCCCACATCATTACCGCGCTGCAACCGCTCATCAGCCGCGAGACCTCACCGTTCGACGAGGCGGTGATCACCATCGGCAGCATCCACGCGGGGACGGCCTTCAACATCATCCCTGAAACCGTCGAACTGCAAGGCACCATGCGCGCCTTCAGCCAGGAGCATCGCCAGACGCTGATCCGGCGCATTGGCGAGGTCGCCAGCGGCATAGCAGGCGCAATGCGCGGCGAGTGCGACGTGCATTTCATGGATGGCTGCCTGGCCTGCGTCAACGATGCAGCTATGACTGAGGTAGTTCATGAAGCCGCCGTCGCCACGGTCGGCGAGGCCAGCGTCGATACCGGCGAAATCGTGATGACCACCGGCAGCGACGATATGGGCTACTTCCTCGATGCTGCTCCCGGCTGCTACTTCATCGTCGGCGCGCGCAACGAACAGAAGGACGCCGTGTACCCGCACCATCACCCGCGCTTCGCCATCGACGAGGATGCCATGCCCATCGCCGTCGAGGTGCTGACGCGCGCGGCCATGCGCTACCTGGAATAACAGGCGGACGAGCAGGGAGTAGGCTTGGAGGGCACAGGCCAGGGCGTCATATCCGTAGGGG
>JALYTT010000635.1 GCA_030854145.1 Chloroflexota bacterium | reverse complement strand
TATGGAGCAGAGCCGGCGTTCGAGCGGGTGGAACAATGTCGGGTCCATCGAACGTTGGAGTTCCGCCATTGGCGGCGGCGCGGTCGTGCTCGCTGGGGCAGGCTTTGACCTGCTTCGTGGGCGTATCAGCCCTGTGAACATCGTCTCGGCCCTCCTGGGGGGCGCCTTCATCTTTCGCGGCGCGACCGGACACTGCTATGTCTACCAGGCGGCAGGCATCAACACGGCCAACCAGGACGCGCAGAGCCTGAAGGTCATCAAATCGGTGACGATCAACAGCTCGCCCGAGGAACTCTATCGCTACTGGCGCAACTTTGAGAACCTGCCACGCTTCATGACCCATCTTGAGACGGTGAAAAACGTCAGCGATACCCGCTCGCACTGGGTGGCGAAGGCCCCCGCCGGCCAGACAGTGGCATGGGATGCGCAGGTAACCGACGAGCAGCCGGGTGGGTTCATCGCTTGGCAATCCCTGGAGGGGGCGGATATCGACAATTCAGGCTCGGTACGCTTTGAATCCACACCCGCCAACCGCGGGACGGTCGTGACTGTGATGCTGGAGTACAATCCGCCGGCCGGCAAACCTGGCTCTGTCGTAGCTACACTCTTCGGTCAGGAACCCGAACAACAGGTGAGGGAAGACCTGCGCCACTTCAAGGAGATCATGGAAACAGGCGAGATCCCCACAACCGAGGGACAGCCCGCCGGCGCCGGTCGCGACCACTAAGGGCAAGCGCTCACACCGCTCGCAGGCGCGACCCAGGCGCTATATTTACAGAAAGGCAGACAAGCATCATGAAAGCTACTTGCTGGTATGGGGCACACGATGTACGCGTGGAGAATGTGCCCGACCCGCAGATCATAAATCCCCGCGATGCCATCATCAAGGTCACCTCGACGGCGATCTGTGGCTCCGACCTGCATCTCTACGATGGCTACATTCCAAGCATGGAGAAGGGCGACATCCTGGGCCACGAGTTCATGGGCGAGGTCGTCGAGACCGGCCGTGAAGTGCCAAATTTGCGCGTGGGCGACCGCGTGGTGGTACCGTTTACGATCTCCTGCGGCCGCTGTTTCTTCTGCACGCGCGGCATGTGGTCCCTGTGCGATAACTCCAACCCGAACGCCTGGATGGCGGAGAAGTTCTACGGCTACCCGGCCGCCGGGCTGTTCGGCTACTCGCACCTCTTCGGCGGCTATGCCGGTGGGCAGGCCGAGTACGCGCGCGTACCCTTCGCCGATGTCGGCCCCCTCAAGATCCCCGCTGGCCTGCCTGATGACCAGGTGCTCTTTCTCTCCGACATCTTCCCGACGGGCTACATGGCGGCTGAGAATTGCAATATTCAGCAGGGAGATATAGTCGCCGTCTGGGGCTGCGGGCCTGTGGGCCTCTTCGCCATCAAGAGCGCCTACATGCTGGGCGCCGAGCGCGTCATCGCCATCGATCGCTTCCCCGAACGCCTGCGCCTCGCCAGGAACCAGGCCAACGCGGAGATCATCAACTACGAAGAGATCACCGATGTGACCGAGGCCCTCAGGCAGTTGACGGGCGGCCGCGGACCCGACGCCTGTATCGACGCCACCGGCATGGAGGCCCACGGCACCGGCGTGAGCGCGACCTACGATAAAGTCAAACAGACGATGCGCATGGAGACGGACCGCCCCTATGTGCTGCGCCAGGCCATTCAATCCTGTCGCAAGGGCGGCACCGTCTCGCTGGCCGGCGTCTACGGCGGCCTCCTTGACAAGGTCCCCTTCGGCGCGGCCTTCAACAAAGGCCTGACATTCAAGATGGGCCAGACCCACGTCCAGAAATACATGGCCCCCCTGCTCGAACGTATCCAGAACGGCGAGATCGACCCATCGTTCGTCATCAGCCACCACCTGAGCCTCGAAGATGCCGCCCACGGCTACGACATCTTCAAAAACAAGAAGGAAGACTGCACCAAGATCGTCATGAAGCCGTAAAAGACTGTAAGGAATGTCTGGCTGGCATTGCTCAACGCCACGTGGCGCGAGAAGCATGGCAGCGACCTCACCGGCACAGGGGCCAATGATACGCCCTCGCTGGTGAGCAGCCCGGTGGTGATCGCCATGTGGAAGCCCCAGGCGGAGGCGTTGGGCTGGGCGGATCTCGCCAGGCTGAGCACCGACCCGCGCGCCTGGGCCGCCTATGGCCACCCGGAATTTGGCGATTTCAAGTTCGGCCACACGCACCCCGACTACTCCAACTCCGGCCTTGACGCGGTGATCGCCATGCACTACGCCGCTGCCGACAAGGTGCGCGGTCTGACAACCACTGATGTGAGCAGCCAGGCAAGCCGAGATTTCGTGGCTAATGTCGAGAGTTCTGTCATCCACTACGGCGACAGCACAGGCTTCTTCGCCACGAAGATGTTCAACAATGGACCCGGCTACTTGAGCGCGGCGGTGCTGTACGAAAGCTCGGTGATCGAGGCCAATACGCCGGGGAAATATCCCCACCTGGCGTTTCCGGTGGTGGCGATCTATCCCAAAGAAGGCACCTTCTACAGCGATCATCCATACGCCATCTTGCATGCAAGCTGGATGACTCCGGCAAAGCAGGCGGCGGCCCAGGCGTTTCGCAACTTCTTGCTGGCTCCCGCACAGCAGGCGAAGGCTCTGGATTATGGTTTCCGTCCCGCCAATGCCAGTGTGGGCCTCGGCGCACCCTTCGACAGCGCGCACGGAGTCGATCCACACCAGCCAGCAACCCTCTTGCAGCCGCCGTCCGTCGATGTCGTGCGCGCAATCACAGCCTCCTGGCACGAACTGCGCCGCAAGGTCGATGTGATGCTGATCCTGGACCGCTCAGGTAGCATGGGCGACGCCATCGGAGGCACCACCAAGATAGCAGGCGCCAGGCAGGGCCTGACTGAATTCGTGGGCCTGCTGGGCGATAGCAATCGTGTGGGCCTGACCGTCTTCAGCGATAGCGCGGATGTCATCAGCCCTGTGTCGCCTCTGGGATCTAAGCGTCAGGACCTGCTTGCCCGCATCAATAGCATCGTCCCCGGCGGCAATACCCGGCTCTTTGATACCATCGCTGAGCAGGTGAAGGCGCTTCAGGTACTGCCCTCGAAGAATATCAAGGCTGTGATCGTGCTGACCGACGGCATGGATAACCAGAGTGCGCTGAACATTAACCAGCTTACCAATCAGATCGCGGCCTCCGGCGAAAATGCCGGCAACGGGGTGAAGGTCTTCACGATCGCCTATAGCAGCGATGCCGATGTCTCCGGACTGACCCAGATCGCCAACGCCACCGGCGGCCAGGAATACGCCGGCACACCGCAGAATATCAAGGAAATCTACAACCAGATCAGCGTGTTTTTCTAAGCGTACACGGCATATCCGTAGGGGCGATGGCTTGCCATCGCCCAATAAGCGTCAAGGTAAGGCATCGCTTGCAGAAAGCGAGCGGCGCATCCGTAGGGCGTGGCTTGCCTCGCCAGTCCGCCCGCAGGGCGCTTCCAGGTG
>JALYTT010000175.1 GCA_030854145.1 Chloroflexota bacterium | reverse complement strand
CGATTGGGTGATTTCTGGCAACGATGTCGCTTGGGGTTCGCTCATCAGTGCATCCACGGTATTGAACAGCGCATCTTTGGCTCTGGGAAAGCAGTCATAAATATCGTGACGAAACTGTCTCATTGTGTTACTGTTCATGGAAGTAAAATTCCTTTGGTGTTTGATTACTGGAACTTTACTCGATCAGGCCACCCTCCGCAAGGTTGGGAGGCCTTTTGTCTGATTTAGTCTAAACGCCAATGATACACTTCCCCTGATATACTCATATTGCACGACCAATACAACCAGGCAGCGATTATTTACTTAAAAACTAGCTACATGGTATACACAACTCAGGCAGAAGGAGATGTGGGCATGACGCTGATCAGCATTCGCGAGCGTTCCAGGGGGGCGGAGGGGAATTTCACGGCCACTGTCAGCTTTGAGGGCCGTGGCGAGTATGCGGCGGAGATCCGTGATCCCTTCTCGGAAGAGGAAGAGGGGTTGCTTGAGTGGTACTTTGAGGAACACCTGTCCTTCTCGTTTACCAATCAGGAGACGGCCAAAGAGGCAGCCGCCAGCATTGCGCCTTACGGAGAGAATCTGTTCAAGCAGGTCTTCGCCGATGCCGAAGCCCATGCGACCTATCGTGAATGCACGAAGGACGGGCTGAACACGCTGCGGTTCGAGATTATCGGCTCGCCGGAGTTCCATCATCTGCACTGGGAGGCGCTCAAAGACCCGAAACTCCCGCAGCCGTTCGCGTTGCAGGCCCCGATGGCGCGCCAGAACGTCACGCCCCAGGTCATGCCGGCCGGGGCGCGGCCATCCCCTACGATCAACCTGCTCCTTGTCACGGCTCGACCTCGCGGCAGGTGGGACGTGGGCTACCGCACCATCTCACAGCCCCTGGTCGAGGAACTGCGTCGGGCGGACCTGCGCGTCAAGATAGACATCCTGCGTCCCGGCACTTACATGGCCCTGGACCAGCATCTACGCGAGACAACGAACCAGCACGGCGCTGGCTACTACCATGTGCTTCACTTCGATGTGCATGGCGCTCTGCTCACCTATAAGCAGGTTCAGGAACTGCTGGCGAGGAAAGAGCCAGACACCAGTCCCTATCTCTACCATCAGCAGCGCTATGGCCGTGAGGATATCCAGCCATACGACGGCTACAAGGCCTTCCTCTCAATGGAACACGAGCGCGAGGAGCGTGCGGATTTTGTGGAGGCCGCTGAACTCAGCAATCTGCTGCTGGCCCACCAGGTGCCCGTCGTTATCCTCAACGCCTGCCAGTCGGGCAAGCAGGTGGGGACCAGCGAGACCAGCCTGGGCAACCAACTGATGCAGGCCGGCATCCAGGTGGTGCTGGCCATGGGCTACTCGGTGACGGTCAGCGCCGCCGAGGTCCTGATGCGCACCCTCTACCAGCAGCTCTTCGCCGGCCGCGACCTCGCGACGGCCATCTGCCAGGCGCGCGTGGAACTCCAGCGACACAAGGGGCGCCGCGTCCCCTACAACCAGTTCATCGACCTGGAAGACTGGCTGCTCCCCGTGGTCTACCAGAACCAGCCTCAGCGCCTGGCCGTGCGCGACTTCGAGACGCCAGAGGAGCGCACAATCTACCACGAGAGTCTGGCCGCGCGCTACCGTGAGCCTGCTACGAACTATGGCTTCGTGGGCCGCGACCTCGACATCCTGCAGATCGAGAAGCGCCTGCTCACCTGGCGCAACATCGTGCTGGTGCGCGGCATGGGTGGCGCCGGCAAGACGACGCTGCTGCATCACCTGGCTTCCTGGTGGCAGACGACGGGCTTAATCGAGCAAGTCTTCTACTTTGGCTACAACGAGCGCGCCTGGACGCGCCAACAGATCATGACACAGATCGCCAAACGGCTGCTGAGCGAGTGGGCATACCTGCGAGACTTCCAGCCGCTCTCGCCCGACGCCCAGCAGGATATGCTCACCCAAAAGCTACGTGCCAGCCGCCACCTGCTCATCCTGGACAACATGGAGTCGATCACGGGCGCGCGCCTGGCTATCCAGCACACCCTCTCGAAAAAGGAGCAGGCGGCGCTGCGGAGCTTCGTGACGGATCTCGCCGCTGGCCGCACCCTCGTGGTGTTGGGGTCGCGCGGGGGCGAAGACTGGCTCGCCAAAGGCACCTTCGAGGACAACATCTACGACCTGCCCGGCCTCGACCCCGAAGCCGCCTCCATGCTGGCCGAACGCATCCTGAAACGCCACAACGCCCTGAAATACCGCCAGGACGACAACCTGCGCACACTCCTCAAGCTCCTCGACGGCTTCCCCCTGGCCCTGGAAGTCGTGCTATCAAACCTGGAACGTCAGACACCCCAGCAGGTACTGGAGGCGCTACAAGCCGGCGACGTGAGCCTCGACCCCAAAGCGAACAGCCAGCAGAAGACAGAGAGCATCCTGCGCTGTATCGAGTATTCCTACAGCAATCTCTCACCAGAGGCTCAACAGTTGCTTGCGTGCCTGGCACCTTTCACATCGGTGATATATGTGGATCTGCTCGAAGAGTACACCAATCTCTTGAAGCAACAACCTGTGCTGGCAACCCTCCCGTTCGAGCGCTGGCCACAGGTCATTCAGGAGGCGAAGAACTGGGGGCTGCTCAGTCCTGACCCAGATATTCCTACATACCTGCATATCCAGCCCACCTTGCCCTACTTCCTGCATAGTCGCCTAAATCTGCCAGAACAGGCAGAGGTACGACACGCAGTAGAGATTGCCTTTCGCGAACACTATGATGGACTAGGAGGTGAGATCTACGATTTGTTCACATCCAAAGAGCCAGAGAACCGACTGCTGGGCAAGAAACTGGCGGAACTGGAGTATGAAAATCTGATCACCGCGCTGAACCTGGCGCTGGCAGCACAGGTCTCGATTGCCCGCCCCTACTTCGCTGTATCGGAATACCTGGATGCCACCCAGGACCATCAACGAGGGTTAGAGCTGGCTCAAGATGTGGCGAACCGCCTGGAAACCTATCCCGCCGAGAAGCTTTCCGGTCCATTAGGTGTTGATTATATTGCTGTCATTAATAATGTTGCCAATAGGCAACTACTGCTCAAAGAGTTTGAGGCAGCGGAGGCATTCTACCAGAAGACGCTTTCCATGCTCCACAAGAGTACTGATCTTGATCCAGAGACGAAAATGCAACAAAGCAGTTCTATCTATCACAACTTGGGCATGGTCGCTCAGGGGCAACGCCGCTGGACTCAGGCCGAGACCTACTTGCAGCAGGCGCTCCAGATCTTCATCGATTTCGATGATCGCTACAGTCAGGCCCGCACCTATCACGGGTTGGGCATAGTCGCCCAGGAGCAGCAGCAATGGTCTCAAGCCCGTGCCTACTTGCTGCAAGCCCTGGAGATATTTACTGCCTATCAAGATACTTATAGCAGCGGCAATGCTCTATACAGCCTCGCTCTTCTTTGGCAGGCCAGCGACGACACCACCCTCCCCGCTGCCATCGCGCCTATGATGAATATCACAACAGACGAGGCGGAGAAGTTGCTACGTAAACAATTAGAAGAGAGCGAGGAGGAAGACCAGGGCGACGTATGAGGAAAGGCGCTCATAAAAGGGCGCCCTTTCTCCCCCACGCCACCATCAAATGCACATCTCCGAACTCGTGCCACAGGTAGCCCTCGCGCAGGGCGGCCTCGTATGTCACGCGCAGGTGTTCGCGGCCGACCAGCGCCTCCAGCATGGCCAGGTGTGAGGCTTGCGGCTCGTGCAGACCGGTCAGGAGGGCGTCTATGCCGTAGATCCCGCGTTCAGGGGTGATCACCAGGCGGGTCCAGCCTTCGCCGGGGCTGGTCACTCGCTGGGGGGTGGTCACCGTCTCAAGGGCGCGCACGGCCGTGGTGCCTACGGCGATCACACGCCTGCCTCCGGCACGGGCGGCGTTCACTGTGCGCGCGGTCTCCGGGGGCACGCGATAGTATTCTTCGTAGGGCGGCTCGTGCAGTTCGAGGCTGGCAACGCCCGTGTGCAGCAGTAGGGGGGCAACCTGGATGCCGCGCGCTACGAGGCTTGTGATGAGTTCGGGCGTGAAGGCGCGACCGGCGGAGGGCATCTCGGCGCTGCCAACTTCGGTGACATAGGCGGTCTGGTAGTAGCTGACCGGCCACTGACGTTTGACATAGCCGTAGCGAATCGGGAAGCCGTGGCGCGCAAGGTATGCGTCGAGGTCGGCTGGCAGGTCATTAAGGGTGGCGATCCACAGGCGGCGTGGAGTGTTGGTGGCGGCGCGACGGTCCTGGGCGTAATGGACATGCAGCGTGGCGCTCGCTCCACCCGGCAGCCACAGTGTCTCGCCCGCCCGCGCACCGTAGAAGGCCTGCGTGGCACCCGCAACCGACCGGCGCAGCTCGACAATCCACAGGTCGGCTGGCAGGTGCGTCGAGAGGTGCAGTTCCAGCTCGCTGCCATCCGCGCGCGTGGCCTTGAGAGCTGCGTTCATGGTGCCGCTCGTGTTTATGACAAGCACATCGCCGGCCTCCAAAAACGCGCCGATCTCGCGGAACCGCGTGTGAACAACGCGGTCATCGGCGCGATACGAGACCATCAGTCGCACCTCGTCGCGCGCCAGGCCCCGCGCCTCCGGGGGCTCACTCGCCTCAAGATGCGGCGGAAGCTCAAAATCCATGGACCGGGCGCAGGCCAGCGGCGCCCCTACATGAAATGGCGGAGTTGCGCGCAAGTTAGCAGGGCGCGGGCTAGCAACGCTCGTACACGTTGGAACCGGGCGCAGGCCAGCGGCGCCCCTACATGAAACAAGCGAAGATGCCGAGTATGGCACAGGATGGCATAGGTTGTTGATCTCCTCCTGATTCGCCTGGAGAAGAGGGCCATTCTCATATATATTTTTCATTTACATCACCTTTATATTCAGCATGCACGGGGTAGCACCCTCCGGAGGCAGGGGCGTCCCGCAGGGCAAGGCAAGCCACATTCGTTGATACATATTCATGATCGTACCGCTCCAGACGAAGGAGAACATGAGCGAGATGGCACACCTTCTTTCGTGTACGGGCGCCGCTGGCCTGCGCCCTGTGGCCCTACGCCATCATTCCTCTACCAGCGACACCTTCTTTCGTGTACGGGCGCCGCTGGCCTGCGCCCTGTGACCCTACGCGCTCTCGCCCCTGCCTGCCTGCGCGCATCGATCATTTCGTGTACGGGCGCCGCTCGCCTGCGCCCTACCCGCCCGTCACATCCAGGCTGCGCGCGGCGTAGCGGCCGGCCGGGCGGTCGCCCAGGATGAGTTCGAGCAGGCCGGGGACGCTCTCTTCGGGCAGAGGGCGGTCGCTGATGTCTTCGCCGGGGAAGGCCTCCTGATGCATCTGAGTACGCATGTCGCCGGGGTCGACCCAGTAGACGCGCCAGGCGGGGTTCTCGGCGGCCAGGATGTTCGACACCTGTTCCAGCGCGGCTTTGCTTGAGCCGTAGCCGCCCCAGCCGGGATATGGCTCGACTCCGGCGTCGCTAGTGATGTTCAGCACGCGCGCGCCCGGCTTCAGTTCGCCTTGCAGCGCCTGGATGAGCGCCAGCGGGGCCACGACGTTGGTGCGGTAGACGCGCTCCAGCACATCGAGTGGGTACTCAAGCAGGGCTGGCTGCGGACTGGGACCCAGGATGCTGGCGTTGTTCACCAGCACATCCAGCCCACCCAACGAGCGCGTAGCCTCGACCAGCGCGCACCGGTGCGCCTCGTCGGTTACATCTCCAGGGATGGCGATCACATTGGTTGAGCGCGATAGTTCGGCGGTGACAGCTTCCAGCGCCTGCGTGCCCCGTGCGTCGATGACGAGGCGCCAGCCACGCCGGGCCAGTTCACGAGCCAGCGCCAGGCCCAGCCCCCGCGATGCACCTGTGATGAGAGCGGTCCGCGCTGATGTATGAGCAGTGGTCATGAGTACAACCTTCTTTCCACGTTTCAGGTGAGAGTTATTGTCCATGCAAAACCATGGATGGGCGGTGAAATAAGGAGATCCACAAAGGGATTCCCAACCGCTATAGTGGCATTGTACCCGCAATCGAGGACTGTTACCTTGTACAACGGTCCAGGTTTCACCTGTACAAAGGGAGGGGATTCGTGAGAGACTGGGCGCAGGCCAGCGCATTGGTTGATACGAAATAGGGGACGAGATGCCACGCGGAGGGTGATAGGGCGCAGGCCAGCGGCGCCCCTACACGAAAAGCCATCCCAATGCGCGTTGGAACAGGGCGCAGGCCAGCGGCGCCCCTACACGAAAGGGGAGAGATCTCTCGGCGATGGCGCCGCTTGTTGGGCCTGGAACAGGGCATCCCTGGTAGGTGCCCTGTTCCAACGCAGCACCTGTTACATTTGCCTGGGGTGCGTCACTATTGCTGGAGCGGCTGATAGGTGAGGATCACGGTTCCTGTTCTGCTCGTTTTTGAGGAGAGGAGTTTCAACCTCTTAAGGCTGGCCTCATCTTTGAAGAGGCGCTTTCCCTTGCCTGCAACCACGGGATGGACCAGGAGTATCAGCTCATCCAGAAGGCCCTGTTCGAGGAGGGAGCGAACGAGGGTAGGGCTGCCAGCGGTGCCAATGTTCTTGCCTGGCAGTCGCTTCAGCTTCGCGATCTCCTGGGCGAGATCTCCCTTGACCAGTGTCGAGTTCTGCCATTCTTCGACACTGTTCAGGGTGGTCGAGAAGACGTATTTGGGTGTGGAGTTAATGAAGCTGGCAAACGGTTCATCAGTAGCGGTAGGCCAGTATGTTGCCCAATCCTGATATGTCACGCGACCCAGGAGTACAGCGTCCTGGGAGGCGAGCTGTTCCATCATGGCCTCCCCCATATCCTCATCGAAGTGCTCTTGCCATTTATCAGGCGATTCCACAACACCATCGAGTGCCATAAACAAACCTGCGACGACTTTTCTCATAATGAATACTCCCTTGATTCTAATCTTTTGAGAGACATTTTGAAAGCGTCGATAGTATAACATGCGTGGTCGAAGAATACTTCTCCTCCCTTGCCTTCTTTCCCACGACATCCTCTCTTTCGTGGAGGGGCGCCGCTGGCCTGCGCCCTGTTCCAACGCCGCCATCATTCCCCTACCAGCGATACCTCATTTCGTGTAGGGGCGCCGCTGGCCTGCGCCCTGGGATCCTACGCGAATTGGAGCGAGGCAAGCCACATGTTACGAGTTCCATCACTTCCCGCGTTCGATCGCTTCCAGCACGGCGGCGATCTCGTGGCGCACGCGGTCGTTGTTGGTGACTTCGGCCTGGACTTTTTCCCAGCCGTGCATGATCGTGGTGTGGTCGCGGCCGCCCAGTTCGACGCCGATCTGGAAGAGGGAGGCATCGGTCTCCTCGCGCATCACGTACATAGCCACCTGGCGGGGCCAGACGATCTCGCGGTCACGCTGCTTGCCGCGCAGGCGCTCCAGGTCGACGTTGTAGTAGCGACAGACGCCCTCCAGCACCTGCCTGACGCTCAACATGGAGGTGGGCTTGGTGGCGCTGTAGATATGCTCGAGCGCCTGGGCGGCGAGGTTGACGGAGAGCGGCGCGTCGTGGAGCGTGGCGTAGGCGATGACGCGATTGAGCGCGCCCTCAAGCTCGCGCACGCTGCTACGCTCGGCACGCGAGATATAATCGATGACCTGGGTGGGCACGGGGAAGCGCAGCGACTCCGTTTTGGCGCGCAGGATGGCCTGACGATGCTCGTATTCCGGCGCCTGAACGTCCGCTAGCAGGCCCCACTCGAAGCGCGAACGCAGGCGGTCCTGCAAGCTGGAGATGGCCTTGGGCGGGCGATCGCTGGTGACGACGATCTGCTTGTTGTCATCGTAGAGCGCGTTGAAGGTATGAAAAAACTCTTCCTCGGTGGACTCCTTGCCGGCGATGAACTGGATATCGTCGACGAGCAGGATATCGATGCGACGGTACTTCGCGCGGAACTCCTCGGTCTTCTGGTAGCGGATGGCGTTGACGATCTCGTTGGTGAACTTCTCCGAGGTCACATACAGCACATTCAGCCCATTGGCCTCGCCGGTATGCCCGATAGCATGCAACAGGTGCGTCTTGCCCAGACCGACGCCGCCGTAAAAGAAGAGCGGGTTGTAGATATGCCCAGGATCGTCGGCCACGGCCAACGAGGCGGCGTGTGCCAACTGGTTAGATTTGCCCACGATGAAGGTGCTGAAGGTATAGCGTGGGATCAGGATCTGCCCCGAATCAAAGGGAAAACGATCCTGCGGCGTGCTCCTGGGATACGTTTGCGGGACCTGCCTGTTAGCTGGAGCCTGGGTCTGGGCATACTCAGCGGGCTGCCAGGGGTCGCCGTTGCTCAGATGCGCTACCGGACGCGAGGTCGCGGGCGCATTGGAGGCCATCGAAATAATCGACGCCTCACCTTCAGATTCGCGCTTCTCGCGCGTCCGGCGCAGGAAGCCGGTACGACTCCTGGCAGAGCGATACGCGCGCTTAACTACGCCCGGTGTCTCTTCCCCCAGGGCCGCACTCGCCTGGCTCAACTCGCTCAACTCGCCCTCGACTGGCGATTCTTTGGACATAACGAAGCGCACCTCCACATGGTTCCCGGTTACCTCCTCCAGGATCGAGCTGACCTCATCAGTGAAGCGCGCCTCCAGGTGCGATCTGGCAAAGGTCGAAGGCACATGCACGACAAAGACGCCATCTTTGAAAGAGAGCGCGGCGGTGCCTTGAAACCAGGTCGTAAAGACGGCTGGTGTGACCCGCGTCTGCAATCGTTCTATCGTTGTTTGCCAGATTTGTTTAGCATTCACCGCTCTCACCTCATAGGCCACTTTCATTGATATCTGCCGTCAGGTCGCGCTCTATGTTTCCGGGTAGGGGTGCCGTTCGTTAGCATGTATATGGCGTTCGTTACTATGTATAGAATGAAACGCCATACCCCCTGCGGTAGTACATAAGTTAGTAGGCATGATAAAAAGCGACGAGACAAACGTATTCCTGAGTAGCAGAGGGTAATGGTAGCACTAAATCAAAACGCTGTAAAGCCCTCTTTTGGTACCAGATTGAGAGCTAACTCATAGGAATTGCTACACTAGTAATATATACTAGGCCAAAAGAGATTCGCGACTCATGCATATTCTTGAAAAACGTTGCGGTGTTCATGGCCTTTTGCAGGCTGATTGGTGTCGCGATCAGCTTTTGGGACGGTTTGGGATAGTTAGAGAAAGGAGAGGCGGCGTTTCTCGTCCTGCTTGAAGGCAGGAATACGCTCGCCATATTATCAATGATTGCACCTCTGTGTTCGTCCATAGTAGCGCGCCGGCAACAGGCATGGTTGTACCCGGCTGCCATCTTCCTGCTCCTCAGTTTTTTTATCACTGCATGCAATGTGAGTATAGGTAATACCTCGCCAACGCCGACGGCTGCGCCACCAACGCAGGCCCAGCTTAACAAACTGCACTGGTGTGGGAAGCCGTTGATGGTCTTCCGCGATGAAGGTGCGCCGGCAACGCCTGCGGATACTAGCACGCCTGCGGCGGGAACCACGCCCGCCACCTCGCCCACCGCCGGAGCCACACCCGCCACTACGGCCACGCCCGGTGCCAGTGGTACGCCTACCACATTAACCAGTTGGGCCCAGGTTGAGCCACTGCTGGGCTTCACTGTCTATTTACCGGCCAACCTGCCGCCCAATACCTGCCTGGTCAGCGCCATTGGCACGGTCAACGACCCCATCTTTGGTGGCAGCTTTACAATTGGTTATCTGCTCCCCAATCGCAGCTCCATCAGCATCTCGGAGGCGCCGTTGCGCGCGCAAACGCCGGATTTCCAGTGTACCTCTTCCAGCAATCCGACGCCGCAGACGACGCCGCCAGCCGGAGCGCCCACGGTAGCGCCTGCCAGCCAGGTTTGTTCAGGAGCAAAGGGGCAGACAAACGTCGTTTTTTCAGCGGCTGGTGATGTCAATACGTTGCATACGTTTTTTAACGCGTTACAACCGAATGTGAAATGGGTGCCTGCCGCCTAGCAGAGCTAGCGGCCAGAAAAGGCAGGAAGAAGCAGAGGCGAGAGCACCGCTTTGATTGAAGGAGGAGCAAGCATGATGAATGTGACCTGTCCACGCTGTGGAGCCGTATCTGAGGGGCAGAGCCGTTTTTGCACGAACTGTGGCACCGATCTAGGGGCACCGGCGCAGGCTCAGCAGTCATGGCAGGCGGCTCCCCAGGCCCAGGCTCAGGTGCCATCGTGGGCATCGGCCAATCCGGGCATGGCCTACCAGCAACCACAGCAACAACAAGCGATGGGCGGATCTCTGGGCCTGGGAACAACCCCGGACCAGAATGCCTTTATCAAGAAGGCCGCGATGTATATTATCGCGACGGTCGCGGCAGTGCTGGTGGTACTGCTCATTCTGGGCATTCTAGCGGCGTTCCTACCAGGGCTGCGCTGCCTCTTCTTCATAGCCATCTTCGCGGTGATCTTCATCTCATGGCTCATCTACGTCAACGTCCGGCGGTATATTCGTCGTACCATAGGGCGCGCAGGTGGCCTATGGTGGCTCTTCATGTAGGACTTTGTATGCCAGATGTGCCCCCGTCCACACGGACGCGGCAGTGTCGGTGGGCAAGAGAAGCCGGAGAGGAACCGAAGTCGGGTTCCTACGCGGATGGGGGTACGGGTATGTGGCTACACGGCTCGACGCTCAACTACCTCTTCTGGTATAATGGCAACAGTTCTCGTTTCACAATGTATCGAATAGTATGTGTCAGTAAAGGGAGGAAGACCGATCATGGATAAGTGCCCCCACTGTGGTGCCGAGACGCGGCCAGGGGATAATTTTTGTTTGAGCTGCGGCAATCGCCTGCTTCCAGCAACTCCCTCGTTACAGCAGGCACCCGCCGTGGGCGACTCGACCCTTCCGGCGCAGGAAGGTTGGGCGCCGCCCGATCAGCGAGGCGGGGCCATGCAGGCATCGCCCGCGTCATCCAACAACTGGTCCGAGGCCATGCCAACCATCGCCAATACAAACGCAGGCGCAGAACTGCCCACGCTGCGATCTGAAAGCAACGTGGCTACCGCTCAGGCCACGATGAACAAGATCGAACAACCGGCCCAGGTGATCCTGAAGGCCGATAGCGGCGAGGTCCTGAAAGAATATTCGCTGGACAAGGAGGACATGTCCATTGGACGGGCGCCTAACAGCGATATTCTGCTTTCCAAGGATAAGCTCACCTCGCGTCACCACGCGACCATCCACTACGAGAATGGCGAATACGTCCTGCGCGATGAACGCAGCGCGAACGGCACCTTTGTGAACGGCCAGCAACTTGACGAAATGGCGCCCTATACGCTGCATAATGGGGACCGCATCGGTATTGGAGAGCATGAGATGATCTTCAACGCCGTTTCTCAGGTCGATGTCGAGGAAATCCCGACAATCTCTGTGGCTCCCCCCGCCGATATGACGTTCAAGACACAGGAAGACGCTCAGTTGACCGCCGCCAGCGGCAATGATGTATTCAGGACCACGACCATGAGCGAGAACGGCGACTCAACGCAGGCAGCGCCACTACCAGTCGAACAGGAGCCAGCACCAGTCATGAACGCAGTGATACCACCGCAAGAGGAACCCGTCGCGCCGCCCCCCCTGCCTCAAGTACAAGCACAGGAGTCCGCGCCAGTACTCGATAGAACCATGGCGCCGCCATCCATGGAGACCAGCTCACCTGACGGTATGACCTTCAGTCGCCTGACCAACCTCTCACAGCCCACGCTGCCTGACATGTCCGCCTTGATGGCGGCCCTGGCAACCTTGGACGGGCAGGTGTCGTCGATGCAGGAACAACTGAACACGACCCAGGAAGCTATGCGCAACCACGATGCCGAGATCGCCCAGACAAGCAACCAGCTTCGTGATGGGGTACGCCGCGTCTCCGATCGCATGGATAGCACCATCGCCGACGTGGCCCGCAGCCGGGAACAGATGGCCTGGGCTGAACTGCTCCAACTGATGGAAGATGTGACGAACAACCCGCGCGATATCGAGTATGTCACCAGGCTCGCTCGCAAAGCGCGCGAGTTGAACAAAGTCTTCCAGATCCATCAAAATGTTCTCAATACCCTGGCTGAATGCAACAGTTTGTTGCGCAGCCTGATCGGCGAGAACAGGTAAACAGGTAGGTCGTGGGTTGCAGACGCTATGCCTGCATGGGAGACGCCCCAATATATCCGTAGGGGCGATGGCTTGCCTCGCCCGTGTAGCCCTACGCGGGCGAGGCA
>JALYTT010000174.1 GCA_030854145.1 Chloroflexota bacterium | reverse complement strand
TTGTGAAGTAGGCGGCTGACGCGTTGCCTTGCGGTACGTTTTCATCCGCCCCTTCCCGAACCGGACGTGCGCCTTTTAGCGCATCCGGCTCTCCGTTCACACGCACTTCAGGTTTGAAGCTTCATCACAGGTTGCCCCGCATGGATGTTCCTGTGACACGACCAGCACACGACGAGGGTTTTCCGTCTGCGGGCTGACATCACCTTTGCCCACAGGGGTTTTTCTCGTCTCCCTTTCTGTTCGAGGTCTTTCAGTGCTCGGATATGATGTACCTCTACCCGATCTTGTGAGCCACAAAGTTCACAGGTATCGGCCAGGAGGCGCTTTTCCAGTTCTGATCGGTTCGGCCAGAAAAGGGGTGGCTGGTCGTTGAGGATTGCTTGAGGTCTTCTCTTGAGTGGAATGCCTCCCCATTTGGCGATGAGTGGCTTCTTTCCTTCGCGTGGAACAGTGACTTGAAGCCCTTTGTGGGTTTTTCCGTCTCCTGTCCAGGTGGCTCCGTACTTCTTGTGAACCTTTTTCACGGTCACTTTCAGTTTTGTCGCCAGCGTCTTTGCTAAGGATTGTTCCATGATCCATTTCAGGCTGTTCAGCCTGTAGAGATCATTTGCGAGTTGGTAGTATTCAGCAAAACCCCGAAACTCCGATTGGTACTGAGCTACAATGGAATATGCCGTATTGTTGGTCAGTTCCTTGCGGTGGATCGGTTTCTTGTGCTTTTGATACTTTTGACATTTCTTCTTCAAGAGATCTGGTGGAACTCGTAGATGCATCGCTCCATTGACACTGCGCTTTTTCTTGGTCTGGCAAGTGTCATCTTGCGATGCAGAAATGTGGTAGCTGAGAAACCGGGCATTTTCCGTTCTCGCATGAGTAATAAGGGTTTTCTCGTCAGATAATTCGAGCTTGAGTTCTTCATGCAAGAAGGTTTTGATCTGTTCTTTGATCTCTTCAGCTTCCTCTTTCGTACCGATGAGTCCCAGGAGCCAATCATCTGCGTACCGGACAAATCTGAGCCTTCGGTAGTCAGGGTCGTTGAGGTCTACTGAGGGGAGCCTCTGCGCGGCTTTGCGTGCTTTAGCTGCCTCAGCATATTGCCCTCGTTTTCGTAGTCGGTAGCCTTGACACAGAAGGTTATCATAGGTCCGGTTTTTCTTCCGTCTGGCTCCTTTGGTGTACATTGGAATGAGTGTGTTTTCAACATAGTGGTCGAGTTTGCTGAGATAGATATTGGAAAGGATGGGGCTAACTATCCCGCCCTGCGGTGCGCCGCTTAATGTGGCGTTGTACTTCCATTCCTCTAAATACCCCGCCTGGAGGAGTTCACGGATGAGTCGAAGAAATCGTCCATCATGAATGTGTTCAGCCAGCGTCTGCATGAGAAATTCATGCGAGAGGCTGTCAAAGCACGCTTTGATGTCTCCCTCGATGTACCAGTTTACCCCATGCCAGTTGTCGTCAATCTGCCTGAGTGCCGTGTGACATCCTCTATCGGGTCGGAAACCATGTGAGAAGTTGCTAAAGGTCGGTTCAAAGTAGCTTTCCAAGATCAGCCGAATGACTTCCTGAAGGAGTTTGTCCGACCAGGTGGGCATCGAGAGCGGGCGTTTCTTCGTCGAGTTCTTTTTCTCGATGTAGACGCGCCGCGTCGGTGTCCATCGATACCGTTCGGAGCGTAAGGCTTCGATGATGGTATCAATTTTCCGCAATGACATCTCATCTGCCGTTTCAGGAGTACTCCCTGGCGTCATCGCTCCATTGTTCCGGTAGATTTTGCCGTAGGCCATCAGATACAGATCACGATTGAAGAGGAGTCGATACACTCGTTCCAATGGCAATCCCTGTTTGCCTCGTTCTTGAATGATCCCTAAGATAGTTGTGGCTGTACGCATCTCGCGCACCTCCCTACGTTAGTTTTCGGTGTTCCCTGTTTCGCTTCGCCATGTACTGGCTTACTTATTCACCAGCGCGGACTACTATCGAAACTCCGTCGCCATGAGCCTCTCGACTTGTAGGCGATCCCGTATTTACGCGTGTAAGACGTGGTAGTATGTGTAGGTGCCCTTTGGTTTCCTTCAACCAGTTCATTACTGGTCGTCCATCGGAGAGAACGTTCCCTACCCGCAATGAAAAGGTAGGTATTCCGATGTCGTCACTTCAGATATGCTGTGACGGGCCAACGCTTAGACCACTGGAAACTTGGGTTCAGCAGATCAGCTTCACCTCTACCCCTTGCGGGGCTTCGTGCATACAGGACTTGCAGAGCTGTGTCGTACATATCTTCCATCACTCTCCGCTTTGCCAACATGCTGCTTTCCTCTTTGGGTTTCCCCGCCAAGTAGGTTGGTTGTCCTAAAGGTCTTTGTTTGTTCTCAACCTTTCTCCCCTCAAGGGAGGATCTTACACGCGCCGAAACGGCGCACCTGAGCGGCGTTTGCGTCTCTGTCGTGACAGACGCCGCAAACCGGACACACCCATTCACGCACATCAAGCGTCAAGGATTCCAGCACGTACCCACAGGCGCTACACGTCTTACTCGACGGATACCAACGATCAATCTTGACCAGGGTCCGCCCGTACCACTTCGCTTTGTACTCTAATTGTCGTAAGAACTCAGACCAACCCACATCACTCATCGCCTTTGCAAGCGTGTGGTTTTTGAGCATGTTCTTGACCGCCAAACTCTCGACGCACACCGTTTGGTTTTCACGGATGAGCCTTGTGGAGAGTTTGTGCTGATAATCTCGTCTCTGATCGGCAATCTTGGCATGGATGCGAGCAACGATCTTTCGTACCTTATTTCGGTTTTTACTCCCCTTGCGTTTCTTTGCCAACTGACGCTGTGCTTTCGCTAACTTCTTCTCCGAATGAGCATAGTATTTGGGGTTGGCTATGCTCTCACCACCGGAAAGCACTGCAAACGACTTTAATCCCACGTCAACCCCTACACATTGCTCTTCTGGTTGAAGTGGCTGGATATCCTCTTCTATCAGGATCGAGACAAAATATCTGCCTGCTTTATCTTTGGAAACGGTCACGCTTGAAGCCTTTGCTTTCTCTGGCAAGGGCCTCGACCAGACGATAGGCAATGGCTCTTTGTGCTTTGCCAGGGTGAACATGCCATCTCTCAGGACGAAAGCATTGTCAGTATAGGTAGCTGATTGGGCGTGGTGTTTCTTTTTGAACATGGGATATTTCGCCTGCTTCTTGAAGAAGTTCTTGTACGCCGTGTCCAGATGCCTCAAGGCTTGCTGCAAAGGAACGGCTGATACTTCGGATAGCCACATGGTCCCTTCGGCTTTTTTCAGGTCGGTAATTGCTGCACTCAAACCTTTGGTATACAGCTTGATGCCATGGTCAAAGTACGCATATTTGCGCGTGTTGAGTGCCCAAGTGTAAATGAAACGGACACACCCAAAGGTCTGAGCAAGGTTGTGTGCTTGCTCATCTGTTGGGTAAAAACGATATTTGTAGGCCCGTTTCACACTCATGGCTACTTGCCCTTCTGGTTCTCAACATAGCGTTTGACGGTTTCTAGGGTCACGCCTCCAGTTGTCCCGACGTAGTAACTATTGGTCCAAAGACTCGGAAGTTTTTGCTTGAGGATAGGAAACTCCAACCTCAACTGGTGAGAGGTTGCGCCTTTGACAAACTTGACTAAGCGATGAATGCCAAATTGTGGATCACATCCAACCAGCAAATGGACATGATCGGGCATGACCTCTACCTGTACAAACTCCTGTTGCCACCGCTCAACACATTCCTGGATGAGTACTTTCAATCGCTCATCAATCCCGTTTACCAGTACTTTGCGCCGATATTTGGGACACCACACCACATGGTAGTGACAATTATAGACAATATTTGCATTGCTTTTAACTACTGTGCCCATGCATAGAGTATAGCCCAAAACAATAGATAACAGAAGTGTCGCTCCTTTGCCACTATGTGGTTCTGTCAGAACTCAAACCACATAGTGGCAAAGGAGCGTTTGCTGTTCTTGTGGAGGGTAGAGAGTGCGGCTGTAGTGCGGACTGGCTTATGTCTTTCCCCTGGACTCGCGCGGAGCCAGAGCCTTTGCGCGCTTTGTGGTCCACCGCCAGGGCCAATACCCGCGCTTCGTTTTCGATGGCTATGTCGTGTACCTACGAAACCCCAGATGAATAGCGCCAAGGGATATGGCGCCCGCGTAGGGATGCGGCATGTAGGGGCGCCGCTGGCCTGCGCCCCGTCCCTACGCGGATCAGGGCCGCCTCCTTGAGCTTGACGGTCGCCGGTCGCCGTGATACGCTGCCAGATAATGAACGATGTATCCTTCCTACGACGAAAGCAATAACCATACATGGTAGAAACATTTTCGACTCAAGAACACGCTCCGATAGCCCCACGAAAGCAGCGCGCAAAGATCGCGGTGATCGGCGGGGGCAGCCCATACTGCGCGGGCCTGATGCGCTCGCTGGCTCATGATGCGGAGACGTTCAAGGGCTGTCACATTACGCTGATGGATATCAACGAGGATGGTCTGGAACTGATCTACACCCTTGGCAGCAAGTTTTTCAGGCAGGCCGGGGCCGATATTACGCTTGAACGCACCACCAATCGCACCGCCGCGCTCAGCGATGCCGACTTTGTGGTGACCGCGTTCCGCACGGGCGGCATGCAGGCGCGCCGGCTCGATGAGCAGATTCCGCTGCGCCACGGGCTGATCGGGCAGGAGACCGTGGGGCCGGGGGGCTTCTTCTACGCGCTACGCACCGTGCCGGTTGTCGCGGAGATCGCCGCCGAGATGGAGCGCGTCGCGCCGCACGCCTTCCTGCTCAACTATACCAATCCCAGCAACATCGTCACAGAAGCCGTCGCGCATTGCAGCAGCGTGCGCCTCATCGGCATGTGCGACGGCCCCGTGCATGAGATTCCAGGCAGCGCCGAGCAAGCAGGCATCACTGTGGAGCCAGGGAAGCGGCTGTACTATCGCACAGTGGGACTCAATCACGGCAACTGGACCACAGCGGTCTGGCGCGACGGCATTGACGTGCTGCCGCAGATCGTCGCCTGGTGCCGGGACTACATCGAGGCGCACCCTGAAATGACGCCGGAGAACTACCAGGAAGTTATGCACATCACCTTGACGGCGCGCTATGGAGCCATCCCCTCCCATTACCTGCACTACTACTACTTTCCCGAACGCGTGCTGCACTTCCTGCAGCACAAAGCCACCTCGCGCGCAGAGGATATTCTGGCCCTGCTACCAGATATTCTCGCCCACTACCGCGAAGAGGCGCAGAAAGAGGTGCCGCACCTGGTAAAGATGCGCGGCAGTGGTGGATTCGGCGACTTTGTGCTGGACATCCTGCGCAGCATCCTACACGACACAGGTGAGGAATGGGTGTTGAACGTGCCGAACAACGGGGCCATCAACTTCCTGCCCAACGACCGCGTTGTCGAGTTGCCCTGCCGGGTTGACGCGCGCGGGGCCAGCCCGCTGGCTCAGGGAGACGGCGGCATCGCTCTTGACCAGCGCGGGCTGATCACCCTGCTCGCCGAGTACGAGGGCGCCGCTGCCAGGGCCGCGCTCTGGGGATCGCGCCAGGATGCCATCAAGGCGCTGGCCGCCAATCCCCTGGTCATGTCGTACAGCAAAGCCGAAGCCGTGTACGACGATCTCGCCGCCGCACACGCAGCGTACCTGCCGGGGCGGCTGACCCATTAAGCCACACGCCAGCCAGCTTGGCCTCTGGAACATGGCCCTCGCAGGGGAGGCCCCGATCCCGTAGCGCGTGGCTTGCCTCGCCGTGCTGATAGCTACCAGGATAGGCGAGGCAAGCCACATAGGCGTGAATGTAAGACAAAGATAAGCGAAAAGCGGGCGTATCCGTAGGGCGAGGCAAGCCACGCCCTACGGAAGACGGCACGATTCGGCTTCCGTTCACGCCTATGAGGCAAGCCACGCCCTACAGGATCGGGGGTAAGTCAAAAGAAATACAATTGCGTATCCTGACAAGAATGCGGTACACTAGGAGAAGTGACGCGCAGAGATCGGTCTTTTCAAAGCAATTCGTAGTTTGATTGGCTTTTCGCTGGTGATCTGGAAGGGGCGCAAGCAATGAGCATTATAGAGCTTTCTCCCACCACAGCAACACGTTCCGTCTATGAGCGCATGCCGGCGGAGCGCAAAGCGCAGGTGGTGCGCGAGCTGGTGAACGTACTTGGAGAGCGTTACGTTTTACATCATCCCTACGACCTGATGCTCTATGAATATGATGCCTCGATTGATCGCGGGAGTCCCGATATTGTCGTGCTGCCAGCCAGCACAGAGCATGTGGCGGCCATCGTGAAGATCGCCGGGCGCTACCAGGTGCCCGTGGTGCCGCGAGGCGCGGGAACCGGCCTGAGCGGCGGAGCCGTGCCTGTTCATGGCGGCATCGTCATCGTCTTTACGCGTATGAACCGTATCTTAGAAATTGATTACGCCAATCTGCGGGCAGTCGTGCAGCCTGGCCTGGTCAACCTGCACCTGAGCAACGCCCTGAACCCCGGCGGCTTCTACTATGTGCCGGACCCCAGCAGCCAGCGTTCATGCACGATTGGCGGCAACGTGGGCGAGAACGCCGGGGGCCCGCACACGCTGATCTATGGCGTCACTACCAATCATGTGCTGGGGCTGGAGATCGTGACGGCCGAGGGCGAGATTGTAGAAGTTGGGGGCTGGACACAGGATACCCCTGGCTATGATCTAACCGGGCTGCTCATCGGCTCCGAGGGAACGTTGTGCGTCGTCACCAAAATCATCGCCAGGATCGTTCACTTGCCCGAAGCCGTCAAAACTCTGGTAGCAGTCTTCGATACCATGGACGACGCCTCAAACACCGTCTCAGAGATCATCGCCAGCGGCCTGATCCCCGCCGCCATCGAGATGATGGACCGCCTGATCCTGCAAGCGGTCGAGGCGGATATGCACGCGGGCTACCCGATGGACGCGGCGGCAGTGCTGCTGATCGAGGCCGAGGGCATGAGCGAGCACGTCGCCGAGCAGGTAGAGCAGATCGTCAGCATCAGCAACAAGCATCACGCCCGCGCGGTACGCATCGCCGCCGATGAAACGGAGCGCCAGTTGCTGTGGGCGGGGCGCAAGAATGCCTTTGGCGCGGTCGGGCGCATCAGCCCTGAGTTCTACGTTCAGGACGGCGTGGTCCCGCGCACGAAGCTTCCCTATGTGCTACGACGCGTCAGCGAGATCTGCGAGCACTATGGGCTGCGCGTCGGGAACGTCTTCCACGCCGGAGATGGCAACCTGCACCCGCTGATTCTCTTCGATTCGCAGATACCCGGCGAGGTCGAGCGCGTGCGCCAGGCCGGACACGAGATCCTTGAGGTCTGCGCCGAGGCTGGCGGCACCATTACCGGCGAGCATGGCGTCGGCATCGAGAAACGGGAGGAGATGGCGCTCGTCTTCAGCGAAGTCGATCTGCGCGTCATGCTGCAGGTGCGCGGCGCCTGGAATCCCGACGACCTGTTCAATCCCGGCAAGCTCTTCCCCACACCGGGACGCTGCGCCGATGTCAAACAGCTTTAAAACATGGTGCTGAGCACCATGTTTTGAGATTTACTTGTTGCTTTGCCGCACCTTCGGGAGGATATCCCGGCCGTAGCTTTCGAGGAAGCCGCGCTGGTCGGGTCCCGCCGAATGGATGAAGAGACGGTCAAAGCCCAGGTCGATACACTGCTGGATATACTTGACGTGATCGTCAGGGTCAGACGAGAAGCAGCACATCTTCTTAATGGTATCCGCGCCGACGCTCTCGCCGTTCTGCTCGGACATCTTCGGCGTGTAGATTTTCTGATCGAAGAGCGCGGGCACGAAGGTACCAGCCCAGTATTTCTTCATCTCCGTCACAGCGGCATCCAGGTCGTTGGTGTAGGCCACGTTGATTTCGATGGCTTTAGGCATATGCGACGGGTTTTTACCAGCCTCTTTCGCCCCCTGCTCAAAGCTCTTGAAGAGCTGCTGGTAGATCTCAGGCTGCTTTCCACCAACAGTCATTAACCCATCGCCATATTTCCCGGCGAAACCGGCGCTTTCGGGAACCAGCGTGGAGATCAAAATCGAGATCGGCGCGGCAGGCGGCGTATAGAGCTTCGCCTTGTGCGTCTGGTAATATTTGCCTTCATAGGTCACCTGCTCACCACTCCAGAGCGCGCGGATAAGCTCAATCGCCTCGGCCATACGCGCCTGACGCTCCTCGTAGTCCGGCCACTGGCCGGTGGCGGCGTACTCGTTCAACGCTTCCCCAGTTCCAAGGCCGAGCCAGACTCTCCCCGGCGCAAAGCAGGAGAGGGTGGCCGCTGCCTGGGCAATGATGGCGGGGTGATAGCGCAAAATAGGGCAGGTTACGCCTGGTCCCATATGGATACGGCTCGTGCGCGCGGCTACCGCACCAAGCCATGTCCAGGTAAACGCGGCCTGGCCCACCTCAGCCCACGGGTGAAAATGGTCACTCACATCAATCGAATCGAAGCCCGCCTGCTCGGCAGCAACCGCGTAATCGCACAGTTCGACCGGTGCATATTGTTCAGGACCGGCTTTCCAACCTAACTGTAACATAGATCTTCCCCTAGTAAGTTCAGCAAATAGTGTGGCACTCAATGCGCACGTAATAAATGCGTTTGAACAACGCCGATGGTTTCATATGCACGGAGATGCGCGCCCTGGCACCCCAGATATGCTATAATATGGGCTATACTTCTTGGACTGGAAAAAGGGCAGACAGGGGAAGGGCAGAGCTATGACCTGTATCGACATTTCTCGTCGCGCTTGTCGTATTTGGGGGGGTGATTGAGAATCATGGGTGAGTTTGAACAACTGACAGCTACACTTCAGGAGCACATTCCTACTGCCCAGATAATCACCGACCCCGACATGCTACGCGATTACGCGGTAGATGGTCTGCTGCCACGTCTGGTAGTTATCCCAGATACAGTCGAACAGGTGGCTCAGGCTGTCAGGCTCGCGAACCAGCTCAATGTGACTGTGATGCCGCGCGGGGGTGGCTCGCACCTCAATCTAGGCGGCATGCCGGAGCGGATCGATGTCGTGATCGAGACACAGGCATTGACGCGCCTGCTGGAGCACGAAGGCCCTGACCTCACCTGTCACGTGGAGGGGGGTATCACCATGGCCGCCTTGCAGCATGAGTTAGCCAGCAAGGGCCAGCACCTCGCGCTTGACCCGCCGAATATGGAGCAGGCCAGCATTGGCGGCATCCTGGCCACCAACGCCAGCGGTCCCAGGCGTCTGCGTTACGGCACCGCCCGCGACCTGCTGATCGGCCTGCGCACCGTGCAAGCCAGCGGAGAGATAGCGCGCAGCGGCGGGCGCGTGGTGAAGAATGTCGCCGGCTATGACCTCAACAAGCTCTACATTGGATCGCTGGGGACGCTGGGCATTATTGTCGAGGCAAATTTCAAGCTCCACCCCATTCCACCTATGGAGCGCACGCTGCTGCTGACATTTGCGGGCGCGGCGGAGGCCATGGAGACCGTGATCGCCACACTAGGCTCGTTGCTGACACCGAGCGCTCTGGAACTGATCGATCCGGGGGCGGCCAATGATATGAGCGATCTCTTCCACCTGAACCTGCCCACGAACGGCTATACGCTGGCCGTCAACTTCGAGGGTAGTGTTGTCTCCATCAATCGTCAAATCGACGAGGCGCGGCTGCTGGCGCGCCAGCACGGCGCGCTGATAGGCGATGATCTCATGGGAGAGGAACAGGAGCGTTTCTGGCGGGTCGTGCGTGAACATTTACAGGGAGCGGTTACCTGTAAAGTCGCCATCCTGGTCAATCAGGTTGTCCCCTACCTGCAAACGGTTGAGCGCATCTGCCGCCAGCAAAACCTGGAGGCGGCTATCGTGGCACACGCGGGCAACGGCGTGCTCTTTATCGAGCTGCGACCAGGTGATGCGACAGCGCGCCTGGTCGAGGCCATCACGGCACTGCGCCAGCACGCCAGGGACGCGCGCGGCAGCCTGGTCGTTGAACGCTGTCCGGTGGGCCTCAAGCGTCGCATCAGTGTGTGGGGCGAGCCAGGCTCAGATTTTAGCCTGATGCAGCGGCTAAAGCATCAATTTGATCCAAAGGGAACATTCGTGCAAGGACGTTTTGTGGGAGGCCTGTGAGTCAAACAAATCTGCTGCTTGTAACAGCACACCCGGAATTCCTGAACGCGGCGTTGAGCGAACTGCAACGCCTTGATAAGCGGCTGGCGGTTGTTGACGAACTGGGACCGGAGATCGCGCTGTGTAGCGCCCCCGATGTCCCAGGGATCGCGCGCCTGGCGGCCAGAGAACATCCCATCTTCGTGCGCCACCTGGCGCCGGTGCAGGCCATAGTCGAACTGACCAATAGCGAACAGGATATAGGCACGCTGGCCCTGGCGGTAGCGGACCTGCCAACCTTTGCGCAACTGGAGCGCGGGCAGCGTTTCGCCGTGCAGACACGCATCGTCCACGCTGAAGAGCAACGCGTCTCGCGGCCGTACAGTGGTGGGCTGATCAACCAGACGCTCGCCGGGGCCATCGCCGAAGAGACCGGAGCGGTCGAGGCCATCAAAAAACCGCGCATCGTTGTCTCGGTGCTTTGCATGGCGGAAAAAGCCTGTATAGGCATCTCTAGCGTCGAGGAGAACCTGAGCGCGTGGCCCGGAGGCGCCCGGCACTTCGCGCAAACCCCCGAACAGGTCAGCCGGGCCGAATTCAAACTGTTAGAGGCCCTTGACGTGTTTGGCGTAGAGCTACCATCGACTGGCCAGGCGCTTGACCTGGGCGCGGCGCCTGGCGGGTGGACACGCCTGTTGTTGGAGGCTGGCATGAGCGTGATGGCCATCGACCCGGCGAGCCTTGATCCACGCCTGAAGGGTCAGCCGCACCTGGAGCATTACCGGGGCTACGCCGAACATTATTTAGAGGAGGCCATCCAGCGCCATAGACGCTTTGATGTGATCGCCAACGATATGCGTATGGATGCCCGCGATGCCGCGCGCCTGCTCGCGCAGGCCAGCAGGTGCTTGCGCGCCGACGGCATCATCATCAGCGTATTCAAGCTGCCCCACGCCACGCCGGAGATCAACCCTCTGCGGACGCTGCGCGAGGCGCTGGATCTGCTTAGCAAACGCTATGCGATTGTGAGGGCACGCCAGCTTTTTCACAATCGCCAGGAAGTCACTGTAATCGCAGCCCAACCGCTACCCACGCGGCCGTAGTCTCACTATGTACCGGTACCCCTTGCGGGTCCACCCTGGGAGGTTCCAATGTTCCCTGAATCAGCACATATACAGGTACTTACCCCAAAGATTACCGCGCCTGTTGAGGGACCGCTGCGGCGGCATACGCATACCTATGACCTTATGCGCCAGTGCATTCACTGCGGCTTCTGCCTGCCTACCTGCCCGACCTACGCAGTGCTTGGGGTAGAGATGGACTCGCCACGCGGGCGTATCTATCAGATGCAGGCGGTGGCCGAGGGGCGCCTGGAAATCTCTCCCGATTTCGTGGACCACATGTATTGCTGTTTAGGCTGCCGCGCCTGCGAGACTGCCTGCCCTTCGGGGGTCCAATTTGGCAAGCTGATCGAGGCCGCGCGCGAGCAAATACAGCTTGAAGTCGCCTATCCCACACTGCACATTGCCGATGAACACGCGGAATGGCCAGTGCAGGCCTATACGCTTGAGAGTCCCAAAACACGTCTTATGCGCCGTATCTTCTTCGATGTCATGCTCCCTTCGCGACTGATCACCATGCTGGTCTTTGCCGGGCTGAAACTCTACCAGCGCAGCGGTCTCCAGGCGCTTATGCATCGCACGGGACTGCTGGACCTGGCGAACGCACTGCCAACTCCCTTCCGGGACCAACTGAAGACGCCAGAATCGTTAATGGCCTCCGCGCGTGGGCCGCTGCTGCCAACGCCACTGCCGGAGATCACGCAGGCGCTAGGCCGCCGGCGCTACCGGGTTGGTTTCATTAGCGGCTGTATCATGGATCAGGTTTTTCGCGACATCAATGAGGCCACGATTCGCGTGCTGACGGCGAACGGTTGCGAGGTGATTACGCCGCCCCAGCAACAGTGTTGTGGCGCGCTGCATATTCACGCTGGTGAGGCCGCGGGCGGCAGAGAACTGGCACGGCGCAATATCGATGTATTCGATCAATACGATTGTGACGCCATCATCCTCAACTCGGCTGGCTGTGGCGCCAACCTCAAAGAATACGGGCACCTCTTAC